>NZ_JBFUMN010000031.1:0-62393 GCF_054049335.1 Roseateles sp. P5_E1
CGGTGTTGACGTTCTCGATGAGAACCTTGTTCACGCCGCCGGGCTTGATGCCGGAGAGATCGGATTTCAGCTCGACGAGCGTGATGCGCCCGCCTCCGTAAACCATGTAGACGCGACTGTCATCGTCGAAGAACAAGCTGTGGTCATGCAGCACGGGCTCGAAGCTCATCTCCTTCCACGGGCCGCGCTCTGGATCGCGCGTGGTGTAGATGTGGGTGCGTCCGCTGGTGTAGGAGAACGTCGAGGCATAGAACACGCCGTCGTGGTAACGCAGGCTGGGGGCCCACGAGCCGGCCGCGTAGGCGTCCTTGCCGTTGTCGAGGCGGAGGGCTTCGTTGTCTGCCAGCGTTTCATAGGCGTAGGAAGCCATGCGCCAGTTGACCAAGTCCGTCGACTTCATGATCGGCAGGCCCGGGCTCATGTGCATCGTCGTGCTGCTCATGTAGTAGGTCTTGCCTACTCGGATGATGGCGATGTCCGGAACGTCGGCCCAGATCAGCGGGTTGTGAGCAGGAGCTGCCTGTGCCGCCGGAACGGCCTGAGACGCGACGCAGAGCACGAGGGCCATCACGAGCCAAAGAACCGGGCGGTTCATGAGGCGGGTGGGAGAGGCGGCGCAAGGGCGGCTCAGGTCGTCAGCGTGTTTGTCCATGTTTTGTCCGGATCAGTCATTTGGAGTCGCGTCGGTCAAGGCGACTTGCCGCCCGGCCTGAGGCCGTTTCAGCGCGCCTACCGCGCATACAGCGCGAACGCGAAGTCCGCAGGGCGGCCGCTTTCCTTGTCCTTCAGCGGCCGGTCATCAAGGGTCGCCTCGCCGTCGGCATAGACATCGCTGCGGCTGGCGCGGAGGTTGATCGTCACCGCGTCCTTCTGGCCCTGCAGCGTCAGCGCGTAGCGACGACCGGACTTCAGCACGACAGGCGGATGGGCGCTGAAGTCGAAGCTCAGCAGCCCGGCCCCTTGCGGCCGGTAGGCAATGGCCAGGCCCTCGCCCGCACCGAGCAGTTCGGTGCCGGCCTCCACGTCGCGCAACGACAGGCGCAAGCTGCGCGTGGCGTCCGTGCCGTGGCCGTCACCGGCGTACAGGCTGAGCCGGCCTAGTGGGATGTCGGCGCGCGGCACGAAGGTCTGCACCAGGCGGCTGGCGCCGCCGTCGCGGTTGAAGCCGATGGGCTCGGGTGTCTGCTCGAAAGGCCGGGTGACGGAGGCCAGCGCCGGGCTGCCAGGCCAGGTTTCGGGATAGCCCTGGGCGAACTGCTGGACGGCCACGCGCGGGTCGGAGCGGCCCGGGTCCGCCAGCGCCGGCACCTTGCCCTTGGGCGGCTGGGGCGGCTTGCTGATGCCGGCTTCCGTCTGCGTGATCGGCCACATGCGGCCGTCGGCGTCGTAGTAGAGGTACTCCATCGCGACCGAGCGGCGGGAGGTGGCGCCGGTCTCGCCGTTCAGCGTCAGCCCGGCATTGTGATAAACGAGATAGGACTGGCCCTTGAAGTCGTCGATGACGCCGGCATGGATGGTGAAGCTGTTGGGCACGGCGCCGGTCAGCAGGCCCTGGTAGGTCCAAGGGCCGCGTGGGCTCGGCGCGGTGGCATAAGACAGATGCTCAAAGAGACCCTGCTGCGCCATGGATGCGTAGGTCAGGTAGTACGTGCCCTTGCGCTTGGACAGCCACGGCCCCTCGGTGTAGTTGGGCACCGAGATCTTCTCGATGGGGCCGTCCAGCTCGGTCATGTTGGCCTTGAGCTTGGCCAGGTAGAGCACCGGGTTGCCCCAGGCCAGCCAGGCGGTGCCGTCGTCGTCGATGAAGACGGTGGGGTCGATGTCACTCCAGCCGTAGGGGCTGGGCGTGGACGCATCCGTGATCAACGCCGAGCCGCGTGCATCCTTGAACGGGCCCAGCGGGTTGTCGGCCACCGCCACGCCGATGGCCTTGCCCGGCTGCGTGTCGTTGTGCTGCACGGTGGCGTAAAAGTAGAAGCGGCCATTGCGCTGCACCACCTGCGCGGCCCAGGCATCGCTCACCGCCCACTTGAAATCGGTGGGCTTCATGACGGTGCCGTGGGCGGTCCACTGGCGCAGGTCCTTGGACGAGTAGGCCAGCCACTCCTTCATCAGGAAGAAGTCGTTGCCCTTGGCCTCGTCGCGACCCACGTAGAGGTAGGCCGTGTCGCCCACCACCAGCGGTGCGGGGTCGGCGGTGAAGCGGTCGCGCAGCACGGGGTTGGCGCCTGGTGCCAGTCCGGCGGCCGGAGCGGCGGCACACGTGATGGCTGCGCAGCAAAGAGCGGTGTGTTGAAGCAGTCTGGCGAGGCGCATGGCTAAGTGAGAACCTTCAATTCGGTTGTGGCGGCTGTGCACATGGTGGTTTGCGGACTCATCGATCGACCCCACGGGCAAAGCAGGGTCATCGTCAGCAGCGAGGTCCGCGGGAGAAATGAATGGATTCGCCCCGCGGCATATGACTCCTCCAACCACGCGCGTTAATTCACCGGTTAATCAATTTGATGGGGCGGTTAATCAATTGACCAAAATAGTTGCGGTCGTGCCGCGCAAGCAATCTTAGTTCGTTCGGTGGCCGAACTAACTAGGGAAAAACCTAGCGGCTTCCCCGTGTCAAGGGATGATCAGCTGCGTGCTTCGAGGACCTGGCAAGCTTCGGCCGTGAACGATTTCGATGGGCAGAACGATGTCGCTTGGGCCGGCGTAGGCTTCCCCTCGGCGCTGCGCTTCGATCAACTGCATCAGGACCTCGACCGCGCGGCGCCCCATCTCAAGCAGGGGCTGGCGCACCGTCGTCATGTGCAGTGAGCGGGCCAGCAAGGTGTCATCGAAGCCTGCAATCGAGATGTCCCGAGGAACGCTCAGCCCGACGCCCTCCAATGCCTCGATGCAGCCGAAGGCGATGTCGTCGCTGCCACAGCAGACGGCCTCGGGCAACGGCTGGCCGCGGTGGCGTTGCAGCCATTCCTGCATGGCCTGCCTGCCCCCTTCGCCGGTGAACCACGTGCGGATCACATGGTCGGAAGCAACTTCGACCCCGGCTTCGTCATGGGCGCGCAGGAAGCCCTCGACACGGCGGTCCGCGCCCTTGGCGCGCACCGGTCCCCCCACGCAGAGGATGCGGCGATATCCAAGCCCGAGCATGTGGCGCGCGATGGCATAGCCGCCCGTTTCATCGTCCGCCTCGACGTTCACCTGCGCCCGCAACAGCCTGCCGGCATGGATCGTGACCATGGGCGTATGCGGTGGGAGCCAGGTCGTGCTGTCATCTTCCAGGTAGGGTGCCAGCACGACGAGTCCGTCGACGCGTCCGTCGCACAAGGCCGGGATGCGTTTCGGTGCTTCTTCCCAGCCACTGAGCGGAAAGATGGATGTGGTCTGGTGGACCTCCGTCGCACCGCGCACGACGCCGTTGAACACTTCCAGGAGGTAGAGGTTGGGTTCCTCATTGGCGATGTTGGCGACGAAGCCAATGGCATTGGTGCGTTGAAACGTCAGCGCACGCGCGGTCGCGTTCGGCCGGTAGCTCAAGCGCGCCGCCACCGCAAGGACCCGCTCACGTGTCTCGACCGACACGCGCGTCGAACCCTTCGCACCGCTGAGCGCGGAGGACGCCGCCGCTTCAGAAACCCCTGCTTCTCGCGCGACGTCAGCGAGCGTGGGCAACTTGTGACGATGGCTCTTCGGTGGCTTGGAAGGCCTGGGTATCGAAGCGGACACTGTCCGGCGGGCGGGAGAGACGGGGCGGCGCACTCTAGCATCGCGTCTAGCTGGAACCAGGTATCGCCACAGTCAGTCCGACCATCGACCTCCGGTGCTTGCGGGCGCGGCAGCAATCGTCTTGACGAGTCTGGACGGCGAGCCCGAGCCGGCGTGCTGCACGTGGACGAAGGTCTGAGCTGACGACAAACGCAACGTTCTGGCCGCAGAGCGTACCGACGTCCTTGGGAAGGGTGCACCGAAATGCTCGAGCGAAGTCCACCTCGTAAATTCTCATGTTCAGCGAGACGAACTCCGGAAAGTTCTTTATGAGGCGGCGGCTCAGGGTGCCGTGACCACCCGCTTCAGAGCGTCCCGGTCGGTCGCTTGAAAGGAAGCTCGGGAGCTGAGCGGCCAACCTGGGCGTCGCGGCGAAAGACTGCAACCAGCCTGGAGCGAACGTCGGTCAACACCGGAGTTGGCGAGTGGAGGTGACCTCGACGCGACTGACACGGCAAGTTGGTGCAGATGGCTCATTCGCCCATCAAGCAGCGATGGTGTGAGCGGAACGCCCGAGCCATGTTGGCCAGGCTTTGTCTTGCGACCGCGGCCGTGACGGCCTGAGGCGCCGCGCGCAGCTCAGCCGGGAAGCGGCCCATGCCGGCGAACAGGCAGTACCAGGACGGGCGCAGATACATCAGCTTCGCGCCGTGGCGCTCCAGCTCGGCCTCGAAGTCGCCGCCGCGGTCCCAGACGTCGAGCAGGCTGGCGAGCCGGTCGGAGATGTTCTTGTTGGCGCGGTTGGCACGCCAGTAGTCGGTGTCGCGACGCGTGTTGAGCTGGTAGTGGGCGACGACGTAGTCGCGCACGCCCTCGAACATCTCGCTGACGCGGCGATTGAACGCGTCCTGTTGTCGGCGCTCGAATTCGCCACCTTCCATGGCTGCGATGAACTGCTCCACGCTGAGCTGGATCAGCATCAGCGCCGTCGCTTCCAGCGGTTCGATGAAGCCCTGGGCCAGGCCTATGGCGACGCAGTTCTGGCGCCAGTGCTGCTTCACGCAGCCAACGCGCATGCGCAGGCGTCGCGCGGTGGCGCCTTCGGCCGCGGCGCCGAGGACCTCGCGCAACTCGCGCTCGGCCTCGTCATCGCTGACGAAGTCAGAGCTGTAGACATAGCCATTGCCATAGCGCGTCGTCAGCGGGATCTGCCAGGCCCAGCCGTGGCGCAGGGCGGTCGAGACGGTTTCGCAGGGGATGTCCTCGCCATCGACCAGCGGCGTCGGGATGGCGATGGCGCGGTCGTTGAAGAGGTTGTCGCGATAGGGGAGGAAAGGCTCGCCGAGCGTCTCGGTGATCAGCAGGCCTTTGAAGCCGCTGCAATCAACAAAGAGGTCCGCATCGACGCGCGCGCCGCTCTTCATGTGCACAGCCGCGATGTCGCCGTTCTCGCGCAGTTCCACGCGCGCCACCGTGTCGACGATGTGGCGCACACCGAGGCCCACCGCGTGCGTGCGCAGGAAGGCGCCGAGCTTGCCAGCGTCGAAGTGATAGGCGTAATCCGTGCCGAGCGGCGCTCTTCGCTGCCGGGCCAACTCTGCGGCGAGAAAGAAGTCCCGCGGGTTGGCATCGGCCGCCTGGCCACGCCGACGCAGACAGGCGTTGGTGAAGAAGAGATTGCCCAGCTCACGGTCCGCTTCACTGAAGAAAGGATGAACGTAGCTCTCGTAGCCCGCAACGGTGCTCCAGCCGGGGAAGCGGATGCTGCTCTTGAAGGTCGCGTCACAGGCCGGCATCCAGTCGCGTTCTTCAATGCCCAGCGTGCGGAAGAAGTGGCGCAAAAAGGGCGTCGAACCCTCGCCGACGCCGATGGTGCCAATGTCGGCCGACTCGATCAGCGTGACGTCAACGCCGAGCCGCGCCCAGCGGTGCCGCAGCAGGTTGGCCGTCATCCAGCCGGCCGTGCCGCCGCCGACGATGGCGATGTGTTTGGGAGGCGCCATTGCTTAGCCTGCGGGTAGGGCAACCCGGACTTCAAATCCGCCGGCCGGGTGATTACGAAACCCGACCGTGCCGCCATGGTCCGCCACGATCTCGCGCACGATGGACAGGCCCAATCCCAAGCCCTCCTTGCGCATCGCAGCGCCATGCTCCAGCCGCGTGTAGGGCTGGCCCAGCCGCGCCAGCGCGCTCTCCGGCACACCGGGGCCATGGTCGCGCACGGTCACGAGCACGAGGCCGTCCTCGTCGCTGCACACGCTGACCTCCACCGGTTGCTGCTGGCTTTCGCCGTAGAACATCGCGTTGTCCAGCAAATTGCCGATGGCTCGCTTGAGCGCCAGCGGCTTGCCGAATACCGTCAGCGCCTCGTTCTGCAGCTCGATCTTGTGCCCGCCCATGCGCGCGTCGCGCACCATCTTCTGCAGCACGAGGTCGATGCGCAGCGGCGCGCGGTTCTCGTGGATGTCGGTGTCCTTGACGATCTGCAGCGCCGTTTTCACCATCATGTCCAGCTCGTCGAGGTCCTCATGGAACTCGTCCTGCACGGCGGTGTCGTCCAGCAGCTCGCTGCGCAGGCGCAGCCGCGTGATCGGTGTGCGCAGGTCGTGCGAGATGGACGCGAACAGCCGCTCGCGGTCGCCGATGTAGCGGCGGATGCGCTCCTGCATGTCGTTGAAGGCCTCGATGGCCTGGCGCACCTCCTGCGTGCCGCTGACACGCAATGGCTTGGGCGCCACGCGCCGGCCCACGCGCGCCGCCGCCTGGCTCAGGCCCGCCAGCGGCCGCGTGATGGCGCGTACGGCGATCAACGTCAGCAGCACGGCCAGGCCCAGGGCCAGCAGTTGCGGCGTCAGGCGCTGCCAGGTGAAGAACTCCAGCTGCTCCAGGAAGTAGGGATCGGGCAGGGTGCTGCTGAGGTAGAGCCACACGCCCGGCTCGGTCTCGGCCTGGATGACGAGAAAGGGCGCGGGCCGCTCGGCGGCAATCAACGAGGGCTCGACCCAGCTCTCCGGCAAGTCGCTCAGCAGCGCGCCGCTGGGCGACACGGCCAGGCCGATGGGCGAGGCCAGCGCCACGCGCAGCGGCGTGCCCTTGGGCAACTGGGCGGTCAGTTCCTGTGTGACCTGTTGCTCCAACATGTGCGCCATCGGCTGGCTGGGAAGGGGCTCAACACTGACCGCGGCGCCGTTGAAGAAGACGAGGAAGCGTGTGCCGCCCATCGTGCGCAACTGTTCGATGAGCAGGGGGCGATAGGCCGCCGGCAGCTCACGCAGCGCACGTACGGCACCTATTGCACCGCTGGCGACGTGATGCGCGGCCAGCTCGGTCTGGCGCCGCACCCGCTGCTCGATCTGGCTGTACCAGAGCAGGTTGACGACCAACTGCACAAGAGCCAGGCCGCCCAGCATGGCGAGCACGAAGCGCCCCTGCAGGCTGTCGAAGAGAAAGCTGCTGGCGCGATGCCACCAGCTTCGCGCTGGTACGGGTGGGCCGGCGTCCTCAGCCTCCGAGGGCATGCCGCGGTGTCACCGTCGTTGAGAAAACGTAGCCCGAGCCGCGCACCGTCTTGATCAGCGCCGGTTGCTTGCCATCATCCTGCAGGCGCTGGCGCAGGCGGCTGACCTGCACGTCCAGCGACCGGTCCAGCGGCCCCAGGTCGCGGCCGCGCGTGACCTCGGCCAGGCGGCTGCGGTCCAGCACTTCGCCGGGGTGCTCGACGAGGAGCTTGAGCAGCTGGAAGTCCATGCCCGACAGCGCGGTAGCGGTGCCGTCAGGGTCGATGAGGCTGCGCTCCAGCAGGTCCAGCGTGAAGCCGTTGAAGGCGTAGTAGCGCGGCTCCTTGGCCTTCTCCTGGCCGGTGCGGCGCGTGATGGCCTTGATGCGCGCCAGCAGCTCGCGCGGGTTGAAGGGCTTGCCGAGGTAGTCGTCGGCGCCCAGCTCCAGGCCGACGATGCGGTCGGTCTCGTCGGCGCTGGCGGTCAGCATGATGACGGGCACCTCGGAGCGGCGGCGCACCGACTGGCACAGCGTGAAGCCCTCGGTGTCGGGCAGCATCACGTCCAGGATGCACAGGCTGATTTCGTCGCGGTGGCGTTCGAACTCGGCCATGAAGCTGGCGCCATCGTGGGCCAGCAGCACCTCGTACTGGTTTTTCTCGAGATAGGTCTTCAACAGGCTGCGGATTTTTTGATCGTCGTCGACGATCAGGATCTTGCGCGGGGTCATGGGACAGCTTTCTTGGGAGCGAGTGCGCGCAGCAGGCCCTGCAGCTTGCGCTGTGCGGCAGCGGGCGTCTGGCTCGGGTCCAGCGCAAAGCGATGGACGGTTTCGATGATGGCGTTCTTGCCGACCTCGCCAAAGGCCATGCGGTGCACGAGGCTGGGCACGCGCGGCGTGTTGGGGTTGGCGAAGAGATGGAAGGAGGCTTGCGCGCAGGGGTCCAGTTCGTCCACCGGCACGTCGCGGCGCACGGGGATGGAGCCCTTGATGCGGTTGTAGCCCAGTTGCAGTGTGGCGCTGCCGAGCAGCTCGGCCATCTTTTCCTGGTCGGCCTGGCTGCCGCCATTGCCGGCCAGCATGGCCAGGGTGTCGATGCTGTAGAGATGGGCCTGGGCGGTGCCGGGCACGGCCTTGCAGCTGAAGTCGCGCTCACCTTCCAGCCCCATGGCGCCCAACTCGCCGCGAGCCCAGTCGCCCATGATCATCATGGCCGCGCGCTCATTGGCGAAGTCGGCAACGACGTCGGTCCAGGGTCGCTCGCCGGGCGCCACACCACTGGCCGGCAGCGCGAGGTTGCGCCAGTTGCGCAGGCGCTTGAGGGCGCGCTCCAACGCGGGGTCGTCGAAAGCGCTGAGGTCGCGTTGCTCCAGCATGCGGCGGTACAGCGCCGGGCCGGCCTCGCTGAGCAGCATGGCCTCGAAGATGGTGGCCACCTGCCAGGGCTCATCGCTGAAGGCGACCGGCGTGACGCCGACGGCGCGCAGCTTGACGGCGGCGCGCTCCAGGCCGTCCCAGTCATTGGGCGGCTCGATGCCATGGCGCTTCAGCAACGCCTTGTTCAGGTAGAGGTTGTTGATGCGCTGGATGCCCAACGGTGCCGCGACGATGTGCCCGCGCACCGTCACCTGGGCCATGACCTGCGGGAACATGACCTTGGACCAGTTGCGCTTCGCGGCGACACCGTCGAGTTCGAGCAGCAGGCCCATGTCGGCCCATTCGTTCATGGACGCGCCGTTGAGCTGCGCCACCTTGGGCGCCATGCGGCGCAGGATGCGTTCGTTCAGCACCTTGATGGCCGGACCGCCGCCGCCGCCGGCCACGGCACCGTCCACCCACTTCAGGCCGTTCTCGGCCATGCGTGCGGCGACGTGGTTGGCCGCGGCGCGTTCGCTGGCAGACGTCCACCAATGCAGCACATTCAGCTCACCCGCGCCCTCGGCTGCAGGCGTGGCCACAGTCGGCCCAGCCGCCATGGCCGCGCAACTCCAGGGCAACACCGCCAACGCCAGCATGCGCCGCATCTTGCGGGCCGCCCGGCAGCGCCAACCTTGCGTTTCGTACGACTTCTGTAATGTTGTGTGACTCAAGGAGATCGCCACCTGCCGGGAGGCCGCGATTGTCTTGAGAAGTGCTTCAAATGGCGATTGGGGCTTACCGTGACTCAGGCGTAGGCAAGCGCCTGCGCAGCGGGAATGCGCAACGCGCGGCGTGCGGGCAGCGCGCAGGCAATCAGCGAGATCAGCGCCATCAATCCGAGCCAGCCGAACGCCGTGGCCGGGCTCGGCAGCAAGCGCCATGGCACGCTGAACATGATGCGGCCGAAGGCCACCTCGAGCAGGGCGCTGATGGGCAGGGCCAGGGGCAGCGACGTCAGCCAGGCCAGCACGACCAGGGTCAGGCCCTCGACCTGCACCATTGCCAGGATGGCGCCATCGCGTGCACCGATGGCCCGAAGCACACCGATCTCGCGCCGGCGCTCCAGCACGGCCAGGCCCATGGTCGAGGCCAGGCCCATCGCGCCGACGGCGATCATCACCAGGCCCATGGCGCCAAGGAAGTCCACAACCATCAGCAGATGGTCCTCCACGACGCGGCGGTTGTCAGCCTGGGACTGGCTGGCGGCGACGCCGATGCCGGCCTCGGTGAAGGACGCGCGCAATTGCTGCACGGCGTCGAGCAGGGCGACGGGCGAGTCGGGCCGATCCAGCCTCAGCACGAGGCTTGTCGCGAGGTCGTTGCCGGCCAGCGCGTCCAGCGTGGCGCGCGAGGTGTAGGCCAGGGCTTGCGGGCCGGCATCGACGAGGCCGACGACGGTCCAGTCGCGGCCGGCGATGCGTTGGTGACTGCCGACGGTCAGCGCGGGCTGCTGCCTCTGCAGCAGACGGCTGACCACAAGTTCGCCGTCACCCGACAGCCAGCGACCCTCGAGCAGACGCGGCGCCAGCAGACGGCCGCTGGGCGGCACGCCAAGCAGCGTCAGCGGCTCGGCGCCGAGGTCGGTGCTGGTGTTGGTACGCAAGCCACGCCAGGCCTCGGCCGCCGTGATGCCGGGCACGTCCAGGGCCAGCGCCTCCAGCCTGACGGCGGGTGAGGGCGTGGCGACGCGCACCTGCAGTTGGTAGCGCTGGGCATCGAAGAGATCGTCCACCGACCCGCGCACGGCGCTGCGCAAATTGGCGGCACCCAGATACACCGCGCCACCGCTGGCCAGGGCCAGCACGGTCAGCAGCATGCGCTGGCGGCGGCGAAAGGCATTGCCCACCGACAGCAGCAGCGGCCGTGCCCAGCCGCCCAGCAGCGGCACGAGGCGGGCGGCCAGCGCGCCGCGCCTGAGGCCGAGCGCCTGGCCTTCGCGCGTGATGCCGATGTCGCGCAGCGCCTCGCCCACGGATCGTCGCAGCGCGCCGCGTACCGGCAGCGCGGCTGCCGCCAGGGGCAGCGCCAGGCCGACGGCGAGTTGCAGCAACACGCCCCAGGCCGGCGTCGCGATGCCGTCGAGCGGAAAGTTCAGCAGCTCGGCCTTGAGACCGCCGTAGAGCCGCCCCAGCCACAGCGCCACGGGCAGTGCGATCGCCGAGGCCAGCAGGCCAAGAGCGCCGGCCTGGGCCAGCACCATCGCGCCGATCTGGCCAGGCGAGCCGCCCAGCACCTTCATGACGGCGATCTCGCGCGTCTGCCCGGCCAGCATCGCGGCCACGAGGTTGACGACCAGGAAGCCGCAGGCCAGCAGCGCCAGCAGGCCGAAGGCGCCCTGGGTCATCAGCAGCGAGTCCATCTGCGCGGCGTGGATGTGCTGGCCGGGTTCGGGCACGTCGACGCTCTTGACCGCGTAGCCACCGGCGATCAGCGCGGCCTTCAAGGTGTCGACGACAGCGCGCACGTCGGCGCGCGTCGCGTGCTCGTCCCGCATGCGGAACTGCAATTCGTTGAAACCCGCTGGCGCACCCAGTCGCGTCAGCGTCGCTCCGGTGCCGTACAGGTAGACGAGGTTTTCCATCCAGCCGGGCGCCTGGCTGACGTCGCGCACCAAGCCCCTGATGTCGACCGGCAGTGTCTCGGTACCGGCCACGCGCAAGGCCACCGGCTCGCCGACGCTGGCGCCGGAGAAGTCCAGCGAGGAGCGCTCGATCCACAGCCCGCCGTCGATGGGTGGCGTGTCGAGCTGCAGCCGCCCGATGTCGGCGCGCTGGAAGTCGTCGAGCGCGATGACGACGGCATTGCGCGAGCGGCCATTGGCCTGCACGGCGGCCATCGCGCTGCGCCGCAAGCGTGCGGCGGCGACCTGGGGCAGTGCCTTGGCAAGGGCCAGCGCCTGCGCATCGGCCCGGTCCAGCACAAGCGTGGCCGAGACGGGCAGGCTGGCGCTGTAGCCGTGGTCGGTGGCGCGTTCGACAAGGGTCCACGCATTCAGGATGGTGCCGGCGGCGGTCAGCCCCAGCGCGACCGCGAGCACAACGAGCAGGCTGCGCGCGCGGTGCTGCCAGAGGTCGCGCCAGGTTTTGAGAACCTTAGTCATGTCGACGGTCCTCGACGAGGCGGCCGTCGCGCAGGCGCAGGCTGCGCTGCACCTGGCCCAGAGCGGCGGCTTCGTGCGTGACCATGACGATGGTGACGCCTTGTTCCCGGGCCAGCTCGGCCAGCAGCGCCAGCAGGGCTTCGGCGTTGACGGAGTCGAGGTTCCCAGTCGGCTCGTCGGCCAGGATCAGCGCCGGCGCGTTGGCCAGCGCCCGGGCCAGGGCCACGCGCTGCTGCTGGCCGCCTGAAAGGGCAGACGGGAACTTGTCCGCCTGGTCGGCCACACCCAGGCGCTCGAGCAAGGCCCGGGCCCGCGCGGGTCGTTCAGCAGCCGGCCATTGGTCGCAGAAGTCCATCGGCAGCATGACGTTCTCCAGCGCCGTCAGCGTTGGCAGCAGCTGGAAGAACTGGAACACGACGCCGACTGCCTTGCCCCGCCAGCGGGACAAGGCGCGCTCGGGCAAAGCGCGCAGGTTCTGGCCGGCCACGCTCAGCTCGCCACTGCCCGCGCGGTCGATGCCGGCGAGCAGGTTGAGCAGCGTCGACTTGCCACTGCCCGAGGGGCCGACCACGGCGACGAACTCGCCGGCGTGGATATCGAGGTCGAGGGCGGCGAGGGCCTGGAAATCGCCGCCCGCTTGCGGGTAGCTCTTGCCGACGCCGCGCAGGCGGATGAGTGCAGTTGGGTCCATGGCGACCAATGTAGGAAGCCGCCGGCCGTGCGGCGCACCGTTGGACGGCACCGTTGTGCCACTCGGCGATTCGGCCCTCGCCAGGCGTCCCGCGCGTCGCGATGCTGCGGCATCCCTTACCTGGAGATGTCATGAAAGCCCTTGTCCTGTCCCTCGCTCTGGCCTTCGCCGGCATGGCCCACGCCCAGCATGGCGGCGCGGCGCCCCCAGCCGCCACAGCGCCCGCCGAAGCTGCGCAGTTCGACTTCCTCGTCGGCCAATGGGAGCTGGAGGTGGCACCCAAGGTCGGTGGCCTGGCCGCGATGATCCACGGGGCGCCCAAGTTGGTGGGCAGCTGGAAGGCCTGGAAAGCCTTCGACGGCTACGGCCTGGATGACGAGCTGCGCATCTTCGATGCCTCGGGCAACCCGACGTCGCTGAACTACAGCCAGCGCATCTTCGACACCAAGACCAAGCGCTGGCTCATCAGCGGCCTGGATGTCTACCGTGCGCGTTTCGGCAGCAGCAACGGCCAGTGGCAGGGCGGTGAAATGCTGATCGAGGGCAGCGGCCAGAACGCCGAGGGCAAGCCGGTGCTGACACGCACGCGCTTCCTTGAGATCACCGCTGACCGCTTCAAGATGCGCCAGGACCGCTCGCTGGACAATGGCGCGAACTGGGAGGAGGGGACGCTGACCATCGTCGCCAAGCGCACATCGCGCAAAGCAGTTAGATAGGCGCGGAGCAGGAATGGGCAGAGCCTGGATCTGGGTGCAATGGCTGATCGGCTGGCTGCCGGTAGCAGCGCTGTTCGCGGTGCTGATGATGACCGTGCATGGGGCCGGCATTCACGAGGCCTTGCATTACTCGCTGCGGCTGATGGCGACGGCGGCGGTGCTGGGCCTCGCTGTGCACCGCTTCACCGCTCGCCTGCCGTGGCCACATCCGCTGAAGCTGAGCTTCGTCGCCAAGCATGCGCTCGGTGCGGCGCTGTACGCCGTGGCCTGGGTCGCGTCCAACAGCATCGTCGAGAGCCTCGTGGTGGGCCGCGTCGTCTTGGTGGTCGGGCCGGGCATCGCGGCCTACCTCGTCACCGGCGTGTGGTTCTACGTGATGATCGCCGGCGTCGCCTATGCCCAGCGCGCCGCGGCCCGCAACGCGCAGCTGGAAGCGCTGCAGGCGCGCAGCCAGCTGGCTGCGCTGCGCGCCCAGCTGCATCCGCACTTCCTGTTCAACGCGCTGCACACCGTGGTGCAGCTGATCCCACTCGACCCCGAACGCGCCACGCGCGCGGCCGAGCAACTCGCGGCCTTGCTGCGCGCGAGCTTCGACAACCCGCGCGAGTTCGTCACGCTGCGCGAGGAGTGGGCGATGGTGCAGCTGTACCTGGACATCGAGGCCATCCGCTTCGGCGAGCGCCTGCGTGTCGTCACCGAGTTCGAGGACGCGGCGCTGAACGAGCTGCTGCCGAGCTTCGCGCTGCAGACGCTGGTGGAAAACGCGGTGCGCCACGGTGCCGCGCCGCGGGTCGAGGCGACGACGGTGCGGGTCACTGCACGCGTCGAAGGCGAGACCCTGTTGATCGCCACGGCTGATGACGGCATGGGCGTTGAGCCCGCCGCGCTGGAGACCGGCGGCACCGGCCTGCGCCGGCTGCGCGAGCGGCTGGGTTGGCTCTACGGCGCCAGCGCTTCTCTGACGGTGCAGACGGCGCCTGGCCGGGGCCTGCGCGCCGAACTGCGCCTGCCGGTGAAGGACGAGGCATGACGGCCGCTGTCACCGCCCTGATCGCCGACGACGAGCCCGTCGCCCGTGCCGGCCTGCGCCATCTGCTACGCGGCCTGCCCTGGCTGCATTGCGTGGGCGAAGCGGCCGACGGCCCGGCGGCGCTGGCCGAAATCCAGCGCCTGAAGCCCGAGCTGGTCTTCCTGGACATCCAGATGCCGGGTCTGCTGGGCACCGAGGTGCTGCGCCGCCTGGCGGCGTCCGGCACGCCGCCACTGGTCATCTTCACGACGGCCCACGCTGAACACGCCATCACGGCCTTCGAGCTGGGCGCGCTGGACTATCTGCTCAAGCCCTTCGGCGCTGAGCGGCTCAATGCCACGCTGGAGCGTGTGCGCGCCGCCCTGGGCGAGCCCTGCCCACCGGCGTTGGAGCGACTGGCCGAGCTGCTCGGGCGCGGCCCGCTGACACGCCTGTTCGTGCGCAGCGGCGCGGCCATCGTGCCGGTGGCCGTGGCCGAGGTCAGCCACTTCGAGGCAGTGGGCGACTACGTCGCCGTGCACGCCGGCGGTGCCGAGCACTTGCTGCACCTGGCGCTGGCGCGACTGGAGGAGAGGCTGGACGCCGAGCGCTGGGTGCGCATCCACCGCGGCTGCATCGTCAACCTGGATGCGGTGGCGCGCTTCCGGCGCCTGGCCAATGGCCAGCTCAGCGCCGAACTGAAGGACGGCCGGGCGTTGATGGTCAGCCGAAGCCGGTCCCAGGTCTTGCGCGGCTTGGCTGGCTAGGGTCTACCCGCAAGCCACAAATCGGGGCATGACCAGCCCTGTTTTCGTGCAATAGCCCAATGCTGCAGTACACCAACGGTGCAAATTGCACCGCGACAGGGCTGTCATGGGCCGTGAACGTGCGACCCGGTGGGCGATCGCCGGGTGTGACGAAGTGCACGAAGCTGGCACGGGGCTTGCGCTCATGCCCTCCGGCTACCCGACCCTCACATCCAACCTGGAGGAATACCGATGCTTCGCCGTTCCGCTCTTGCACTGGCCACCGCTGCCACCCTGCTCCCCCACGCCGCCTTTGCTGCCGACACCATCAAGGTCGGCGTGCTGCACTCGCTGTCCGGCACCATGGCCATTTCCGAGACCGTGTTGAAGGACACCGTGCTGATGGCCATCGACGAGATCAACGCCAAGGGCGGCTTGCTCGGCAAGAAGCTGGAGCCGGTGGTGGTTGACCCGGCTTCCAACTGGCCGCTGTTCGCCGAGAAGGCCAAGCAGCTCATCTCGCAGGACAAGGTCGCCGTCGTGTTCGGCTGCTGGACCTCGGTGAGCCGCAAGTCGGTGCTGCCGGTCTTCGAGCAGACCAACGCGCTGTTGTTCTACCCGGTGCAGTACGAGGGTGAAGAGCTGAGCAAGAACGTGTTCTACACGGGTGCCGCGCCCAACCAGCAGGCCATCCCCGCCGTCGAATACCTGATGAGCAAGGACGGCGGTGGCGCCAAGCGCTTCGTGCTGCTGGGCACCGATTACGTCTACCCGCGCACGACGAACAAGATCCTGCGCGCCTTCCTGAAGAGCAAGGGCATCCCCGAAGCCGACATCATGGAGGACTACACCCCCTTCGGCCACGCGGACTACCAAAGCATCATTGCCAAGATCAAGAAGTTCGCCGCCGAAGGCAAGAAGACGGCGGTCATCTCCACGATCAACGGCGACTCCAACGTGCCCTTCTACAAGGAACTGGGCAACCAGGGCCTGAAGGCGACCGATGTGCCGGTGGTGGCCTTCTCGGTCGGTGAGGAAGAGCTGCGCGGCGTGGACACCAAGCCGCTGCAAGGCCACCTGGCCGCGTGGAACTACTTCATGTCCATCAAGGCACCGGCCAACGACGCCTTCATCAAGAAGTGGAGCGACTACGCCAAGGCCAAGGGCATTGCCGGCCACAAGGACAAGCCGCTGACCAACGACCCGATGGAAGCCACCTACATCGGCATCAACATGTGGGCGCAGGCCGTCAAGAAGGCCGGCAGCACCGACACCGACAAGGTCATCGCGGCGATGGCCGGCCAGACCTTCACGGCACCGTCGGGCATCACGTCCAAGATGGACGAGAAGAACCACCACCTGCACAAGTCGGTCTTCATCGGCGAAGTGAAGGGTGACGGCCAGTTCAACGTGGTGTGGAAGACGCCCGGCCCGGTCAAGGCCCAGCCGTGGAGCCCGTACATCCCCGAGAACAAGGGCAAGAAGGACGAGCCCACGAAGTAAGCCGCAGCAAAGCTGCGGCGCGCCGTCCGACCGGCCAGGCCGGGTTGGGCGGCGCCCACTGGAGAGGCGCGCGTGCTGTCGCACCGCGCTGGTTTTGACTCGGCTGGGCCTTCATGATCAAGCGACTTCTTTTCGGTTGGCTGCTGGCGCTGTGTGGCCTTCAAGCCTGGGCTGCGTTGCCACCCGAGCTGCTCACCCGCATCGCTGCGGGTGAGGGTGACGAACGTGTCGCCGCCCTGAACGAGGCCGTGGCCCAGGCTGACCCGGCCCTGGCGGACTATCTGCATGCCCTGCTCGACGGCCGCGTGCGGCTGCGCGAGGGCAAGGCGGTCGTGGCCGCCGAGGGCGCCGCGCCGCCAGAGGGCGACGAACCCATGCTGAACAACCGCCTGCGCCGCGAGATCGACTCGGCCCTGGCCGGGCTGGCCCTGCTGTCCAAGGATCGCGACACGCGCGCCAAGGCGCTGGCGACGCTGCGTGAGGACGCCAGCGCGGCCAAGCTGCCGCTGTACGAGCGTGCGCTGGCGGCCGAGACCGATGCGGACCTGCGCGGCCAGTTGAGTGCGCTGGTGGCCGGCGCCAAGCTGTCGTCCACCGACGCTGCACAGCGCCGCGCCGCTGCCGTCGAGCTGGCCGGCAGCGCCGACCCGACGACGCGGGCCCTGCTGCTGGATCGCATCGGCAGCGAGACCGATGCCGCCACCAAGGCCGCGATGAAGAGCGCCATCGACGCCATCGGCGACCGCCTGGCCTGGGGCGAGCGCGCGCAGCTGCTGTTCTCGGGCCTGAGCCTCGGCTCTGTGCTCTTGCTCGTCGCGTTAGGCCTGGCCATCACCTACGGCCTGATGGGCGTCATCAACATGGCGCACGGCGAGCTGCTGATGGTGGGCGCCTACGCCACCTATTGCGTGCAGCAGGGCTTTCGCGCCTGGCTGCCTGCGGCCTTCGATTACTACCTGTGGCTGGCGCTGCCCGCCAGCTTCATCGTCGCGGCTCTCGTCGGTGCGGCGATGGAACGCACGGTCATCCGCTGGCTCTACGGCCGGCCGCTGGAGACGCTGCTGGCGACCTGGGGCATTTCACTCGTGCTGATGCAGGCCGTGCGCACGCTGTTCGGCGCGCAGAACGTGGCAGTCGAGAACCCCACCTGGCTGTCCGGCGGCTGGGCGCTGCTGCCCAACCTGACGCTGCCCTACAACCGCCTGGCCATTCTTGGATTTGCAGCGCTGGTGCTGGTCGGCATGGCTTTGCTGCTGGCCAAGACGCGTTTGGGCCTGATGGTGCGTGGCGTCACGCAGAACCGCCGCATGGCGGCCTGCGTGGGCGTCAACACCGCCAAGGTCGACACGATGGCCTTCGCGCTCGGCTCGGGCATCGCGGGCCTGGCCGGCTGCGCACTGAGCCAGATCGGCAATGTCGGCCCTGACCTCGGCCAGAGCTACATCGTCGACGCCTTCATGGTCGTCGTGCTGGGCGGCGTCGGCCAGCTTGCCGGCACCGTCTACGCGGGCCTGGGTCTTGGGGTGCTGTCCAAGCTGCTGGAAGGCTGGCAGGGCGCTGTGCTCGCCAAGATCGCGCTGCTCATGTTGCTGGTGCTCGTCATCCAGAAAAAGCCGCAAGGCCTGTTCGCATTGAAGGGCAGGTCGGTCGAATGAAGAAGACGTTGCTCATCGCGGTGGCCCTCGTGCTGCTGTTCGTGCCCTTGTTGCACCTCGCTTTCCCGCCCGGTCACGCGCTGCACTTGAGCGAGTTCTACGTGGGCCTGCTCGGCAAGTTTCTTTGCTTTGCCATTTGTGCCCTGGCCTTGGACCTCATCTGGGGTTTCGGCGGCATCCTGTCGCTGGGCCATGGGCTTTTCTTTGCCCTTGGCGGCTATGGCATGGGCATGTATCTGATGCGCCAGATCGGCCGCGAAGGCCAGTACCAGTCGGACCTGCCGGACTTCATGGTCTTCCTGAACTGGAAGGAACTGCCCTGGCACTGGGCGCTCAGCGATTCTCTGGTCGGCCAGATCTTCCTGGCGCTCGCGGTGCCCGGCCTGTTGGCGGCGGTGTTCGGCTACTTCGCCTTCCGCTCGCGCATCCAGGGTGTGTACTTCTCCATCATCACGCAGGCGCTGACGGTGGCGGCCATGCTGCTGTTCTTCCGCAATGAGACGGGCTTTGGCGGCAACAATGGCTTCACCGATTTCAAGCGCATCGCCGGCATGCCGCTGAACACGCCGGGCATGAAGGTGAGCTTGTGCGTGGCCAGCGGCGTCGCGCTGATCGTCTGCTACCTCATCGCCCGAGCACTGACGCAAAGCCGCTGGGGCCGCATCCTGCAGGCCATCCGCGACGCCGAAGGTCGCGTGCGATTCCTGGGCTATGACCCGGTCGCCTTCAAGCTCAGCGCGTATGTGATCTCGGCGGTCATGTGCGCGCTGGCCGGCATTCTCTACGTGCCCCAGGTCGGCATCATCAACCCGGGCGAGATGAGCCCGGCGGCCAGCATCGAGATGGCCATCTGGGCGGCCGTCGGTGGCCGCGGCACGCTGATCGGGCCGGTGCTCGGCGCCTTCTTCGTCAACGGCACCAAGTCGGTTTTCACGGCCTGGTGGCCGGAAGGCTGGCTCTACATCCTGGGCGGGCTCTTCATCGCGGTGACGCTGTTCCTGCCGCAAGGCTTGATGGGGCTGGCGAAGAGGTTCAAGAAATGACACCAGAACTTCTTGAGGCGGGCGCTGAGGCTCGCTCCCGTGCCATTACCCGCTTCGCCACGTCTGGCGAGCCTGTTTTCAACCAAGGTGTTGCGCTCTACGTCGAAGACCTCAAGGTCGCCTTCGACGGATTCCAGGCGTTGGGCGGCTTGTCGTTCACGGTCGGCGTGGGCGAACTGCGCTGTGTCATCGGTCCGAACGGTGCTGGCAAGACGACGACGATGGACTGCCTCACGGGCAAGACGCGGCCCGACAGCGGACGCATCTTCTTCGGCAGCAACCTCAACCTGCGCCTGATGAGCGAGCAGCAGATTGCCCGCGCCGGCATCGGCCGCAAGTTCCAGAAGCCGACGGTGTTCGAGGCGCTGACCGTGGCCGAGAACCTGGAGCTGGCTCTCGCCGGTGATCGCCGCGCGCGCTTCGCCATGCGGGCCAAGTTGAATGGCGAGCAAAAGGATCGGCTTGGCGAGTTGCTGAAGACTGTGCACCTGACCGAGGAGCGCGAGCGCGTCGCCGGCCTGCTGAGCCACGGTCAGAAGCAGTGGCTGGAGATCGGCATGCTGCTGGCGCAAGACCCCAAGCTGCTGCTACTCGACGAGCCCGTCGCCGGCATGACCGACGAGGAGACCGAGCGCACCGCCGAGCTGTTCCTGAGCCTGGAGGGCAAGCATTCCCTCGTCGTCGTCGAGCACGACATGAACTTCGTCGGCACGCTGGCCGGCGCGCATCGCACGGTCACGGTTTTACATGAAGGCAAGACCTTGGCCGAAGGCACCATGGCCGCCGTGCAGTCCGACGAGAAGGTGATCGAGGTGTACCTTGGCAGATGACATCTTGAAAGTGCAGGACCTGCACAAGCACTACGGCGGCTCTCACATCCTGCGCGGCCTGAGCTTCGACCTGAAGCCCGGTGAAATCACGGTCGTGCTGGGTCGCAACGGTGTCGGCAAGACGACGCTGCTGAAGAGCCTGATGGGGGTCGTGCCTGTCACGTCCGGCAGCATCACGCTGGACGGCGAGGCAATCAATAAGCTGAAGACCCACCAGCGCGTGCGCGCAGGCCTCGGCTACGTGCCGCAGGGCCGCGAGATCTTCGGGCGATTGACGGTCATGGAGAACCTGCAGATGGGCCTCTCCAGCCAGCCCGCCGGCACGCCACTGCCCAAGGAGCTGTTCGAGCTGTTCCCCGTGCTCGACAAGATGCGCTCACGCCGCGGCGGCGACCTGTCCGGCGGCCAGCAACAGCAGCTCGCCATCGCCCGCGCGCTCGCGCCCGGCCCCAAGGTGTTGCTGCTGGACGAACCGACCGAAGGCATCCAGCCCAACGTCATCCAGGACATCGGCCGCGTCATCAAGCACTTGGCCCACGACAAGGGCCTGTCGGTCGTGCTCGTCGAGCAGTTCTACGACTTCGCCGAAGAGCTGGCCGACCAGTATTTGCTGATGCAGCGCGGCGAGATCGTCATGCGTGGGCGGGGCAAGGACATGCCGGCGGATGGGGTGCGGGAGAGGTTGGCGATCTGAGATCGCTGCCAATCGATTCCGTGTTCTGACGCGGCAGAACGCTATATCGCCGGGCTCCAGTAGGGGTGAACGCAGTGAACCGCATCGCCGACCGCATCGCCGACCGCATCATGCATCGTTCGGGTTCGCAGTGCCCGAACGGAGTTGTGGCAAGCTACCCGAACTGCCCAAGCTTCAGGCCCCAGGGGATGCTCATGACGACCGCTCTCGAAACCCTTCAAGCAGAAGTACTGCGACTATCGCCAGCCGATCGCGCGAAGTTGCTGGATCGATTGATCGCCAGCCTGGACGTGGACGCTGGCGTTGAGGCTGCTTGGGACAAGCTGGCCGACGAACGCGAGCAAGAGCTTGAAGTCGGCACCGCCAACGCCGTGCCCGTCGATGTGGCCGTCGCCAGACTGGAAGCCCGCTTTCCCGGATGAAGGTCACACTGCATCCGGCCGCAGAGCAAGACGTCCACGAAGCCGCCGCCTTCTACGAGCGTGAGGGCTCGCCCATCGTGGCAGCCCGTTTTGTTGCAGAGTTCAAACGGCTTGCTGCCCTGCTCCTTGAGCATCCCGACATCGGCTCGCCACGCTCAAATGGCCGACGCGGTTTCGCCATGAGCGTCTTTCCATACACCGTTGTCTATCGCGTGATCGCGGACGAGGAGGTCAGGATCATCGTCGTCAAGCACGACAGCAAGCGCCCGGGTTTTGGTGGGAGGCGCGCATAGCGCTGGCCTATTTGCTGCTCTCCGCCTCCAGCCACAGCACCGCAAACCACCCGTTCTCATCCGTCCACACCTTGCCCGGCTTGAAGCCCGCGCGTTCGGCCAGCGCCTGGAAGCCCGAAACCGTGTACTTGTGCGAATGCTCCGTGTGCAGCGTCTCGCCCTCGTGGAAGCTGTAGACCTCGCCGCCCAGCTGCAGCTCCAGCGGCCGCGTTGCCCGCAGGTGCATCTCGATGCGTCGATACGCTGGGTTGTAGAAGGCCAGGTGCTCGAAGCCGTCCGGTGGGAACTCGGCGCCCAGCTCCTGGCGGGCGCGGTGCAGCAGGTTCATGTTGAAGGCTGCAGTGACGCCGGCCGCATCGTTGTAGGCCGCATGCAACGTGCCGTGGTCCTTCACGAGATCGATGCCGATCAGCAGGCCACCGCCGGCCAGTTCGCCCGCGGCCAGACGCAGGAAGGCGTCCGCCTCGCTCGGCGTGAAATTGCCAATGCTGGAGCCAGGGAAGAAGCCGACACGGCGGCTGCCCTCGGGGCAGGGCGGCAGCGTGTGCGGGCGCGTGAAGTCAGCCACCAGCGGCTGGATGGCCAGGCCCGGGTAGTCGCCCGCGAGGCCGTCACAGGCCGCCAGCAGGTGCGGGCCCGAGATGTCCACCGGCACGAACTGCACGCTGTCGCGCGGGATGGCGTCCAGCAGCAGGCGCACCTTGCGCAGAGCGCCGGCACCGTATTCGACGAGCTGCACCTGGCCGCCCATCTGCGCGACCATGTCGTCCGCATGCGTCTGCAGCAGTGACAGTTCGGTGCGCGTCGGGTAGTACTCGGGCAGCTCGCAGATCTGCTCGAACAACTTGGAGCCGGTCTCGTCGTAGAAGTACTTGGGCGAGATCGCCTTGGGCGCGCGGCTCAGCGCCGCGTGCAGGTCGGCCGCGAACTGCTCGTTGTCGGCCGAGGCGCGGGGCTGGCGCCATTCGATTCCTGGTTTCATCTTGCGAGCCTCACTCCACTGAACTGCCAGCGTGCGGCCGGCGGGAAAAAATTGCGGTAACTCGGTCGTGCGTGGCCCAGCGGGGTCGCGAGGCTGCCGCCTCTCAATACCTGCTGCCCCACCATGAACTTGCCGTTGTATTCACCAACCGCGCCCGCCGCGGGTTTGAAACCGGGGTAGGGCGCGTAGCTGGAGCGAGTCCACTGCCAGGCCTGATCGGCGGCCAGCGCGAAGCCCGGCAATCCGCATGCCGCCTCCCACTCGAACTCGGTCGGCAGCCGCGCGCCAGCCCATTCAGCAAAAGCGCAAGCCTCGTAGAAGCTGAGCTGCATGACAGGCGCGTCGGCATCCAGCGGTTGCACGCCATGCAGGCCGAACACACTGCCGTCTTCCAGCCAGTAGGCCGGTCGCTGCCAGCCCTGGGCCTGCACGGTGGCCCAGCCATCGGACAGCCACAGCAGCGGCTCGCGGTAGCCGCCCGCGTCGATGAAGTCTTCGTACTCACCGCAGGTGACGAGGCGGTTGCTGATCTCGAAAGGCGCGAGCAGGGCCTGGTGGCGCGGGCCTTCGTTGTCGAAGGCAAAGCCGCTGCCGCCATGGCCGATGTCGACGATGCCGCCAGCGTGCTTCAGCCAGGCCTGATCAGGGGCGACGGCCTTGAGCGGTGTTGACACGTCGTAGGCCGGCAGCAGTGGGTTGCAGGAAAAGGCGTGCAGGATGTCGGTCAGCAGCAGCTCCTGGTGCTGCTGCTCGTGGTGGCAGCCCAGTTCGATCAGCCGGCGGGCATCGTCGCCAGCATGTGGCAGCAGGTCGGCCAGGGCGGCATCCACATGGCGGCGGTAGGCCTTGACCTCGTCCAGGCTGGGCCGGCTCAGCAGGCCGCGTTGCGGGCGCGCATGACGCGGGCCCAGGCTCTCGTAATAGGAATTGAAGAGGCGCGGCCAGCGCTCGTCGAAGACGCAGTAGTCCGGCAGATGTGGCAACAGCACCAGGGTCTCGAAGAACCAGGTCGTGTGGGCCAGATGCCATTTGGTAGGGCTGGCGTCGGCCATGGACTGCAGCTGGGCGTCCTCGTCCGACAGGGGCGCGGCAAGGGCGAGCGAATGGGCTCGGGTGGCGCGGAGCAGCTCGGTCAACATGGGTGGCACCGTATCGCAAACTGCTGCCAACGGTATGTCAGTGCAGGGTCTTTGGCTGTAGGACACCCCCCCCTAGGGTGGGTGCGGGGATGTCAGCAGAGCCAATTCCCCTAGGATCGCCGCCATACAACAAGGAGACCGGGCATGAAAGCTATCGCCTTCATCGCCGCCCTGCTGGCCGCGACCGCGGTGCAGGCCAACGAGCCGATCACACTCAAGGTGCATCACTTCTGGCCGCCCGGCGCCATGCCGCCGACACAGATCCTGGCGCCCTGGTGCGACAAGATCGCGGCAGACTCCGGCAACCGCCTGAAATGCCAGGTCTACCCGGCCATGCAGCTCGGCGGCACGCCGGCCCAGTTGATCGACCAGGTCAAGGACGGTGTCGTCGACATCGCCTTCACGCTACCGGGCTACACGGCCGGGCGCTTTCCCATCATGGAGGTGTTCGAGCTGCCCTTCATGACGAACTCCGCCGAGGCGGCGTCGCGCGCAGCCTGGGACTTCTATGGCAAGTACGCCGTCAAGGAGTTTGCCGCGGTCAAGCCGCTGATGTTCGCGACGCACGACGAGGGCTATCTGCACACCCGCGAGCGCCAGATCAAGACGCTGGCCGACTTCAAGGGCCTGAAGTTGCGCGCACCGACGCGCCAGACCAACAAGCTGCTCAGCAGCCTGGGTGCCTCACCGGTCGGCATGCCGCTGCCGGCCGTGGCCGATGCGGTCAGCAAGGGCACCATCGACGGCTTTGCGCTGCCCTGGGAGGTCATCCCCTCGGTCAAGCTGCACGAGATGGTCAAGTACCACACCGAGACCGACCCGAGCCGGCCGGCGCTGTACAGCGCGGTCTTCATCCTGGCGATGAACCCGGCCAAATACGACAGCCTGCCGGCCGACCTGAAGGCCGTCATCGACAGGAACTCCGGCGCCGCCCTGTCGCAGGCC
Organism: Roseateles sp. P5_E1; assembly: GCF_054049335.1. NCBI lineage: Bacteria > Pseudomonadati > Pseudomonadota > Betaproteobacteria > Burkholderiales > Sphaerotilaceae > Roseateles > Roseateles sp. P5_E1. The sequence goes on from NZ_JBFUMN010000031.1 coordinate 24,385, forward strand.
GCCGGCCGCACCTGGGATGCCAGCCAGGCGCCTGGCCGCAAGCCGGCGGTGGACCGCGGCAATGTCTTCTACACGGTGCCGGCTGCCGAGGTGGACAACTGGATCAAGGCCAGCCATCCGCTCTACGACGATTGGGCCGCCGACATGGACAAGCGTGGCCTGCCCGGCAAGCAGATGCTGAGCGAAGCGCAGGCGCTGCTGGCCAAGTACAAGAAGTGAAATGGCTTGAGAAGCTGGCGGCAGTATTTGCGCTGCTGGGCGGCGTCTGCGCGCTGCTCGTCGCCGGCATGACGCTGTGGAGCGTCATCGGCCGCAACCTGTTCGCCAGCCCCGTGCGTGGTGATGTGGAACTGAGCCAGATCGGCATCGCACTGGCGATTGCGCTGTGCCTGCCCTGGTGCCAGCTGCGGCGCGGCAACATCATCGTGGACTTCTTTACCCAGGCTGCATCCGAGCGCGTCAATGGCGCGCTGGACCGCTTCGGCGCGCTGCTGCTGGCCGTCATGCTGGGGTTGCTGGCCTGGCGCACCGGCATGGGCGCGGCGGCTGTCGACGAGGCCGGTGAGCAGACCATGATCCTCGGTCTGCCGATGTGGTGGGCCTATGCCATCCTGGCGCCGGGGTTGGCGTTGACGGCGGTGATTGCGGTTGTTCAGACTCTTGAGCGAGGTGAGGCTTGATGGCAAGGCCCAGCCGGGAGTTCGCCCCGGCGGGCGACCTACTTTCTGAGCGACCAGAAAGTAGGCAAAGAGTCGCCCCCGAACCGCCCGCCCCTCGCACAGCGAGGGGTTCCCTGCGGTGCGCCGTCCTTGAGGCCCCGCGCAAAACTCCCGTCGCGGCCCAAGGGCCGCTGTGGTCAAACAGTTGCGCGGAGTCAGAGCTTGAAGCGTGCTGGCGCACGCGGCCTCAAGGCCGTGCGCTCCTCGGCGGGACTCAAAGGGGGAGTGAAGGAACAGCCCGCACCAGCCGTCTGATGCGTTTGGCGGTTGGTTGTTCGGCTGTTTGGGATTCCCCCTTTGAAACCGCCGAGAAGCACAGGAGACCGAGGCGCGCGCCTTGGCGCGCTTCAACAACTGGCTCCGCGCAACTGTTTGACCAGAGCGTAGCGGCGGGAGTTTTGCGCGGGCCTCGGTCTTCGAGCATCGCAGGGCACCCACCCGCTTTGCGGGTGGGCGGTTTCGCAGGGGCGATTTCTTTGCCTACTTTCTTGTTCGCACAAGAAAGTAGGTCGCCCGCCCGGGCGAACTCCGGGCATGGGCCTGTGCGCCAAGCCAAGCTCGGGAACAGATGACAGCCGGCCTCGCCATCTTCGCCCTGATGCTCGCGCTGATGGCCTTGCGCGTGCCCATCGCGGCCGCCATGTTCATCCCCGGGGCCCTGGGCTACGCCTGGATGAGCAATGACGCCGCGCTACTGAACCTCATCAAGGGCTCCGCCGTCGCGCGGCTGACGGTCTACGAGTTGTCCGTCATCCCGCTCTTTCTGCTGATGGGGCAGTTCGCCACCCAGGGCGGGCTTTCCAAGGCACTCTTTCGCGCCGCGTCTGCATGGGTCGGCCACTGGCGCGGCGGCCTGGCCTTTGCGGCCATCCTGGCGTCGGCCGCTTTCGGCTCGGTCTGCGGCTCGTCGGTGGCCACCTGCGCCACCATCACCCAGGTGGCCTACGGCGAGATGAAGGCCGCGGGCTATCACGGGCGCCTGTCCACTGCCGTGCTGGCGACGGGTGGCACGCTGGGCATTCTGATCCCGCCGTCGGTGCCGTTGATCGTCTACGCCATCCTGACCGAGCAGAACATCGCCAAGCTGTTCGCCGCCGCCTTCATCCCCGGCCTGATCGCAACCGCCGGCTATCTCGCGGTCATCGCCATCACCTGCCGGCTGCGGCCCCATCTGGCCGTGCCGGGACCGCGCCACAGCTGGAGCGAGCGCTGGCACGCTCTGCTGGGCGTATGGCCGCTGCTGGCCATCTTTGTCGTCGTCTTTGGCGGCATCTACGGTGGCCTGTTCAGCCCGACCGAGGGTGCCTCCATCGGCGCGCTGGCGACGCTGACCAGCGGCCTGCTGTCGGGCGAGCTGCGCGGCGATGGACTCAAGCGCGCGCTGCTGGGCACTGCCGAGACGACGGCCATGGTCTTCATGATCTTCCTCGGCGCCGACATGATGAATTCGGCCCTGGCGCTGACGCAGATGCCCGCGCACCTGGCGCAGTGGGTGGGCGGGCTGCCCGTGCCGCCGCTGGCCATCGTCGCCGGCGTGCTGGCCTTCTACGTGGTGCTGGGCTGCGTGATGGACGAGCTGTCCATGCTGCTGCTGACCATTCCCGTCATCTTCCCGACCATCATGGGCCTGGACCTGTTCGGCCTTGCGCCCGAGCCCAAGGCGATCTGGTTCGGCATCCTGGTGCTGATGACGGTGGGCATCGGCATGCTGGCGCCGCCGGTGGGGCTGAACGTCTATGTCGTCAACGGCATGGCGCGCGACGTGCCGATGAACGAGACCTACAAGGGCGTCATGCCCTTCCTGGCCAGCGACGTGCTGAGGTTGCTGCTGCTGCTGTTCGTGCCCGCCGTCACGGTCGGCGTGCTGCGCTGGCTGTGATGGGCCAGGCCGCCAGCAGACCCAGGGCGATGCCGACGCTGTCGGCCACCACGTCGTGCCAGTCGGCCTCGCGCGGTGGCAGAAAGCTCTGCGCGATCTCGATGCCAATGCCGTAGCCGATCAGCGCGATCACCAGCCAGACCCATTGCCGCGGCCGCTGCGAGACGGGCCACATGGCCCAGACACCGCTGAAGGCCAGCGCGGCAAAGGCGAGGGCATGGTTGGACTTGTCCCAGCCGGTGGTGATGGTCTTGGGCGGTGCCGGGCTCAGGGCCAGGCAGGTGATGACGATGAGCAGGACGGCGAGCAGGGCGCGCCAGAGTGCGCTGCGCTGCGGCGCGGTGCAGAGGTGCAGGAGAAAGCTGGGCATGGGGGCCGCATTGTGACGGCCCTATTTCATCTGCAGCATCCAGCCCTTGGCCTGGCGCAGATGGGCCACCAGCTGGGCCTGCGCCGCGCCGACGGCCGGGTCGGTGGCATTGAGCTTCTCCAGCAGTGCCGCGTCGATCAGCTCGCGCGAGGCCGAGTTCAGCATCCAGTTCATCGACGGCTGGCGTTGGCCCGGCAGTGCAGGCATGCGCAGCTCCGCCACCTGGCCGCAGCCGCCGATGCGCTTGATGAGCTCGACTGCCGAGTCCCGCGCGCGGGCGTCGTTGCTGTTCAGGATGCCCTGCGCCGGCGCGACCACCTCGTTCAGGCCCATGTGCGTGGCGCGGTAGCGGCGCCCGTCCAGCGGCTGCGCATCGGCAGCCGTGGGTGCGTCGCGGCACAGCCAGTCGTCGACCTGCGAGGCGCTGTTGACCAGCAGCAGCAGGCGCAGCCGCGAGCGGTCCAGGACGCCTTGGGCGGCACAGTTGTCCTCGGGCTTGCAGGCCTTGAGCCGCCCGCTGGCTTCGAGGTCGCGCAGCAAGTCGGAGAGCAGCAGTGTCGCGCTGGCTTCCACGTAGCCGCCATCGCCCAGACGGTCCCAGACGCGGCCGACATCGCCGTTCTCCTCATCCCTGTGCGCCTCCTTGAAGAGGACGGCTGCGGCAGGGCTGATGTAGGGGAAGCGGGCGCTGTTGTGCACGGCCTGAGCCAGCGTCATGCGCTCGACCTCCAGGCCGAGCGAGGGGTCGAGCAGGTCGATGCCGTCGCCACCGGCCAGCAGGAAGTCGGACTGGTAGACCCGCTGGCCGCGCGACAGGGCTGTGGCGTTCATGGCCAGCAGCGGCAGCCATTCGGCGTCGGTGGCGCGGCCGTGCAAGGCCGTCATCGCCTCGCCCCAGGGGTTGGGATGGGCGGTCGGGCGCAGCGGACATTGCTGGGCCAGGCTCCTGGGCCAGTCATGCGTCCAGACATTCTCCAGGCCGAGAGATCGGTCCGCGCCGGCGACGGCCAGGGGCAGGAAGCGCTGCACCAGGTCGGGGTAGAGCATGTCGCCGACCGGCGTGGCGAGATGGTCGCGGCCAGTGAAGTCGCGCACCAGCTTCCAGGGCGTGCAGTTGGCAGCATCGACCGCCTGGCGGCGCGCGTCCACGGCGGCGACGAAGCTGGCCGCGCCCAGGGCCCCGCCCGACGTGCCGCTGATGGCGAAGACCGAGTCGGCGAAGTTGACGCCCTGTTGTTCACCGAGATCCTGCAGGCGCGCCAGCGATGCGCTGCCCCAATACGCCGCGCGCGAGGCGCCGCCGGCCACGGCGACGATCACGAGCGGCCGCTTGCCGTCCGCGCCCACGGTGCGCAGCCAGGTTTGCACCCAGGCGTCGGCCGGTTGGCGGGCGGCGATGGCATTGCGAGCGCTGCGCTCAGGGTCGGCCACACGGTGGTTGTCGTTCAGCGGGGCAAATGCCACGAAGAGCAGCAGCGGCAACGGCGTCAGCGGCATGCGTATCAACGCCTTGGGTGCATAGGTCAGCAGGATGCCGCCAAAGACGATCCAGCTGCCCATGGCCAGCAGCACCAGGGCCGGTGAGCCGATGGCGCGCGCCGTGGCCTCGGGCCAGGCCACGAGGGCGGCGAACACGCCCCATTGCAGCAGCAGCACCAGCGCGACGAGCACGCGCGACGGCGTGCTCATGCGGTCCTCACGCTCCAGCAGCGCGATGGCCTCGCGCCGGCCATCCAGGGCGAGGCAACGCGCCAGCCACGAGCCCGTGCCGAGCTTGAGCAGCCAGGCGCGCCGCTTCCAGACAAAAAGGGCCAGTCCCGCCGTGACGGCCAGCAGCGCGACGCCGATGAGGCGCTCGCGCGTCTGCACCAGGAAGAAGATCGCGATGGGCAGGCCGCCGCCGAGGATGAGCCCGCGCGGCAGCCAGCGACGCAGGCCGTCGCCAAAGCGCGGGTTCATGCACTCGCCCAGCGTGTCGGGCTTGAAGCGGCGGTCCAGCAGCAGGCGGCTCACATACCAGGCCAGCAGCAGCCACAAGCCGAAGGCGAAGACGAGGAGGGCGGTCTGTGCGCTGCCCACTTCCAGCGACAGCAGCGTTTCGCGGGCCTGTTCCAGGCCGAGCAGCACGGCGACGCCGGCGATGACGATGACGACGGGAAAGGCGCACAGGCCCAGCACGCGCAGCAGATAGAGCATCCAGGGCACATCGCCCTCGGTCGTGGATGCCGTGGAAGGCGGCTCGGGCGGTGGAGGAGGCGCGGGCTCCTCCGACTTTGGCGGCGGCGGCGGGGAAAACTGCGGCGGCGGCGCGGGATCGCGGGGTGGGTAGACGACCGGAATCAGCATGGCCCGCACTCTAGCCGGGGGGCGCTGGGCGTCCAAGGGCGAGACGGAGCGGTGGCGACTCGTGACAAACCCTGGCAAGACGGGCGTTGCGCCGTCAGACCGATACAGTGCCAACGGACAACGGTGTCAGGGGAGAGAAAAAATGGACAACGGTCAACTGTTGCAGCTGGTGGGCAGCTTTGCTGTGGGCGGTTTGGTGGCGGGAGGTGCCGTCTACGCCTGGGCCGCCAAACGAATCAAGCGCGAGCATGAGCGGGTGATGCACGTGGAGCAGTCCCGCCAACTTGGCGCCCAGCAGCTCACCCAGGCACGCAAGCAGGTGGAGCAGCTGCAGCGCGATTGCCATGAGCTGCGCCTGGCAGTGCGGCCCGCGCCGCGCCAGGCTCCTGCACCTGTTGCCCCCCTGGATGCCGCCGAGGCCATGCGCCGCTATGCCGAGGCCAAGCTGCAGCCGCCAGCGGAGCCGGAGGCGGCCAAGGCGTTCAAGGACACCGTGGTCCTGCCCAAGTCCCAGTACTGAGCCCTTCACGGCCTTGTCACTGCCGGGACAAGACTGCGCGGCGGGCGCTGCCTAGAATCGAACGGTCGTTCTATTCTGGGTCGGCTGCGCAAGGCGCGGTGGGCCCGTCAACTGAGGTCGTGCCCATGACAGCCCATTACGAAGTTCGCGGCAGCGTCGCCGTGATCACGCTCGACAACCCGCCGGTCAACGGCCTGGGTTTTGCCACCCGCGCCGCCGTTGCGGCCGGTGTGGAGCGCGCCGAAGCCGATCCGGCCATCACCAGCCTGGTCATCACCGGCGCCGGCAAGGCCTTCTCGGGCGGTGCCGACATCAAGGAGTTCGGCAGCCCCAAGGCCTTGGCCGAGCCGAACCTGCTGAGCCTGATCGCTGTCGTCGAGAACTGCAGCAAGCCGGTCGTCGCGGCCATCCACAGCGTCTGCATGGGCGGTGGCCTGGAGTTGTCCCTGGGCTGCCACTACCGCGTCGCGCAGACCGGCACCAAGGTCGCGCTGCCCGAAGTGAAGCTGGGCCTGCTGCCTGGCGCCGGCGGCACGCAGCGCCTGCCGCGCGCGCTGGGCGTGGAGCCCGCGCTGAACATGATCGTCAGCGGCGAGCCGGTCGAGGCGCAGATGCTGGCCATGGTCCCGGGCCAGAAGCTGTTCGACAAGATCGTCGACGCCGACGTGGTCGACGCGGCCGTCAAGTTCGCTGAAGAAGTCTCCGAGAAGCGCCCGCTGCCCAAGGTGCGAGACCTGAAGGCCCGCCACCCCAACGCCGAGGCCTACTTCCAGTTCGCCCGCAACATGGTGGGCGGCATGAGCAAGAACTTCCCGGCACCATTGCGCTGCCTGGAGACCGTGGCCAGTGCCGTCAACATGAAGTTCGACGACGGCATGCGCGCCGAGCGCGAGGGTTTCATGGCATTGATGCTGACGCCCGAGTCCAAGGCGCTGCGCCACCTGTTCTTCGCCGAGCGCGTGGCCAGCAAGATCTCCGACGTGCCCGAAGACACGCCGCTGCGCACCATCGCCAAGGTGGGCGTCATCGGCGCCGGCACCATGGGTGGCGGCATCTCGATGAACTTCCTGAATGCGGGCATCCCGGTCACCATCCTGGAGACCAAGCAGGAAGCGCTGGACCGCGGCGTCGCGACGATCAAGAAGAACTACGAATCCCAGGTCAAGAAGGGCAAGCTCAAGGAAGACAAATACGCCCAGCGCATGGCGCTCTTGAGCACGACGCTGAGCTACGCCGACCTGGGTGACGCCGACCTCATCATCGAGGCGGTGTTCGAGGAGATCGGCGTCAAGGAGGCCGTCTTCAAGCAGCTGGACGAAGTCGCCAAGCCCGGCGCCATTCTCGCGTCCAACACCTCGACGCTGGACGTCGACAAGATCGCCTCCTTCACCAAGCGCCCGCAGGACGTGGTGGGCATGCACTTCTTCAGCCCAGCCAACGTGATGAAGCTGCTGGAGGTCGTGCGCGGCAAGGAAACCGCCAAGGATGTACTGGCGACGGTCATGGCCATTGGCAAGAAGATCAAGAAGACGGCTGTCGTGTCGGGCGTCTGCGACGGCTTCATCGGCAACCGCATGATCGAGCAGTACAGCCGCCAGGCCGGCTTCCTGCTCGATGAAGGCTGCACGCCGCAGCAGGTCGACAAGGCGGTCGAGAAGTTCGGCTTCGCGATGGGCCCGTTCCGCATGGGTGACCTGGCGGGCAATGACATCGGCTGGGCGATCCGCAAGCGCCGCGCTGTAGAGCGCGCCAACATGAAGTACTCGGCGAGCGCCGACCGCCTGTGCGAGCTGGGCCGCTTCGGCCAGAAGACCGGTGCTGGCTGGTACGACTACCTGCCTGGCAAGCGCGACGCGATCCCGTCACCGGTCGTCGACGAGATGCTCGCCAAGCACCGCGAAGCCATCGGCGCCAAGAAGCGCGACATCAGCGACGAGGAGATCGTGCACCGCCTGGTGTTCGCCCTGGTCAACGAGGCCGCGCATCTGCTGGAAGAGGGCATTGCCCAGCGCGCGTCGGACGTGGACATGGTCTACCTGACCGGCTACGGCTTTCCGATCTTCCGCGGTGGCCCGATGTGCTACGCCGACACCCTCGGCCTCTTCAACGTCGTGCAGGCAATGAAGCGCTTTGCCAAGAACCCGATGGATGACGGTGCGTTCTGGACGCCCGCCCCGCTGCTGGCCCGCCTCGTGGCGGAAGGCAAGAGCTTCACTTGATCGCAGCGCGCGACTGACAAGGAACAAGACATGAGCAACGCACTGATCGTCTCCACTGCCCGCACGCCGCTCGCCAAGAGCTGGAAGGGCGCGTTCAACATGACCCATGGCGCGACGCTGGGTGGCCACGCCGTCAAGGCAGCCGTCGAGCGCGCCGGCATCGATGGCGGTGCCATCGAAGACGTGCTGATGGGTTGCGCCACGCCCGAAGGCGCCACCGGCTCCAACATCGCGCGCCAGATCGCGCTGAAGGCCGGCCTGCCGATCACGGTGAGCGGCGTCACCATCAACCGCTTCTGTTCCAGCGGCCTGCAGACCATTGCGATGGCCGCGCAGCGCATCATTGCCGGCGAGGGCGATGTCTACATCGCCGGCGGCGTCGAGAGCATTTCCTGCGTGCAGCAAGAGGCCAACAAGCACATGCTGGTCGACCCGGCGCTGATGAAGCTCAAGCCTGAGATCTACTGGAACATGCTGCAGACCGCCGAGAACGTGGCCAAGCGCTACAACATCTCGCGTGAGCGCATGGACCAGTACGGCGCCGGCAGCCAGCAGAAGGCTTGCGCCGCCCAGGCCGCCGGCAAGTTCGCCGACGAACTGATCTCGGTGACGACCACCATGGGCGTGGCCGACAAGGTCATGGGCCTGATGAGCAAGGAAGTCACCATCAGCGCCGATGAGGGCCTGCGCGAAGGCACCACTTATGACGCCATCAAGGACCTGCGCTCCGCCATGCCCGGCGGTCTGATCTCGGCCGGCAACGCCAGCCAGTTCAGCGACGGTGCCGGCGCCTGCGCGCTGGTCAGCGAGCAATACGCGTCCACGCACAACCTCAAGCCCATCGGCCGTTTCCTCGGCTTTGCCGTGGCCGGTTGCGAGCCCGACGAGATGGGCATCGGCCCCGTCTTCGCCGTCCCCAAGGTGCTGAAGAAGCTCGGCCTGACGGTTGCCGACATCGACCTGTGGGAACTGAACGAAGCCTTCGCCGTGCAGGTGCTGTACTGCGCCGACACGCTGGGCATTCCGATGGACCGCCTGAACGTCAACGGCGGCGCAATCGCTGTCGGCCACCCTTATGGCGTGTCGGGCCAGCGCCTGACGGGCCACGCCCTCATCGAGGGAAAGCGCCGTGGTGCCAAGCGCGTCTGCGTGACGATGTGCATTGGCGGCGGCATGGGCGCGGCGGGCATCTTCGAAGTGCTCTGAAGACCATGGCCGTCTCGCCAGAGGTCTTCCTGCAGATGGGCCGCGAGATCCTGGCCAAGCAGGCCTTCAGCCGCCTGCTCGGCACGGAACTGGCGGCGCTGTCCCCGGGCAAGGTCGAGCTGCAGTTGGTGCTCAAGCCCGAGCATCTGCAGCAGCATGGTTTTGCGCATGGTGGCGTCGTCAGCTATCTGGCCGACAACGCGCTGACCTATGCCGGCGGCACGGCCATGCAGGTCGAGGTCGTGACGAGCGAGTTCAAGGTGAACTATGTGCGTCCGGCCGTTGGCGAACGCCTGATCGCCCGCGCCAGCGCCGACGCGGTCAGCAAGAGCCAGGCGGTCTGTCGCTGCGAGATCTTTGCCGTCAAGGGCGGCGCCGAGAAGCTCTGTGCGCTGGCGCAGGGCACCATCGTCCGCGTTGCGGGCGACTGATCATGGCCGACCTGGGCATTGAGCCCACGGCCGTCACCACAACGGGATAGCAGCCATGCGCGACACCCTGGAGTTCCTTCTGTTCGACTGGCTGCGTGCTGGCGACCTCACCGCGCGCGAGCGCTTTGCCGACCATTCGCGCGAGACCTTCAGCGCCGTGCTCGACACCTGCGAGCGCATCGCCCGCGAGAAGTTCGCGCCGAGCTACAGGCTGATGGACACGGAGGAGCCGCGCGTGGTTGTGGATGAAGGTGGCGAGCGCGTGCACCTGCCCGCGGCGACATTGGAGGCGGTCAATGCCCTGGTCGACTCCGGCATGATGGCTGCGGCGCATGACTACGAGCTGGGCGGCATGCAGCTGCCCTGCCTCGTCGAGACGGCCGCCAATGCCTTCGTCAGCATGGCCAACGTCCACGCTGGCTCCTACGGCGTGTTGACGACCTGCAATGCCAACCTGCTGATGGAACACGGCAGCGAGCGCCAGCGCGAGGTGTTCGCCAAGACGCTGCTGGCTGGTCAGTGGTTCGGCACCATGTGCCTGTCGGAGCCGCAGGCGGGCTCGTCGCTGTCCGATGTGGTCACGCGCGCCGAGCTGGAGGACGAGAACGACGCCCTCGGCCCGCGCTACCGCCTGCGCGGCAACAAGATGTGGATCTCGGGTGGCGAGCATGAGCTGCGCGAGAACATCGTCCACCTGGTGCTGGCCAAGATCCCGGGGCCGGACGGCAAGCTCATTCCGGGCACCAAGGGCATCTCGCTCTTCATCGTGCCCAAGCAAATGGTCGGCGAGAACGGCCAGCTGACCGGCGAGCGCAATGACATCGCGCTGGCCGGGTTGAACCACAAGCTCGGCCACCGCGGCACGACCAACTGCCTGCTGAACTTCGGCGAAGGCCGCTTCCAGCCGGAAGGCAAAGCGGGTGCCGTGGGCTATCTCGTCGGCAAGCCCGGCGAGGGCCTGCGCTGCATGTTCTTCATGATGAACGAGATGCGCATCGGCGTCGGCCTGGGCGCCGTCATGCTGGGCTATGCGGGCTATGAGGCCAGCCTGGAATACGCCAAGCAGCGCCCGCAAGGCCGCGCCATGACCACGGCCGGCAAGGACGCGGCCAGCCCGCAGCGGCCCATCATCGAACACGCCGATGTGCGCCGCATGCTGCTGGCGCAGAAGAGCTATGTCGAGGGTGGCCTGGCGCTGGAGCTGTACTGTGCCCGTCTCGTCGACGAGCTGAACACCGGTGACGCGAAGGCCGAGGCGCAGGCGCTGCTGGACGTGCTCATCCCCATCGCCAAGAGCTGGCCGAGCGAGTGGTGCCTGGAGTCCAACTCGCTGGCCATCCAGGTGCTGGGCGGCTATGGCTACACGCGTGATTTCCCCGTCGAGCAGTACTGGCGCGATCAGCGCCTGAACATGATCCACGAGGGGACGCATGGCATCCAGGCGCTGGACCTGCTGGGTCGCAAGGTGGTGCAGCAGGGCGGGGCGTCTCTCGCTGCTTTGGCCGCGCGAGTGCAGCAGACCATCGAGCGCGCGATGCAGACCGACTGGGCGCCGCAGGCCAACCAGCTGGCCGCAGCGTTGGCACAAGTGGGCGGCGCGACCAAGAAGGCCTGGAGCACCGGCGAGCCCGAGGAGGCGCTGGCCAATGCCACACCCTACATGCAGGCCTTCGGCCATACGGTGCTGGCCTGGTTGTGGCTGGACGTCCTGCTGAGCGTGCATGGCGACAGTGACTTCGCGCACGGCAAGCGCGCCGCTGCCCGCTACTTCTACGCCTACGAACTGCCCAAGATCGGCGCCTGGCTGGACGTGGTTGCGCGCCGCGAGCCGCTGTGCCGCGAAATGAAGCCTGAATATTTTTGAGAAGCTGGAGACACCATGAGCACCAAAGTCCAAGACCTGTTCGACCTCAGCGGCCAGGTGGCCCTCGTCACCGGCGGCTCGCGCGGCCTGGGCCTGCAGATCGCCGAGGCGCTGGGTGAAGCCGGCGCCAAGATCATGCTGACCTCGCGCAAGGCGTCAGACCTTGAAGAGTCCGCCGCCCACCTGCAGGCCCGCGGCATCGATGCGCGCTGGGTTGCGGCCGATGCGTCGGTGGCCGAAGACGCGCAGCGCGTCGTTGCCGAGACGATGGAGCGCTACGGCCAAATCGACATCCTCGTCAACAACGCCGGTGCCAGCTGGGGCGCGCCGGCCGAGGAGCATCCGATCGAGGCCTGGGACAAGGTCATGAACCTCAACATCCGCAGCCTCTTCGTCTTTGCGCAAGCGGTGGCCAAGGCCAGCATGATCCCGCGCAAGTCGGGCCGCATCATCAACGTGGCCTCCATCGCGGGCCTGGGCGGCAACTCGGCCGTCATGAAGACCATTGCCTACAACACCAGCAAGGGCGCGGCCGTGAACTTCACGCGCGCGCTGGCCGGCGAGTGGGGCCAATACGGCATCACCGTCAACGCGCTGGCGCCGGGCTTCTTCCCGAGCAAGATGACCAAGGGCCTGATGGCGACCATCGGTGAAGAGCAACTCGCTTCCCACGCGCCGCTGAACCGCATCGGCGATGACGACGACTTGAAGGGCGCGGCCCTGCTGTTTGCGTCGCGCGCCGGCAAGCACATCACCGGCCAGATCCTGGCGGTGGACGGCGGCGTCAGCGCCATCCATGGGGGATAAGCCTAGAAACGGCAGTCGACCGCTACCCAGCGCATGCAAGTTCTTGCTTCATCACAAGATTGGACCCACGGCCACGTTCACCATGTGGGTGGCAACGCTGCACGCCCGCCTGGCCTGCGCTGGCGCACGCTGGCCGCGTTGCTTCTCCTCGCGGGCGCGAGCCCGCAGCGTCGTCGCGCCTTGCCAGCGCACCCCAGCGCAGCCCCTTCGGCCGCGCCCAACTACCGTTTCTAGGCTGCCATGGAATTCCCGGTCCACATCCCCTTCGTCCAGCAACTCGGCTTCACGCTGCACTCGGTCGGCGACGGCGAGGCCGAGCTGCGGCTGACGATCAGCGAACAGCACCTGAACTCCTGGCGCGTGGCCCATGGCGGCGTGGTGATGACGCTGCTGGACGTGGCGATGGCGCATGCCGCCCGCAGCGTGAACCGGCACCTGTCGGACCTCGGTCCGGGCGTCGTCACGGTGGAGATGAAGACCAGCTTCATGCGCCCCGGCGAGGGCGAACTGCGCGCGGTGGGCAAGCTGCTGCATCGCTCGACGACCATGGCTTTCTGCGAGGGCTCGGTATTCGGTGCGGGTGACAAGCTCTGCGCCCATGCGACGGGCACCTTCAAATACCTGCGCGCTCTGCCGGCGGGCCGGCAGTTGAAGCCGCTGGGTGGTGAAGGCGACTGAGGCGCTGCGGCAGGCCTCACCCGCCTTCGATCAGTTGGACGCTTTGCACAACTTTGCGGCGCGACGGGCGCTTGTCCGACCACCGCGCGTCGGGGCCAGTCGTTGAATGACCTCCTGTCACTTGGAGATCGTCATGCTCAACAGAACCCTCCTCGCTTCGTGTCTGGTCGCCAGCTGTGCCTTTGGTGCAGCTGCACTCCCGACCGCAGCCGCGGCACAGGTCAGTGTGTCCATCCGGACCGCACCGCCGCCTCCGCGTCATGAAGTGATGCCGGGCGCGCGCCGCGGCTATGTCTGGGTGCCCGGCTATTGGAACTGGAACGGCCGCCGCCACGTCTGGCAGCAGGGCGTCTGGGTGAAGGAGCGCCGCGGCTATATGTACAACCAGCCCGCCTGGGAGGAGCGCAACGGCCACTGGGAGCTGCGGCGCGGTGGCTGGGCCCGCGGCGACGCGGACCGTGATGGCGTGCCCAACGGTGCCGACCGCCGGCCCAACGATCCCCACCGCCGCTGATGCTGCGAGGCTCGCATCGCATCGATCGCGGGCTTGAGTGCTTTTCTGAAACGGCGTTCCAATATTTGGCGCAAGTGGCACAATGGCGCCAGCGTCAGCACCTCGCTTCGAGGTGCGCGGTTGGCCAGGTTGCTCCATCGGGACCATGCAGTCCCGGCCTTTCGAGGCGGACGCCTGGCATGACGGCCCGCGCTCGAGCCCCTCTGGCTCGAGCAGCCGCGGCCCATGCAACCGGGGTGGCCTGTGCCGCCCCAGCCCCCATTCCGCTACCGAAAGCCACCCGCCATGAAGATCGCCCTCATCATCGAGAACAGCCAGGCCGCCAAGTCCGAGATCGTCCACAACGCCCTCAAGACCGTCGCCGAGCCGCTGGGCCACAGCGTCCACCACTACGGCATGTACGCGCCCGAGGACAAGGCCTCGCTCACCTACGTGATGAACGGCCTGCTCGCCGGCATCCTGCTGAACTCCAAGGCCGCCGACTTCGTCGTCACCGGCTGCGGCACCGGCATGGGTTCCATGCTGGCCTGCAATTCCATGCCCGGCGTCTTCTGCGGCCTGGTCATCGACCCGACCGACGCCTTCCTGTTCGGCCAGATCAACGACGGCAACTGCATGTCCATGCCCTACGCCAAGGGCTTCGGCTGGGCCGCTGAGCTGAACCTGCAGGACTGCTACCGCAAGCTGTTCGAGAACGAGCGCGGCGCCGGCTACCCCAAGGAGCGCGCCGCCATCATGGCCAAGAACCGCGGCATCCTGAAGGACCTGAAGGCCGCGTCCTGCAAGGACATGCTGACCACGCTGAAAGCCGTCGACCAGGACCTGTTGAAGGCCGCCGTGTCGGGCGAGAAGTTCCAGGAACTGTTCTTCACGAACTGCCAGGACGACGCCATCGCCGCCCACATCAAGGGCGTGCTGAAGTCCTGAGTTCGGTCGCGACAGTCTCGCGGGCTGCGAGACTGTCGCCATGCCTGCCGCACCTCCACCTCACCTGACGCTGCGCACGCTGACGCGCGGCGACGGCTTGCTCGGCCTGCGCCCGCGCGGCGCCCTCGGCCCGCGGGGCGAGCAAGTGACGGTGGCGATGCTGGCTGCGGCCGACGTGCAAGCCGAGCTGGCGCTGCTGACGCGTGGCCTGATTGCGCTGGACCCGGCCCTGCTGCAATGGCGCGGCGCGCCGCTGCCTTTGGACGCTTCGCTCTGGACCCTGGTCCAGGAAGAGTTCTTCGGCGACTTCCACGCCGAGAAGGTGCCCGAGTTGCAGGCCCTGGGCTGGCAGGTCACGACCGAGCCGGGCTTTGCCCACCATAGCCAAGCCGTCAGTGGCTGGCAGCTCGGGCTGGCTGAAGACACCGAAGCGCCACCGCCCAGCCGCCGCGTCGAAGGCCTGGGTCTGGAGCGCCGCACCGGCGCTTGGCTGGTCAGCCTGGGCATGGAGGTGGATGGCCAGCGCATCGACCTGGCCCCGCTGATCGCCAACCTGCTGCGCAAGGACAAGCGCTGGCTCGATGCGGTGGCCATCGTCGCCATCGAGGACGACGCCATCGTGTCACTGCGCGCACCTGGTGGCCGGCGCTATCACGCCGTTGCCGCGCCGCTCAAGGCCATCATGCTGGCGCTGCTGGACCTGCTCAAGCCGGTGGAGCTGGAGAAGGGCAAGCCGCTCAAGCTCAATGCCTGGGACGCCGACCGCATCCGCTGCATCGAGGAGGAATCGCGCGGCCGCTGGCAGATCCATGGCGACGCGGGCCTGAAGGCGCTGGGCCAGCGCCTGCTGGCGGCCGGCGCGCCGACTTCGATGGCGCAGCCCGAAGGTCTCGGCCTGCAGCTGCGGCCCTATCAATTGCATGGCCTGGCCTGGCTGCAATACCTTCGCGAGCAGGGCCTCGCCGGCATCCTGGCCGACGACATGGGCCTGGGCAAGACGGCGCAGGCCCTGGCCCACATCTGGACCGAGAAGCAGGCTGGTCGGCTGGACCGCCCGGCCCTCGTCATCGTGCCGACCTCGCTGCTCTTCAATTGGCAGCAGGAGGCGGCGCGCATCGCGCCGGGGCTCAGGCTGATGACCTGGCATGGCGCCGACCGCGAGGCGGCGCAACTCGCCGATACCGACGTCGTGCTCAGCACCTACAACCTCGTCTGGCGCGACCTGCGCAAGCTGTCCGCCCAGCCCTGGCATCTGCTCATCCTCGATGAGGCCCAGGCCGTCAAGAACGCCCAGGCCCGTGCCGCCCGCGCGCTGCGCCGGCTTGACACCCGCCACCGCCTGGCCCTCACCGGCACGCCGCTGGAGAACCACCTCGGCGAGCTGTGGTCGCTGTTCGACCTGCTGATGCCCGGCTTCCTCGGCGACTCGCGCAGCTTCGCGCGCCATTGGCGCAAGCCCATCGAGGTCAACCGCGACGGCCCGCGCGCCCGCCTTCTCGCGGCGCGTGTGCGGCCCTTCATCCTGCGCCGCATGAAGACGGAGGTCGCCACCGAGCTGCCGCCGCTGACCGAGCTGGTCAAGCGCGTCACGCTGGTTGGCCAGCAAAAGCAGCTTTACGAGAGCGTGCGCGTGGCGGCCGACCACATGGTCAGGCGCATCCTGGCCCGCGACGGCTTCAATGCCACCAGCCTGATCAGCGTGCTGGACGCGATGCTGAAGCTGCGCCAGGTCTGCTGCGACCCGCTGCTGCTCAAGGGCGTGGAGATGCCGCCCTTTGTAGAGCGCGCCAAGCTCGAATGGCTGCGCGAGCATCTGCCCGATTTCGTTGCCCAGGGCCGGCGCCTGCTGGTGTTCTCGCAGTTCACCGAGATGCTGGACCTGATTGCCGCTGAGCTGGACCGTCTGGGCCTGCCCCATCTGCGCCTGACCGGCCAGACCGCCGCATCCGCGCGTGGCGAGGTCGTGCGCCGCTTCCAGGCGCGCGAGGAGCCCATCCTGCTGGCCAGTCTCAAGGCCGGCGGCGTGGGCCTGAACCTCACGGCCGCGGACACCGTCATCCACGTCGACCCCTGGTGGAACCCAGCCGTGCAGGCCCAGGCCAGCGCGCGCGCCCACCGCATCGGCCAGGATCAGCCGGTGTTCGTCTACCAGTTGGTGGCCCAGGGCAGCATCGAGGAGCGCATGCTGGAGCTGCAGGCGCGCAAGAAGGCCTTGGCCGACGGCCTGCTCGGCAGCGACGACGGCAGCAGCCTGAGCAAGTTCGGCGAGATGGAACTGAAGCTGCTGCTGGCGCCGCTGGAGGAGGCCGAATCTGGCCTGCGGCAGCCGCCAGCCGCCGACCTTCCCCACTTCTACGGATGACCCCGGCGCGGGCCGGCGGCCTACTCATGCCGGTCAATCAAGATCAGGAGCCAGCCATGACCACCCGAGAACACATCATCACCAACATCAAGGTCGACCTCGTCGTGAATACCAAGGACGATCTGCGCCGCATCGTGTTCGGGCTGGAGAAGGTCAGCGACGACAACGGCCTGCCGACCTGGACCATCCACTTCAAGCTGTTCCGCCGCGATGACAAGGCCGTGGCCTACGGCGAAGCGCGCGTGAGCCTGGACGTGGTCGTCGACAAGGAATTGCACAGCAAGGCCGCCGCCACAGCCACCAACGGCCTGACCGCCACGCAGGCCGCCTTCCTGGCCGGCCCGGCGTCCAACGCGGCGCTCGCGAGCCAGCAGCCCGGCGGCCCAGCGGCCAATGCCACCATCCAGCGCACGCTGATCAAGCGGTGAGACGCCCGCCACTGGGCGCGTGCTGGGCGCTGTCCCTGCCCGCCCTGCTGGCGCCCGCCGTCGCCAGCGCCGGCCCGCAAGCCGGGCAGGCTGCGGTCGTCGTCGGCAATGCCTGTCCGGCCAACGGCGCCTTTGGCGGCATGCCCATCCATGCCGTGGACGTGCAGACGCCGCTGGCCTTCCTGCCCTGGATCCGCGCGGACCTGAACCAGGCGAAGGCCCTGGCCGAGCCGCTGCGCGGCACGCCCTACAGCGCCAGCCAGGTCACGACCGTGTGGAACCAGATCGCGGCGCTGCCCTTCGCCAACCTGGATGTCGAGGCCCGTGTCGGCGGCCGCGTGCTGCCGGTGATGGTCAGCTGCACGCCGCAGGGCCTGGACCTGGTGTTCTTCGTCTACGCCATCAAGGCCTCCCTGTCGGTGGGGCTCACCTGGGAGTCGCGCCAGCGCGAGACGGCAGCGCCGGAGCGCCAGTCCGGGCAGGAGGCCTTGCGGCCAGGCATGCGCCTGCAGCCCCGCCTGGGGTATCGGGCCGGCGAGGGCGCTGGCGCCGGGGTGGCGGCCTTGTACAACCGCAGTGGTGCGGGTGCCGACGCCTACTGGCGCTCGCTCGCCCTCGATGCGTATGCCAGCGATCGGCTGCGCGACGTGGCGCTCGCGCTGGAGGGAGGCCGGGAGCACAGCGACGGCATCTGGGCCCACACGGCCTGGCGGCTGGGCTATGCCGACCAGTCGGTGCCCGCCAAGTCCGTGTCGCGGCTGGGGCAGAACAACCTCGAGGCCCAGGCCTTCGCTCAGACGCATCCGCTGGGCAGCTGGGCGCTGGCGATGCGCCTGGGAGCGGCGCTGGACGCCGGCCAGCATCGCAGCCGCGGCCAGGACGACCCCGCCGCAGGCCTGGTGGCGGACCAGCGCTACCAGTCGCTCAAGCTGATGGCGGGCACCACGGCACGGCTGGCGCGGCAGAGCCTGGCCGCGAGCTATGCGGTCGAGTTCGGCGCCGGCAGCGGCGGCGCGGGCTTGGACTGGGTCAAGCAGATCGTCGACATCGCCCATGAGGGCCGCTGGCTGGTGGCCGACCATCGCAGCCTGTCGCTGGAGACGCGTCTGACGCTGGGCCATCTGCGCGAGGCAGGCCTGGTGCCCCACGGCGCGCGCTTCTTCGCCGGCGGGCGCGAGCAGCCCTTCATCGGCGGCGAGGAATGGCAGATCCGCGCGGCGCCGCTGCTGCGCAGCCTGGGCACCAATGCACTGGCCGGCAGCGCCGCCAGCCCGGGCTATCGGCGCTTCTCGGGCTTAAGCCTGACGGCGGCGCTGCCGGTGTTCAACCAGCCCCTGGTACCGGCCGAGGCTTACCGCGACGCCCAGGTCCGCGCCGCGCTGAACGGCCAGCTGGACTCCGCCGTCGGCGGCCTCGCGGCGGACAACCGCACCACCATGCCGACCTATCTGCAGGCCATTGCGCAACTGCCCAAGGTGCAGCAGACCCTGGCCGCGCTGGATGGCGCCGTGGCCGCCGTGCAGCCCCCTGCGGGCAGCGCCGACAGCGATGCGTTCGCCGCCTGCAAGGGGCAGCTCGCTCAAGCCCAGGACGAGATCACCCAGGTGTTGCAGGAGTCCAGCCTGACGCAGCTTGGCCTGTTCACCGAACTGCTGCCCGGTGAAGACACCGCCAACACCCTGGGGCAGGTGGTGGCGCTTTGCGTGGAGGGCTTCAACGCCGGCCCGCGCGACCCGCGCGTCACGCAGCAAGGCGCCGCGCTGCGCGCCGACGTCGAGCAGCTGGCGCGGTGGTTCGCGGCGGCCGACCCCAAAGTGGCCGAGCGGGACGCGCGCCGCGAGATCGAGCCGGTGCGCCATATCGTCGACACGCTGATGGACGAGATCAATGCCATCGCTATCAGCCCGCTGCTGATGCTGGATGCGGTGAATCTCGGCCCGCGCCTGAGCGGCCCGCGTACCCGCCTTGCCATGGGCACGGGCCTGCGCGTGACGCTGGTGGACAGCGTGGATTTCAGCCTGGGCTACATGGCCAACCTGCGCCGCCAGGCCGGCGAGGCGCGGGGCGCGTTCTTCGTGACGATGCAGTTCAAAGACCCGTTCTGATCCGGGTCCTCGCAGCACGGGACGGGCCCGCCAATCGCGCCGGCGTCAGCGCCGCGCGGCCACCCAGCGCCATGCACGCGGCAGCAGC
Source organism: Roseateles sp. P5_E1 (assembly GCF_054049335.1). NCBI lineage: Bacteria > Pseudomonadati > Pseudomonadota > Betaproteobacteria > Burkholderiales > Sphaerotilaceae > Roseateles > Roseateles sp. P5_E1. The sequence continues at coordinate 43,848 of NZ_JBFUMN010000031.1, forward strand.
AGCACGGCGGCCAGCACCACCAGCAGGCCCACGGACAGCGGCCGCTCGATGAAGACGCTCCAGTTCCCGCTGCCGATGGACAGTGCATTGCGCCCCTGGGCCTCGGCCAGGGGGCCGAGGATCATGCCGACGACGATTGGCGCGGTCGGGAAATCGAAGCGCCGCATGACGACGCCCATCAGCCCCAGGCCCAGCATCAGGAAGAGATCGAAGGCGCTCTGGCGCATGCCGTAGACGCCGACGGTGGCAAAGATCAGGATGCCCGCATACAGCTGCGGCCGCGGGATCTTCAGCAGCTTCACCCACAGGCCCACGAGCGGCAGGTTCAGCACCAGCAGCATCACGTTGCCGATGTAGAGCGACGCGATCAGCGCCCACACCAGGGCCGAGGACGTGGTGAACAGTTGCGGGCCGGCCTGGATGCCGTAGTTCTGCAACGCGCTCAGCAGGATGGCCGCAGTGACCGAGGTCGGGATGCCCAGTGTGAGCAGCGGCACCAGGGTCGCGGTGACGGCGGCGTTGTTGGCGGCCTCGGGGCCCGCCACGCCCTCGATGGCGCCGGTGGTGCCGAACTCTTCCTTGTGCTTGCTGAGCTTGCGCTCGGTGGCATAGCTCAGGAAGGTCGGGATCTCTGAGCCGCCTGCGGGGATGGTGCCAAACGGGAAGCCGATGAGGGTGCCGCGCAGCCAGGCCGGCCAGGAGCGCCGCCATTCCTGGCGCGTCATGTGCACGCTGCCCATCTTGTTGAGATCGGTAGTGCTGCGGCCTTCGTAGAGGGCCAGGTACAGCGTCTCGCCCACCGCGAACAGGCCGACCGCGACGAGCACGGTTTCGATACCGTCCATGAACTCCGGCACGCCGCCGGTGTAGCGCACCTGGCCAGTGATCTGGTCCAGGCCGATCAGGCCCAGGGCAAGACCGATGAAGAGCGATGTCATGCCGCGCAGCGTGCTCTTGCCCAGCACCGCGCTGACCGTCGTGAAGGCGAGCAGCATCAGCAGGAAGTATTCCGGCGGGCCGAGGGTGACGGCGAAGTCTGCGACGAGGGGCGCGAACAGCGTGACCAGCACGGTGGCGATGGTGCCGGCTACGAAGGAGCCGATGGCCGCGGTGGCCAGGGCGGCGCCGGCGCGGCCGCTCTTGGCCATCTTGAAGCCTTCCAGCGCCGTCACCATGGTGCCGGTCTCGCCGGGGGTGTTGAGCAGGATGGAGGTCGTCGAGCCGCCGTACATCGCGCCGTAGTAGATGCCGGCGAAGAAGATCAGCGACGCCGTCGGTTCCACCTGGGTAGTGATGGGCAGCAGCATGGCCACCGTCACCGCGGGGCCCAGGCCCGGCAGCACGCCGATGGCCGTGCCGATGACGCAGCCGAGGAAGGCCCACATCAGGTTGATGGGCGTGCCGGCGGTGGCGAAGCCGCCGAGCAGTTGGTTCCAGAGATCCATCATGGTGTTTTCCTCACAGCCAGCCGCTGGCCGTCAGGCCGGGCAGGTTGATCGCCAGCAGCTTGGTGAAGAGCCAGAACACCGGCGCCGCGATGCAGATGCCGGTCGCAAGGTCCAGCAGGCCACGCTTGATTGCGCCGCCCGTCTTGCCCTCCGAAATTCGCAGGCCGCGCACGGCGAATGCAAAGCACAGCGCGCAGGACAGGATGAAGCCCAGCGTCGTGATGAGGCTCGCGTTGAGGATGACGCCAGCGATGACCCAGGCGACGGCCTTCCAATCGCCACGCTCGGCACCCGACGGCGCCTCCATCTCGCGGTAGCCCCCTGTGCGCGCCTCCCAGACAAGCCAGGCGCCGCAGATCATCAGCACCACCGACACCAGCCAGGGCAGGGCGTTCGGCCCGACACCGGCATAACCGGCCTCCGACGAGATGAAGGTCGCGCCGTAGGCCATCACCGCGCCGATCAGCAGGGTGCCGACGCCGACGAATGTCTGGCCGTTGGAAGAGGAATTGCTGCTCATCAGCGATCCTTGTGAATTCGCGGCAGCGCCGCGTGAATTTCGGGCCGAGCGCCGGGCCGCTCCCAAGCCGGCCCGCGATGGCGATGTGCTTGCGGCTCGATGCCGCAAGCATCGCCGTCCCCTCGGGGGCTGAGGCCGGACACGATAAGCCCTGTGGGCTTGTCGTGCCTGCCGAAGAGCTGCGGCATTGCCGCAGCGCGGTCTGCAAGACCGACCAGGCTTGCCGGCGTTCAGCCGGCGCAAGACTGGGCGAGGGGCTAAATCATCCCCGACTTGACCATGATCGCCCGCAACGTCGCGAACTCGCGGTCGACGAAAGCCTCAAACTCGGGGCCGGACAGCAGTGCCGGCGTCCAGCCGTTCTTGTCGATGGATTCCGCCCAGCTCTTGCTCTTGGTGGCCGCGACGACCATGTCCGTCAGCGCCTTGCGCTGCTCGGGCGTGATGCCGGGCGGCGCGTAGACGCCGCGCCAGTTGCCGATCTCGACGTCGATGCCCAGCTCCTTGAGCGTCGGGGCATTCAGGCCCTTGATGCGGGTCGGCGCCGTGACGGCCAGCGCGCGCATCTTGCCGCTCTCGAGATAGGGCTGGAATTCGCTGAAGCCGCTGCCGCCCACCGTGACGTTGCCGCCCAGGATGGCCGCCACCGCCTCGCCGCCGCCGCGGAAGGGCACGTAGTTGATCTTGGCCGCGTCCACGCCGACGTCGCGCGCGATCATGGCCGCGGCGACATGCTCGGTCGAGCCGCGCGAGCCGCCGCCCCACTTGACGCTGCCGGCGTCCTTCTTGAGCTGCTCGACGACATCCTTCATCGTCTTCAGCGGCGATGCGGCATGGACGACGTAGACGTTGTATTCGCTGAGCAGCCGCGCAATCGGCGTGGCCTGGGCCAGCGTCACCGGCGGCTTGCCGGTGATGATGCCGCCCAGCATGACGGCGCCCATGACGATGAGGGCATGCGGGTCGCCCTTGCTGGCGTTGACGAACTGGGCCAGGCCCAGGGCGCCGGCGGCGCCGCCCTTGTTCTCGAACTGCACGGAGGACGCGAGGCCCGCGTCCTGCAGTGCCTTGCCCAGTGCCCGGCCGGTGGTGTCCCAGCCGCCGCCGGGGTTGGCGGGGATCATGAGCTTCATGGGCACGCCGGCGGCGTTGGCCTGCAATGGCCAGGCGCCGGCTGCGGCCAGGGCCGCCAGGGACTTCAGGAAGGTATCGCGACGCATTGCTTGTCTCCTTGTCGTCTCGGGGCGTATTCCGCCCCGGCATGATGGCCGAGCCCCTGCGGATGAGGAAGCGGCCGGTTTTCTTTTACAGCCCGCATGGTTGACGACGAGGCTGTCAATCCGCTGTCCATGGCCTCGGGGTAAACCTCAGCCCCTGTTTCACAGCGCCGCGGTGCTAGCCTGCCGGCCCATGAAGCTGCTGGTGATCGAGGACAACGCCGCGATGCAGACGACGCTGCAGCGCTCTTTCGAGCGGCGCGGCTTCAAGGTCGTCATCTGCGACGACGGCGCGCGGGCGTTGAGCCGCTGGCGCGCCAGCGTGCCGGACGTCGTGCTGCTCGACCTGTCCCTGCCGGGCCAGGACGGGCTGGACGTGCTGTCCCAGGCGCGCGCCGAGGGGCTGACGACGCCGGTCATCATCATCACGGCCCGCGGCACGCTGGGCGACAAGATCCTCGGCCTCAACACTGGCGCCGACGACTACCTGCCCAAGCCCTTCGACCTCGACGAGCTGGAGGCCCGCATCCGCGCGCTGGTGCGCCGCCAGGGCCAGGCCAGCGAGGCCCGGCCCGCCGACGCACCGAGCTTCTGCGGCCTGCGCGCCGATGCCCAGAGTGGCGCCGTCTATCACCAGGGCCAGCCGCTGGACCTGGCGCCGCGCGAGGCCGCGCTGCTGCGCGCGCTGCTCGTGGGACCGGGCCAGGCGGTGGCCAAGGACAAGCTCTTCGAACTGGTGTTTGCGGACGCGGCGGATGCGCTGCCCGATGCGATCGAGGTCGTGGCCTACCGGCTGCGCAAGCGACTGCCACCAGGAAGCGCCAGGCTCGTGACGTTGCGCGGCCTGGGCTACCTGCTGCAGTCGGACGACTGAGCCGCGTCCGATGAAGCGCCTCGCCGCCCTGTCCATGCGCGCCCGCCTGCTGTGGGGCATCCTGCTGCCCGTCGGCCTGCTGGTGGCCATCAACACGTTCAGTCTTTACCGCGAAACGCTGCGCGCCGTCGACACCGCCTACGACCGCACGCTGCTGGCGTCGGCCAAGGCCATCGGCGAACTGCTCGGCGTGGCGGGCAGCGGCGAGCAGGCGCGGCTGCTGGCGCCCGTGCCGTATTCGGCACTGGAAGCCTTCGAGACCGATGGCCGCAGCCGGCTCTACTTCAAGGTGCGAGGCTTCAAAGGCGAGCTGGTCTCGGGCGACGAGGACCTGCCCGACTGGACGGGCAAGCTGCCCGACCAGGGCGCCTACCAGGCGCTGGTGGACTTCTACGGCGCGCGCTTCCGTGGCGAGCCGGTACGCATGGCCGTGCTACTGCAGCCGGTGTCTGGCCAGACCGGCATGGGCCTGGCGACCATCCAGGTTGCCGAGACGCTGCACCTGCGCCGGGGCCTCGCGCGCCAGGTCTTGCTGCACACGCTGTGGCGCCAGGCGGCGCTGCTGGCCGTCATCGCCATCGTCGTCTGGACCGTGGTGCAGCGCGCCACCCGGCCGGTGCGCGAGCTCAGCGCCGCGCTGCGTACGCGTGACGCCGACGACCTCAGCCCGCTGCAGGCGCCTGGCCTGCCCGTTGAGCTGGCACCGCTGATCGTCGCCACCAACGAGGCGCTGGCCCGCCAGGCGCGGTTGCTGGAGCACCAGAAGCGCTTTGTGCGCGACGCCTCACACCAGCTGCGCACGCCGCTGGCCGTGCTGAAGGTGCAGGTGCAGTCCGCCCGCCAGGGTGATGTGGAGCCGTTGCAGGCCCTCGCCGAAATCGACACCACGGTGAACCGCGCCACCCAGCTCGCCAACCAGATGCTGGCCCTGGCGCGCGCCGAACAGATGCGCCAGCCGGGCGAGGCCATGCCGACGCAGGACTGGGCGGAGATCACGCGCGCTGTGGCCCTGGACCTGGCACCGCTGATCGCCAAGCAGGGCCTGGACTTCGACATCCACACCGAGCCCGCGGCCGTCGAGAGCCACGAGTGGGCGCTGCGCGAGCTGACGCGCAACCTGCTGCACAACGCCATCCAGCACACGCCGGTGGGCGGGCGGCTGGCCATCGCGCTGTCGCTCGACATGGGCATGGCGCAGCTGTTGATTGCCGATGGCGGGCCGGGGCTGACGCAGCAGCAACAGGAGCGGCTCTTCCTGCCCTTTGCCGTCGGCGATGCCGGCAAGGGATCAGGCCTGGGGCTGGCGATCTGCCTGGCCCTGGTTCATTCCCTGGGCGGCCAGATCGAACTGGTCAATCGGATGGAAGCTGCGCGCGTGTCGGGCCTGGACGCCCGGGTGCGGCTACCGCTGGCTGATTCGCCGCGCGGCCACAAGGCCTGAACTCGGCTCAGGCCTCCAGCGTCTCGTGAAAGGCTGCGGCGCCGGCCTTCCAGTAGGCCGCCACCTTCAGCGCTTCCTTGGGCAAGCCCTTGGCCACGAGCAGGGCCCGCACCGAGGCCATCGCGGACGCTTCACCCGCGGCCCAGGCGAAGCCTTCGCCATCGGGAAGCTTCAGTGCGGCGACGGCGGATTGCAGCGCTTCGGGCGTTTCGACCCAGTTCACTTCCGTCTGCGCACGGCCGGTAAACAGCCGGCGGTCCGCGGCGTCGCCGACCTGCAACACCGTGATGACGCGCGCCTCGGGCGGCAGTTCTTCCAGGCGGCGATGCACCGCTGGCAGGGCGGAGTCGTCACCGATCAGCAGGTGCCAGTCGTAGTCGGTCGGGATGACCATCGAGCCTCGGGGGCCGCCGACCCTGAGGTGTTGGCCAACCGCGGCCTGGCCGGCCCAGTCCGAGGCGGCGCCGGCGCCGTGCAGCGCGAACTCGATCGTCAGCTCGCGGCGCTCGCGGTCGAACGATCGCGGCGTGTAGTCGCGGCGATCCGTTTCACCGAAGAAGAGCTTCACGTGGTCGTCAAAGGAGTCGGACCGGAAGCTCGCCAGCGACTCGCCATGCAGGGTCACCGAGACGAAATGCGGGCTGAGCCGCTCGACGCGGGTGACTTCGAGGTCGCGCATCAGCAGTTCATGGCGGACGCGTTGGATGCGGCGCACGGGCGCCGTGGTGGGGTCGGACATGGTGGGCTGGAACATTGGTTGATAATGTCATCCATCATGCGTAAACAAGTTGATATTGTCAACAATAAGGGCAACCTCGCCGAAGAGGTCGTGGAGAGCGTTCACTCGGTCATGCACCGGTTCCGCTCGCTGCAGTTCCAGGCACTGAAAGAAGCCGCGCATGACCTGAGCCACATGGAAGCAAAGACGCTGGGCTTCTTCGCCTCGCGCCCCGGCGCGACGCAGAGCGAGCTGGTGCAGCACTCCGGGCGCGACAAGGGCCAGGTAGCGCGGTTGATTGCGGGCTTGCGCGAGCGTGGCCTGCTGGAAGCCAGCGCCGATGCGGCCGACAGGCGCAGCGTGCACCTGCAGGTCAGTGCGGCGGGCAAGGCCTTGCAGCAGCAGGTGCGCAAGCAGGCTCAGCGCGTGTCAGCGCAGGCCGTCAGCGGGCTGGACGAGGCGGAGTGCCGGCATTTGCTGGCGCTGCTGGCCAAGCTGCGCGAGAACCTGGCGGCCCCCGGCGGCTGAGCGGCCTCAGCCGGCGGCCTTCTCGAGCGCCAGCGCGGAGTCGACCGCCGCCAGCTCCGCATCGGTCAGTGGCGCTGCCGAGACGATGCCCAGAGCGTCATCGATCTGGCCCAGCCGGCTGGCGCCAACCAGGATGGACGTCATGCCGGGCTGCCTCAGCACCCAGGTCAGGGCCAATTGCGCCAGCGTCTGCCCACGCGCATCCGCCAGTGCCTTGAGCGCGCGCAACGCCGCCAGCCGTCCCGGCGTGATGTCGGTGGGCTTCAGGAAGCCGCCCAGCGCGGCGCGTGAGTCGGCAGGGATGGACGAGAGGTATTTCTCCGTCAGCAGGCCCTGGGCCAGTGGCGAGAAGGCGATGCAGCCGATGCCTTCTTCGGCCAGCACCTCCAGCAGGCCACCCTCGACGTGGCGGTCCAGCATGCTGTAGCGCGGCTGGTGGATGACGCAGGGCGTGCCCAGCCGCCGCAGGATGGCGCTGGCTTCGCGGGTCTGCGCGGCCGAGTAGTTGGACAGGCCAACGTACAGCGCCCGGCCGCTGCGCACGGCCTGGTCCAGCGCGCCCATCGTTTCTTCCAGCGGGGTGTCGGGATCGGGGCGGTGCGAATAGAAGATGTCGACATAGGGCAGGCCGAGCCGCTTCAGGCTCGCATCCAGGCTGGCGAGCATGTACTTGCGCGAGCCCCATTCACCGTAGGGGCCCGGGTTCATGCGATAGCCGGCCTTGGTCGAGATGATCAGCTCGTCCCGGTGGGCCTGCAGGTCCTCGCGCAGCACGCGGCCCATGGTCAGCTCGGCCGAGCCCGGCGGCGGGCCGTAGTTGTTGGCGAGGTCGAAGTGGGTGATGCCGCGGTCGAAGGCGCCCAGCAGCATCGTGCGGGCGTTGTCGTAACGGTCGACGTCGCCGAAGTTGTGCCACAGGCCGAGCGACAAGGTCGGCAGCAGCAAACCGCTGCGCCCGCTGCGGCGATAGGGTTGGCGGTCGTATCGCGAGGAATCGGGCGTGTGGCTCATGCGAGATGGAGGGCGCGAGGCCGCTGAAGATGGCGGTGAAGGCAGGAGCGGGATGGTAGTCGCCGCTTCCTCAGGCGTGAGCCGCTTCGAGCGCCTGCACGAGGGTTGCCGCAGCCCGGGTGGGTGCGGGGTCGTGGCGGTAGATGCAGGCGAAGCTGCAGTCATAACTCAGCTCATCGACGGACACGGCGCGCAGGCGGCCGGCGTCGACAAAGGGCTGGGCGTAATGGTCGGGCAGGAAGCCAACAAAGCAGCCGGTCAGGATCAACGTGGCGACGCCTTCCTGGTCGGACGCCGTGGCCGCACGCTCCAGCTTTTGTCGGTGCGTCAGCACCAGGTTGGGCGAGTGGTAGCCCAGGCCCGCCAGTTGCTGGCCTCTCAGGTCCGCCCAGCTCCAGCGGTGGTCGGCCTTGAACCAGGGGTGGCTGCTGCCGGCGTAGAGGTGCATCTGCTCGCCGAACAGCGGCCGGTAGGCCAGGCTCTCCGACCTTCGATGCTCCGGGATGACGCCGACCTGGAACTGACCCGACAGTACGCCCTGCTCGATGTCCGTGATGGTGCCGACATGGATGTGCAGCTTCACGCCCGGCGCCGTCTCGTTGAACTGCGCCAGCGCGCGGTCGATGTGGCAGGCGGGGTTGCTGACGGTCTTCTCGAACAGCGCCAGGTGCAGCTCGCCGCCGATCTGGTGGTGGATCTCTTCCAATCGGGCGCGGAAGTCGGTGGTGGCGGACAGCAGTTGCAGCGCCGCCGCGTAGAGCTCGGCGCCCTCGGCCGTCAGCGCAAACCCGGCGCGGCCGCGGCGGCACAGCACCAGGCCGAGGCGCTCCTCCAGGTCCTTGATCTGCCGGCTGATGGTCGGCATGCCGACGTTGAGCTCCAGCTCCGCCGCCGCCATGCCGCCGCATTCGACGACGGCCTTGAAGACGCGCAGCAGGCGCAGGTCGACGTCTGCAATCTGGCCGGGAAGACGTGCGTCGTTTGGTTTCATCTGGCGGCAAGTAGACATGGCGATGTTGTCATTGTCTACAAGCATTGGCCCGGGCACGATGCGGCGCAAACCACTTGCACGAGATGCCATGACTCAGACCGCCGACCGACCTGCCAACTGGATGGACGCCCACTGGATGCCCTTCACCGGCAACCGGCAGTTCAAGGCCAACCCCCGCCTGCTGACCGGCGCCGCCGGCGCTTACTACCGCACCGACGACGGGCGGCAGATCTTCGACGGCCTGTCGGGCCTGTGGTGCACAGGCCTGGGCCACGGGCGAACGGAGATCGTCGACGCCGTCAGCCGCCAAGCGCGCGAGCTGGACTATTCGCCCGCTTTCCAGTTCGGCCACCCGCTGTCCTTCGAGCTGGCCAACAAGATCGTCGAGAAGATGCCTGCGGGGCTGAACCGCGTGTTCTTCACCGGCTCGGGTTCGGAGTCGGCCGACACGGCGCTGAAGATGGCGCGGGCCTACTGGCGCGCCAAGGGCCAGGCCGGCAAGACGCGGCTGATCGGCCGCGCCAAGGGCTACCACGGCGTCAACTTCGGCGGCATCTCGGTCGGCGGCATGGTGGGCAACCGCAAGACCTTCGGCCAAGGCATCGAGGCCGACCACCTGCCGCACACGCAGCCGGCCAACGGCAGCTTCTTCAAGGGCATGCCGCCGCAGGACGGTGCGATGGGCGCGGCGCTGGCCGACGACCTGCTGCAACTGATCGCGCTGCATGACGCGAGCAACATCGCCGCCGTCATCGTCGAGCCGTTCTCGGGTTCGGCCGGCGTCGTCATCCCGCCGGTCGGCTACTTGCAGCGGCTGCGCGAGATCTGCACGGCGCACAACATCCTGCTGATCTTCGACGAGGTCATCACCGGCTTCGGCCGCGCCGGCGCGTGGACGGGCGCCGAGGCCTTCGGCGTGACGCCCGACATCCTGACCGCCGCCAAGCAGATCACCAACGGCGTGCAGCCGCTGGGCGTCGTCGTCGCCAAGCAGGAGATCCACGACACCTTCATGGCCCAGGGCGGGCCCGACTACATGCTGGAGTTCCCGCACGGCTACACCTACTCGGCCCACCCGGTCGCCTGCGCGGCCGGCCTCGCCTCGCTGGACCTGCTGGAGCGCGAGCATGCGCTGCAGCGCGTGAAGGAGCTGGCGCCGATGTTCGAGACGGCCGTGCACGGCCTGAAGGGCACCAAGCATGTGGCCGACATCCGCAACTTCGGTCTGGCCGCCGGCATCACCGTCACGCCGCTGCCCGGCGAGCCCGCCAAGCGCCCCTTCGACATCGCGATGGCCATGTACGCCAAGGGCTTCTACGTGCGCTACGGCGGCGACACCATCCAGATGGCGCCGCCCTTCATCAGCACGCCCGCGGAGATCGACTCGCTGGTCTCCGCTTTAGGCGACTGCTTCGACGCGACTCCCTGAACTTTCACTTCCAAGCATCCCGTGATCACCCATCTCATCAACGGCCAGCAGGTCGACGGCGGCAGCCGCTCGGCCGACGTCTTCAACCCAGCCACCGGCAAGGTCGGCGGGCGGGTCCGCCTGGCCGACCGCGCCACCGTCGAGTCCGCAATTGCCGCCGCGCAAGCCGCCTTCCCCGCCTGGCGCAACACGCCGCCGCTCAAGCGCGCCCGCGTGCTGACCCGCTTCAAGGAACTGCTCGAAGCGCATGCCGACACCATCTGCCGCCTCATCACCGACGAGCACGGCAAGGTGCTGGCCGACAGCCTGGGCGAGCTGCAGCGCGGCATCGAGAACGTCGAGTACGCGACCTATGCGCCCGAGCTACTGAAGGGCGAGCACAGTCGCAACGTTGGCCCGGGCATCGACGCCTGGTCGGAGTTCCAGTCGCTGGGTGTGTGCGCCGGCATCACGCCGTTCAACTTCCCGGCCATGGTGCCGCTGTGGATGTGGCCCATGGCCGTGGCCTGCGGCAACACCTTCATCCTGAAGCCGTCCGAGCGCGACCCGAGCAGCACGCTGTTCATCGCCCAGCTGGCCCAGGACGCCGGCCTGCCGCCGGGCGTGCTGAACGTCGTCAACGGCGACAAGGAGGCCGTGGACACGCTGCTGACCGACCCACGCGTGCAGGCCATCAGCTTTGTCGGCTCGACGCCGATTGCCGAGTACATCTACTCGACCGGCACCAAACACGGCAAGCGAGTGCAGGCCCTGGGCGGCGCGAAGAACCACGCCGTCGTCATGCCCGACGCCGACATCGACAACGCCGTGACGGCGCTGATGGGCGCGGCTTTCGGCTCCTGCGGCGAGCGCTGCATGGCCATCCCGCTGGTCGTGGCGGTCGGCGATGCGACGGCCGACGCCGTGCGCGAGAAGCTTATCGCCGAGATGGCCCGCATGAAGATCGGCTCGGGCCGCGAGGCCGGCTGCGACATGGGGCCGCTGGTCACGAAGGCGCACCTGGAGAAGGTGCGCGGCTATGTGGACCAGGGCGTGCAAGAGGGCGCCGAGCTGGTCGTCGACGGCCGCGGCCTGACGGTGGCCGGGCACGAGGCCGGCTACTTCCTCGGCCCCTGCCTGTTCGACCGCGTCACGCCCGGCATGCGCATCTACGAGGAAGAGATCTTCGGCCCCGTGCTCGGCATCGTCCGCGTCGACAGCCTGCAGGCGGCGATGGCGATGATCGACGCGCACGAGTACGGCAACGGCACCTGCATCTTCACGCGCGACGGCGAGACGGCGCGGCACTTCACTGACCACATCCAGGTCGGCATGGTGGGTGTGAACGTGCCGCTCCCGGTGCCGGTGGCTTACCACTCGTTCGGCGGCTGGAAGCGCTCGCTCTTTGGCGACCTGAACGCTTACGGCCCGGACGCGGTGCGCTTTTACACGCGCCGCAAGCAGATCACGCAGCGCTGGCCGTCGTCGGGCGTGCGCGAAAACGCGGCGTTTGCGTTTCCGTCCAGCAAATGAGGCCGCCGGCGTGTGCCGACACTGCGCGCTACATCGGCTTGAACCGGGGTTGGAAGCTTTGGCTCACCGGCAACCTTGTCTTGCCGTCCTTGAGCAGCACTTCCATGCTGCCCAGGCTGCGATCCACGCGAGCGACGTGGGCCACGTTGATGACGACGGCGCGGTGAATCTGCCAGAACTGCTCCGGGTCGAGTTGCTGCAGCAGTTCGCGCAAGGACAGGCGCAGCAGGTATTCGCCTTCCGCGGTGAAGGCGCAGGTGTACTTGTTGTCGCTGCGGAAATGGCTCACATCCGCCACCATCACAAGGTGCAAGCGTTCGCCCTGTGAAGCCTGCAGCCAGCGCAGCGGTGCGCTGGGCGCGGGAGGGGCGCTGGATGGCAAGGAGGGTGGCGCCCACTGCTGCAACCAGCGCGCGAGTTCGGCCGGAGGCAACTGCAGACGCTGCTGCAGGCGCTGCACCGTCTCGCGCAGGCGCTCGGTGGCCAGCGGCTTGAGCAGGTAGTCCACCGCGCCCTGGTCGAAGGCGGTCACCGCGTGCGCGTCGTAGGCGGTGACGAAGACGATGTGGCACAGGCCCTTGATGCGCCGCGCCAGCTGCAGGCCGTCCAGCCCGGGCAGGCGGATGTCGACGAAGACGATGTCGGGCCGCAGTTCCAGCACCAGGGCCAGGCCGCGTTCGCCGTCCTCTGCCTCGGCCAGCACTTGCAGCTGCGGCCACAGCTCGGCCAGGCCTTCGCGCAGGCGCTGGCGCGGCAAGGCTTCGTCTTCGATCAAGAGGGCTGTGGGGTGCTTCATTGGGCGTCGGGGGTGTTCCAGGGCAGCTCGATGCGCGCGCACACGCCGCCGGTGGATCGCTGTTGAACACTCAGGCGTGCCGCCTCGCCGTACAGCCCGGCCAGGCGATCACGCAGATTGGCCAAGCCCAGGCCCTGGCCGCTGGCCGGGCCCGACTCAGCGGCCTGCAGGCCGACCCCATCGTCGCTCACCTCCAGCGCGAGGCGCTCGCCTTCGCGCCGTGCATCGAGCTCGATGCGGCCGCCTTGGGCCTTAGGTTCGATGCCATGGCGCACGGCGTTCTCCACCAGCGTCAGCAGCATCAGCGGTGGCAGTTTGTGGTCTTCGCAGCCGGGCTGGACGTCCAGGCCGAAGTGCAGGCGCTCGCCCAGCCGTGTGGACATCACCGTGAGGTAGGCGCGCGCCAGCTCGAACTCGCGCTCCAGCGTGCTCATGGGCTCGCGCAGCGACGGCAACGCCAGGCGCAGGTAGTCGTGCAGCTCACCGAGAAAGCGCTCGGCCGTGGCCGGCTGGCTGCGGATAAGCTGCTGCAGGCTGGCCAGCGCGTTGAACAGGAAGTGCGGCTCGACCTGCGCCTGCAGCGCCTTCAGTTCGGTCAGGCTGACCTGGCGCGACAGCTCGGCCATCGCCGCCGTGTGCTCGGCGTGTGCCAGGCGCAGCGCCAGGGCTTGTTCCTCGCGCCAGCGCCACCAGCGGGTTGGCAGGTGCATCAGCAGCGCGAAGGCGAAGGCCGGCAGCCAGGGCCGCCACATGGCCAGCGGGTTCTGCCATTGCGCCAGGTCGATGGCCGGCAGCAGCAGCGTCCCCGCCGCCGCGCCCAGCGCGGCGGCCAGCGGCACCGCCAGCGGCCACCAGCGCCAGTTGAGCGTGAACCACGCGGCGCTGTAGGCCAGCCAGAGCTGGGCGGCCACGGGCACCCAGCGCGCATGGGGCCAGTACCAGTGCAGCAGGGCCCAGGCCGCCCAGAACAGCAGGGCGGGGAGGAGGGCGCGGCGCAGCGACTCAGTCCAGCGCGGCATTTTTCAGCGGCGCCGGTGGCTGCTTTGCCGTTTCGGCCAATGCCTGCGCATAGAAGCGCCGCGCTCGCTCCAGGTCGATGCCGATGGGTGTTGTCGTCGGCGCCACTTCAGAGCCGACAACCTCGAAGCGCAGGCCACGCGCCCAGACCTGGCCTTCGCCCACCAAGCCCAGACCTAGGCCGAGGTGTGTGGCTTCGGCGGGCACGTCCAGCACGACGCTCATGTCGTGCCAACCGCCGTCAGCCGGTACGGCGATGCCTCTGGGAAGCGGCTTTTCCCCACCGCTGCCGGCAGTCGTGACGCCGCTCAAGTCGCCGAAGCCCTCGCCGAGGTAGAGGCCGGCCCAGCCGCGGATGGCCTCGGCTCTCAGCTCGCCGCTGAAGCGGACCCGCTTGCCGGCATAGCCCAGCACCGATTGATAAGCGGAGCCGGCGCTGATGGGTCCCAGTGTCTTCGGGTAGACCGCGCGGATCGTCAGGGTCGGCACGCCGCCAGCGGCGGGATCGATGCCCACTTCATAGCCGTTCAGCGCGGACGTCTTGGCGTCAGTGGGATAGGACGCCTGAAAAGCGTACCAACCCTGGGGCATCTGCGGACTGGCGGCGTAAGTGCTGAGCACGACGGCGGCCAGCGGCGCGAGCAGGAGGATGCGGAAGTTCATGGCGTTGGTCCTTGACGACGTTGTCGGATCTATTGCAGGGACAGGTTCTGGGGAAGCGTGGGTGGCCGGTCTTGCGGCCACGCCCTCAGCATCTGCTGCACCTTCTGATGCAACTCCCGTGCGGTGATGGCCGCTTCGACACCAAAGCGCTGCGTGCTCAACGGCATATCCCGCCCCACCACCTCCAGCCTCAGGCTCCTTGCCCAGGCCTGGCCGCTGCCGGCCAAGGCCAGACCGACGCTGACCGCGCCGGGGCCGTCGGCGGGGATGTCGGCCACCACACTGACCTCGCACCAGTCCGGGCAACCGGCCGCACCCAGTGGCGGTGTCTTGTCGAAGTTCGGATCGAGGTGCGCCCCGTAGAGCGGTGTGAAGCCGGCGGCCACGACCAAGCCGCCCCAGTCATCCGAGCCGGCGGTCTTGACCTGGCCGGTGAAGCGCACACGCTGCCCGGTGTAGCCGAGGACAAACTGACCGATGCTCCCAATGTCGCTGCTGGATCCTTTGCCAATGGACTTGACGGTCAGTGCGCGCTGGCCGCTGGCTTCGGTCTCGGGGGCGATGCCGGCTTCATGAGTGTTGCCATCGGGCCATCGATAGGTGGCACCCGCCGTCCAGCCGTCGGGCTGGCGCAGCGTTTCGGCACCGCTGGCGGTCAGCACCAAGGCAACCAGTGGAATGGTCAAAAGGGCTCGGTAGTCCATCGGTTCTTCCTTTCAGTTTGGGAGGGACGACCGCAGTGTGTTCAACCCGTGCCGGCGCGGCCGAGATGATGCGACAGGCCAGCGCAGCGGCTGACGAGGCAGCCTGCGCGGCGACGGGTGACTTCGACGCAAAGACCGGGGCTGCCCCTCGTCGGGGGCGCCACGCGCGTCAGGCCTTCGGCGGGGCGGAGATCCTGCCCAGGAAGTCCGCGTGCGACGGCATGGATGCCACCGTGCGCGAGATCGAGCTGTGCACCGAATGAAGGTGCCGGCGGATCAGCTGCGGGTCCACCAGGTCGATATACGGGTCGTACCTCTCGGGATAGACGCCCAGGCCCAGCAGGATCGACGCCCACGACGGTTCGGCAAAGCCTTCCGGCTCGATCACGGCGACGCGGCCGGTCTTGCGGAACAGGTCGATCTGGTGGGCGAGATCGTCGGGAATGGGCATGTCGGCGCAGTAGCGCCAGAACTCGCTGTCGCGCCGCTCGCCCAGCTTGTAGTGAAGGATGATGAAGTCGCGCACGGACTCGTAGCGATAAGCCATCTGCCGGTTGAACTCGTCGGCCAGTGCCGGCTGGAACGACTGGTCAGGCAGCATGGCCGTCAGGCGGCTGACGGCGTCCATGATGAGATGCAGGCTGGTGGATTCCAGCGGTTCCAGGAAGCCGGACGACAGGCCGATGGCCACCACGTTCTTCACCCAGCCCTGCTTGCGTCGCCCAGTGACAAAGCGCTGTTGCCGAGGCTCGTCGAGGGCCTTGCCGTCCAGGTTGTCCAGCAGCGTGCGCTGCGCCTCGTCATCGCTCAGGTAGCCGCTGCAATAGACCAGCCCGTTGCCCGTGCGGTGCTGCAGCGGGATTCGCCATTGCCATCCGGCCGTGCGTGCGGTCGACCGCGTGTAGGGCGTCATGGGGCCGGCGCGCTCGCAGGGCACGGCCAGCGCGCGATCACAGGGCAGCCAGCGGCTCCAGTCTTCATAGGGCGACTTCATCGCACCGTCGATCAGCAGGGCGCGAAAGCCGGAGCAGTCGATGAAGAGATCGCCCTCCACCCGGCGCCCGTCGCTCAGGTGCAGTGCCGCCACGAAACCATCTTCGGGCCGCGTCTCGACGCGCGTGATGGTGCCCTCGACGCGCTTGGCGCCATGCTTGAGGGCGTACTCGCGCAGGTAGGCACCGTACAGCGATGCATCGAAGTGAAAGGCGTAGTCGAAGGCATTGGAAGGCGACGGCTCGCCGGGCGTCGGCGGCACAAAACGCATCTGCCGGGCCATCACCGTCGCAGTCGACCATTCCTCGTAGGAGGGGAGTTGGTCTCCCAGCGCCTGCAGACGGAGCCAATAGGCCCACAGCGGTCGGTTGTGGATGGCTGGGCCAAAGCCGCCAAAGCCGTGGAAGAAGCGATTGCCGATCCGGCCCCAGTCCTGGAACTCGATGCCGAGCTTGAAGGTGGCGCGCGTGCTGCGGACGAAGTCTGCCTCGTCGATTCCCAGAAGCTGGTTGTAGAACTGGATGGTTGGCAACGTCGCTTCGCCGACCCCCACAGTGCCGATGTCCGCCGACTCCACCAGCGTCACCTCGCAATGCTGATCCGGTTGGTCAGGCCGGCACAGCATCCGCGCCAGCGGGGCGGCGGTGATCCAGCCGGCGCTGCCGCCGCCGACGATGACGATCCGCTGAAGTGGACGATTTCGCACAAAAAGTCTCCAAAAAAAAACAGATCTGGTCTGTCCGGGAGTTTGCCCTATGTCTCTTTGGTCTTACCAGTTGTACGCTTGGCGCAGGCATCGGAAAGCATTTCTGACAGACGGCGCGGTTCATGGTGCGCTCGCCAGCCTTGGAACAGGGTGACAAAGACGCAACGGGCGGCTTTCTCTCACCGGCCAATAGTTGGTGCAACGACCGAACCAAGTCGCCGTCAGTGAGGCGGGGCGAGCCGATCTCAAGGAGCAGCGTCGCTGCAGAGCAAGTTCTGCAGCCGGGTGCCCAGTTATTTCAGAACAGGAGACATAAAGTGACGAAAAAGATGGTTCCGCAGGCCCGGAAGTTGACCGTTATTGCGGCTTGCGCTTTTCTGGCCTCCTGCGGTGGCGGTGGCGGTGGCGGTGGCGGTGGCGGCTCAGAGGGCCGCTACCAGGTCATAACTCTCAAATATCCGGGTGGCGCCATAGGCGGCACGCTGCTGAATCCCCCGACGACTTTGTCAGCCACGGCCACATCCGGGCTGCCGGTCAGCTTCCGAACCGGCACACCCACCACCTGCACGGTCGCTGGTGACAAGCTGACGCTGGTGGCCGCGGGTGAGTGCCTGGTCATCGCCAGCCAGCCCGGCGGGGCCGGTTCGGATGGCACCCAATGGGCCGCTGCCGACGATGCGAGCCAGCTGTTCAATGTGTTGAAGCATGCGCAGGTGGTTGATTTCACCCCGCCGGACTACGTCCTCAGCGCGGCAACGAAGTCCATCGCGCTCAGCGCGACCTCGGGCTCAGGGCTGCCGGTCACTTTCTCCAGCGACACGCCTGCGGTCTGTACCGTCAGCGGCAGCACGCTCCAGTTGCTGGCCAAGGGCTCCTGCGCGGTGTCGGCGAAGCAAGCCGGCAATGAGAGCTACAAGGAGACGACGACGCAGCGCTATATCGCCGTCGACCCGCTGCTCATTGCCGACGGCTTCGCGCCGGGAGGTGGTCGCGGAACAATGAACAACCTAGTCACCAAGCAGGGCGGCAACGTCTGGGTGAACCCGTGGGACAGCGCGCTCAACGCTGGCTGGGAGTGGTGCGATGCGAGCGCGGGCGACTGGTGCTACAGCAAGGTCTCCACCGATGGCTCCACGCTCGATTCGGCCCTGCATATCCCGGACACCATGTTCACCGGCGGCTGGCAATACGGCTTCAACCGCATCGACATCTTTGCGCCTGGCCTGAGTGGCTTCAATTCGTCGGGCGACACGGTGGGTGGACTGCAGGTAACCACCGAGAAGGCGTTGGGCTTCACCATGGGCTTGGGCCTTGATCTCTACTCGTCGAACAAGCCCATCGTCGTGCACCTGGACCTGGGCAAGCGCAACAACGGCTGCAACGTCAGGCTGAGCACCTTGGTGTGGGCCCCATTGCCGGGGTTGCTCAGCTACGGCGTGCCGCTTGACAACTTCGCGGTGACCGATGCCTGCGGCCTGTCGGGCGTCACCACGGCGTCGCTTGACGACGACGTGCGCAAGCTGCCGAACCCTTTTGACAGCACGGGCGCCCCCGTCAACGCCGCCGCGTTCAAGGCGGCCCTGGACAAGATGGCGGCCTCGCGCGCCTCGGCTGCGACGCTGCTGCAGTCCTCCAACGTCGTGCGCACGCGCTTCTGGTTGATGGACGCGAACGTGGACAAGAAAACCGCGGGCATCTACGCGTCCGACTTGACCATCAAGGGCGCCATCACCATCCAGTAACCCAGGCCGCGAGCGGCGTTGCGTGTCAGCGACCGGCCCCGTGTTGATCGGGGCGGTGACACCAGCATCGCGAGGGGCGGCCTCGGCATTCGGTGCCGGGGCACGCGGCAGCGCTGAAGCCAGCTGCCGCCGGACACATCGAAGGAATACGGAGACACCATGAAAAAACAGTTCCGCACCACGGCCATCCATCGCGGCATGGTCCACATGATGCTGCTGACCGTCGGCAGCGCCGC
>NZ_JBFUMN010000032.1:0-62281 GCF_054049335.1 Roseateles sp. P5_E1
GGACAAGGGCAAGGCGGTGACGGCAGCGGCTCACAAGCTGGCGCGGTTGATCTACGCGATGCTCAGCAAAGGCCAGGAGTACACCGATGCGGGTCAGGACTACTTCGAGGAGCGCTACCGGGAGCGGGTGCTCAGGAACCTGCGGCAGCGGGCTCAGCAACTCGGCATGCAGATCGTGCCCGTGGCCCAGACCGCCTGAAACCTCTTTGCAGATCAACTATTTGGTGGGTGTTTCTTGAGAGCTGCCCGCACGGTCGACGAAGGTGATCGGCGGGCAAGGGATCTGGATGTTCTGAATCCTGCCCAAGAGCCCCATCTGCTTCCGCCGCGCTGCGTCTCCGACGACCGGTTCACCCTGGGAAGCGGTCGTTCGTAGCATTCAGCCCATCAGGTCCAGTGGCGTCTCGGCGAGCGACTGCGTCCGACGGCGCTGACCAGACGCTTCCGACCCTCAGCTGCCATTCGCGGTTCTCCGGAGCTGCCCGACAAGCGCGCCCAGTTCTTTCGCGCTGCACTTTCACGAAGCAGCCGTTCGTGGGCACCGGGACCTTGCCAAGAGCGCACAAACGACAGCTATGCAGCACGCTAGCAATGCGCTGCGAAACTTGGCCTTCGACAAGCGCGGTTTATCGCTGATTGCCAGTCACGCAGTCGCATAGCGGGAGCCGAACGGGGGGCAACCACGGTCAGCGAATCTGCTTGAACGTACCGCGGAATTTCACGAACGATTGGTCAGGGTTAGTAATGTTGGTGTAGATGATGGATTGCTCGTAGTCCTCTAAGTGCACAACTGTTGTTCGATCGGACTCCTGCCAAGTCACCATGAACAGGTCATCGCGTAGATAGGTTGCCTGAATCGCGACGGTTTCAGAAGATCCTCGCGAACCATCTCTTCGGATTCCGGTGTAGGTCAGCGTGGTCTCGTTCTCGAAGAACAGCTCGACAACAAACACGCCAAAATCTACCAAATACTTATTTCCGGTGCCTGGGAATGTTGAGGAAGTGGGTGCGATGCTTACCTCTGCATCCAAATGTAGGTTAAATCGCATAGCGGGATTGACCGGCTCGGCGGCAATCGCAACGAACACTTCATCGCCTCGCACTTCTGTTGCAAACGAAATCAGCGGAGTCCTTGCCGGCCCACGTACAACCGCACCGCTTTGAACGTTGAATTGACTGCCGTGACAGGGACACGTCACAACGTGAGACAAGGCGTCAAAGATCGGCGCATCCGTAGATCCCCAAACGCCATCGCCCGTTAGAACAGGGCAGCCACGATGTGTGCAGGTCGACGCGATGACACTCAGTGCTGGAGTCCCATTAGCCGCGTCAACAAATCGCGAAAGCATGCGCGGCCAAGCGTTCGGTGCGACCGCTTGCAGTGCTCCTGATATGTCGACGGGAGGACCGTCAACAATGAATGCGTCGATTTTCCCGACGCTGACATATCCATCGCTCATGGCTGTTTCCTTTGGGCTCGAAAGAGTGACCACAGAAAGTCAAGTTGCGTATATCGTAGAGTTGATGTGTGTGGAAGTGCCGTGGCGCCCGAATAGGTAACGAAGTCGTTAGGATTCGGTGGGCCAAAAGGTGTGAGAACCTGACTCTCCGAAAAAGGCGGTTCAAATATCGAAAGTCGGTTGGAAAATTTACCGCTCTTTGGGCCAATAGAGGCTCGCGCATGGCAGGAGATGCAAGAGGACGAGGTCTGGAAATCTGTCTCAATCTGAGAGTTCGCAAGTTTTGTGGGGCGACCTGTCGAATCAACGAAGTCGATTTGCGTGCCTCTCAAGCGATAGTTTTCCCACTTTGTTCCTTCTAGGCCGATGCCCTTTGGTGCAGCTTCGCAATCGAGTTGGTTGCCTGGGCAAGAGAAGGCATCGCGGGAGGGTAAAAGCCAAGGACCGTACCCTTCCTTGCCCATGTTTTCGGCCTTCTTGTTATCGACATGCTCGAACGTTGCCCAGAACCAATTGGGAAGATCCTTAGTCAAGATGTGTAGCGCAGTCAGTCCGTATAGCTTTCCGCCTGAGCGGCACGAGTGATAGCGCTTGGCATCTAGCTCTGAAATCTCGCGCCACTGGGCTTTGACCTCCTTCGCGGCCGCCGGGAACTTGATCGTCTGAGTTCCGGAAACAAACAGTGCTTCTTGGCCCTCCACCGAAAAGAGGCCGTTCTGAACGATGAATGTGAATGTCTCAAAGTTCATTCGAACCTCGTCGACTCCCGGTTGAGCTACTCCGGGGTCGAAAAGGACCGACATTCCCTTTCCCTTGCGGAGAAGGTTCTGCAAAGGCGCTATGTCGCGCGCGGTCGCGTCGCAATATGAATCAAGAGGGGCGTTCCATGACGCGGGTGTTGCTCCGCCAGTTTGGAACACCTCGCTCTTTTTTGGGCCTCCTGAGACTAGCTTCCAGGATTCCCATACGACCCGTCCATCGGTGCCTAGCTTCCGCGTGGAATCGGGATCTCGGCTGCCCGCTTTAGCTGGCCAATTCAGTGCGACGAACAAACGCCATGCGTACTCGTCAGGCGATGTAAGCGCCATCGCCGAGTCCTGAGGCTGCTGCCAGCCGGACAAGGTCCATGCGGGCTGACCGGCGTTCTGAGCTGAGGCCAAGGCTGACACGATACAAAGCCCGGCCGCAAGGACTTTCACAAATATGCGCATGGCAAACCTCCCCCTGAAAGGTGTTTTCGGGCGCTGGTTGATCGCCCAACGCTACGTTGGATTTGGTTCCAAGGTTCCCGGCGTCGCATCACCAACATTGACGACGACTTGTGCCGCCAAGAGCCTGGCGCCAGCGCGGATCAATCCAGATAGCAATACGGCTAAGACGGACTGCCTTGAAGGCCTGGACCGGCCGGACGTGGCTTAGCACCGCAGCGTGCGGCCGTTGACGGCTGCATGTTGACTGTCGATAAACTGCGGCTTGCCGCTAGTTCGCTGGCGCCGTCCCAGCGACAGATCAGAAATGAGCGACTGCTTTTTTCAGCGGCGAGATCTGGGATTCGAAGATCTGCAGGTTCGGGACCACCCGGTCACGGGGGACTGCTTTCGCATGGCTGAGCTTCAAGGGCTGCTCAGCCGCGGTGAACTGGGCAGGGGGTCGGTCATGCGTCGACACACAGGAGTCGTCGGCCGGACTGATCTCATTGCCGCAAAGCTGCCGGTCACCGCCCCGCTCCTCAGTCTTGCGGATGCATTTGCGCACCGCTCCCCCAAGATTGCGAGCGCGCAGCTTGAACCGAGCCTTTGCCACCAACCAGAGAGATCCTCCGTGCCCGCGTCCCCTGTTTCCGTCGTGTTTTTTGACCTGGGCGATACGCTCGGATCGCCGGTTCTGTCGCCATCGCCGCCGCGCTTGGTTGGATTCAAGGTGTTCCCCTTCGTGCTGGAGTTGCTGCAGGGCCTGCGCGCCAGGGGGCTGCGCCTCGGAATCATCTCCAACACTGGGACCGAAGCCGGCAAGGCCGTGGACAAGGTGCTTGAGGCGTCCGGAATTCTCAGTTCATTTGACGCCGCGCTGCGGATCTACAGCGCCGACGTCGGTCTGACGAAGGCCACGCCGGAGATCTGCGAGCTCGCGGCGAAGCGCGCGGGGCACGCGGCTGACCCCGGTGCATGCCTGTTCGTCGGTGAAGACGCCTCGGAGCGTGTCAACGCCCAAGCGGCGGCGATGCAGGTCTGCCCGCACCCGAAGCTTGTCAATGCCGCGCTGGCCGGCGAGGAGCTGCGATTCGTGCGTGTCACTGCACCCGCCGGATCGCAGCCGGCCGCGTGGCGTTCCGCCCTGCAGGCGCTGGCCATGGTGCCGATGCACGTCAGCGGGCCCGAGGGGCGAGAGCTGTACGGCATCGCCAGCGAGCGCGCCGTTCTCCAGCTTGCGAACATGGGGTGCGGAGTCAATCCGCTGGGGGAGTGGAACGCGCCGCTCGTCAACGAGCTGTTCCTGCTGCGCGATGACCTGGCGAAGGAGTCGGGCGCGCTGTCGTCTGTCGGTCAGTCGCAGGACCTGCTTGCCGACGATCGGAATCGAAACGCCGTGCTGTCCACGCACAATGGCGAGGTGATGTTCGCGTTGGCGGCAGGCAGGTCTCTCAGCGAGATTCACTTCGAGCACACGCGCCATGGGCACACGCTCAAGCTGATCCCGGACCCTCTGCTACTCGAGCCGCTGTCCGATCAGCCGTTGACGCGTCCGGCCTGGAGCGCGGAAGACGTGCACGCAGGCCTGGCGAGCGCGGGATTCACCGGCGATCCGACGCTGACTCCGGACGAGTTGGCGCAGTTCGGCACGCTTGGCGAGTCGTCGATTCGCCGGCGCATCGAGCGCTACAGCGGCGCACATCCGTTCGACGCCAACTCGCCGCGCACGATCGCCAGCAGACACATCCACCACGCCGACAACGACCTGGTCACGCGAGGGCTCGCGACCGAGCTCGAAGCGATCGGACAGGGGCGGCTGACGGTGAGGCTGCACCCCTTCTCGCACATGGGGCGCTCGCTGGTCAACGTCGAGGCCGAGCTTGCAGGGACGTCCGCCGAGATCGTGCTGGTGACTGCCCACCTTGATTCGACCGCCGCGTCGTCGCCGGACTACGACGAGAGCAGGGACGCGGCGCCCGGAGCCGATGACGATGGAAGCGGCGTCGCGGCCGTGCTCGCAATCGCTGAAGYARTCCTCGCGTTGTCGGCGACCCGGCCTCTGCTGCGCAACGTGCGCTTCGTGCTGTTCAACGCCGAGGAAGAGGGCTTGGTCGGCAGCCGCGTCTACGCGCGTCAGCAACGGTCGGCCGGCGCGCCGATCGTGGCAGTGTTCCAGATGGACATGATCGGCTTCAACCGCGTCCTGCCGAGATCCTGGGAAGTGCACGCCGGATCCGCATCTTCTGCAGACGTGGAGCGTCGATCGCTGGCACTGGCGAAGGTCCTGCTGTCGTTGAGCCGGCAAGTCTCGCCGCAACTCGAACCGCCGCAGATCTACGCCAGTGATTCCGGGCCGGACGGCGACCCAGCTTCGGGCCGCAGCGACCACGCGCCATTCCAGGCCCATGGCTATGCGGCATGTGTCGCATCGGAGGACTTCTTCATGGGACCGGTGCCGGACTCCCCGGCGGCGGAGGAGAACCCGAACTATCACCGAACGGAAGACACCTTCGTCGACGCCGCCTACGCCGCCGACATCGCCAGGGTGGTCGGCGCGGCCGCATGGGTCGTGGCGCGATCGCCGACACAGTGACACTCAACCGAAGGGACATTTCCATGGCAAGCACACGTGAGCTCGACACCCGCAAGACAAACCGCAACCCGGACCGGGGCGCTGCGCGCACGGTGCCGGGTGGAGGCGCTGCGGACGCGGCGCTGCGCGACTCGCGGCGGACCAACACCCTCACAGGTGTGCCCGCGGTCGTGAAACCTGCGGCGGCGCACGCGCCGCAAGGCAGCTTGATCGAGAAGGCGCTGGCGTTCGTGTCGAAACAGCCGGCGAGTTTCGGCTTCGATGCCGCCGGCGCGCCGGCTCAGTTCGTTCCCGATCCGGTGGTCAATCGGACGACCGCGGGAAGTGCCGCAGTCCACCTGCAACAGACACACGACGGTGTCCCCGTCTTTCAGATGTCACGCACCGTACGCTTCGACAGGAGAGACCAGATCGTCGATGCCGTCGGCGACAACGCCATCGTTTCTTCCGGCTTCAGTGTCTTGCCGCGGATCGATGCGGCGTCGGCGGTGGGCGCGGCCGCGAGACACATTGCCGACACCGCTGGCGAAACGCACAAAGACGCGTTCGGCGAGCAGCAGATGCTGCCGACCGTGGACCTGTCAGGGTTCAAACCCGTCCTCGTCAGCTCGGTGTCGTCGCCGGCGCGGCCGACAGTATTCGAGAAAGGTCCCTTCGAAAGTCCGATCCAGGCGTCGCTGGTCGTGTTCCAGCAGCCGCAGGGGTCGCGGCTTGCGTGGCAGGCGGTGCTCACGCTGCCGGACCACGCGGACCAATACCTGATCCTCGTCGCTGCGGACGACACATCCCAGGAGGTTYTGTACTCGCGCAGCCTGATGCACAGTGCGCTTGCCCAAGGCTCGGTTTACGAGTTCAGTCCGGGCGTGGCGGACCGCCGCGTGATCGCCTTTCCTCGCGCCTTGGACGAATACCCCGCTGTACCCGCGAAGCCACTGCTCAACTTTCCGAGCCATTGGGTGTCGGCCGACAAGACGATCGGAAACACAACCCGCGCGACGCTGAACACCGGCTCCACGTCATTGAGCGGCGTGATCGACAACGGGGTACTCAGATTCAGTCCGCAGGGTCCGTTCGGAGATGAGCAAAAGCTTCTCAACATCTTCTACTTCTGCAACTACATGCACGATTGCCTGTTCATCCTCGGCTTCGACGAGCTGGCCGGCAACTTCCAGCAGACGAACTTCAGTCAGGGCGGCAGTGCAGGAGACGCGGTAAGGGCACGCGCGCACAGCGGTGCCGTGTTCGGAACCGCCAACATGTCGACGCCTCCCGACGGCACGCCGCCGGTCATGAACATGGGGCTCGTCACGTCGACCGGCCGCCATACGGCCTTCGACGCCGACGTGGTGTTTCACGAGTACGTGCACGGCCTCACGAATCGCCTGGTCGGTGGTCCGCTCGATTTCGATTCGCTGGGCAAGCTCCAGAGCGGCGGCATGGGCGAAGGTTGGAGCGACTACTTCGCACTGACCATTCAGAACTTCTTCCGCGAGGAAGAGAAGGTCGTCACCGGGGACTGGGTCGTGAACTCGGCCGCAGGAATTCGCAGCGCACCGTACGACGACGCCTTCCCGAACACCTATGGCGACCTGAGGTCCATTCCGGAAGTGCACGACATCGGCGAAGTGTGGTGCGCCGCGCTGATGATGATGACTCGGCGAATCCGCGCTGCGCTCGGCGACAGCAAGCGAGGCTACCGGCTCTCCTGGCAGATCGTCGTCGACGGGCTGAAGCTGCTGCCGGCCGACCCGACCTTCCTGCAGTCGCGCGATTCCATCCTGCGCGCGCTGGACGACAGCGCGGAGGCCGGGCACGTGACGAAAGACGAACACCGCGCGGCCCGCAAGGCCGCGTGGCAGGCGTTCGCGCACTTCGGCATGGGCGTCGATGCGCAGTCCGACGACGCCGACGATGTGGACAACATCGTTGCCGACAAGACATTGCCGAACGATCTGTAGTGGACGAAGGCATCGCCCAACCGGGCGAGCCGCTCTTGTCCGGGCACAAACGTGTAGTTGAACGTGGGCAGGAACCAGCTGAGGCTCGTCGTGCGATTCGGCAGTTACAACGCACCCGCCTGGAAGCCCTGGTTCGAGATCGCTGGCAACCAGATGAAAGCGGGGTTGACGCTGGTGTCGGGCAGACCGTCGCGAGTCCAGACACCGGGGATCGGCGTGTTGGCGTCCACCACCTAGAGGCCGATGCGGACCTGGGTGAAGTCGTTGCCCGCCGGCGGTGGTTCGAAGGTCATGCGGAAGATCAGCGTCACCATCGTCACCGAGTTGGGCGTCGGCGTGAAGATCGCGCCGTACTCCTCGATCGCGCAGCAMTCGCGGATGCTGTAGCAGCACAGTTGCTCCAGCGCTGAAGCTGCCGCTGGCCAGCGACTCCTGATGGCCGAGCCGAGCCAACGAAAAATCGAGGCTCGTCGCCGCAAACCTGTCGTTCGGCACTTCGCCGAGGCAAGAATTTCGAGCGCGGCGCGACGGGCGGCTTGTGGCCGGGACCGGGTTTCCACCAGATGTACGGTGAACCGACGCTGACGGCGTGGACCGTTCCAAGGAAGGTCAGTTAGTGGCATCGCAAGGCAAGACCCGGTACCGGCCAGTAGCAGTCGTCCGCGACCGGCGGCAATTGGGTAGGCTTTGCCAGTAGGAGACAGATAGGTAGATCTTCATCGACAACTCAAAAAGTAGTCGGACGGAGCTATGTCGTGCGGAGCCGCCTCAATCCAGCCGGACGTCACGAACACACGCATGGAACCACGGGAAATGCGTACAGATCTACGTGCAAGCAGTGGCTGACCTTCAAGGATAGTGTTGCGCTGATGCGCCGGCAGAAGTTGCTCGGGCAAACGGCCTTAGTCAGTGCGCCGTCTAGGCGCTTGGCCCTCCAAGCACGTCGTAAGAACTGTGTACGGAAAGCTTGTCGCCTTTTGCTGCGCGTGCGACCATGAAGCCTGCCGCCAGTTGGCAATGCTGGCCTGCGGCCTGCCTTTGGAGGACTGAATGGCGAAAGGGCCCCCGAAGGCTTCGGCCGAAGTAGGGCAGGACAATCCTGGCGATGCCCAGCAGCAAGCAGACCCTGCTGCGCCAGCGCAGCAACCGACGCGTCCCTCGCTGGTGCCCGCGCAGGTGGCGCCGCCGGCGCCCCTGCCCCGGCCCGTCAACCCGGCGCCCCCAATTCAGCGCGGCAGTCGTGCACCTGCCGGCAACGTCGGCCAGGGTGGTGGGATGCCGCACCGCGACTACTTCCCCTGGATTCTGGGCATCGTCGTGACCATAACGTTGTTGTGTCTCTTCATGGCCCTGTACGAATCTAGGATCGCGAACCCAAATGAGCAGAGCAAGCAACTCTTCTCCGTACTAGTGGACATTTTCAAGATCGGGTGTGGTGCTGTCATCGGGCTATTGGGTGGCAGGAAGGCTTAGTCATGAGAACCGAAGAGATCTCACAAATTCTGTTCGCCTTCGGTGATCCGTTTACGTTGCTGGCCGGTCTGCTCGTCGTCCTGGGTATCGTCATCTTCGTTGCGACGCGCAAGATCGAGGTCGCCTACAAAGGCGTTCCGATCAAGCTAATTTCGGCCATGATGATTGCCATTGCCGCGGGCGCTACGATCGTGAACGTGGCGAGGCTCTCACCAAGCCCTCCACCAAAGGACACCTTCGAAGCGCCGAAGAAGTCATCCACTCTGCAGGTCACGTTCTACGGCATGAAGTCCCGTACTGAGTCCGTCACGGTCCCGTTTCGCGTGAGTTCCGGTCAGGTTAATGTTGGGTGCAACGAGGTGCGCGGAACGCAGGTGACGTTCCCAACGCCAATCGGTGCGCGAAACGTCGTCGCTACTCCTTCTTGGGAGAACATTCGCGACGTGAAGCAACAAGACAAGAACTTGACTGTCCAAGGAAACGTGGTCATGGCGACGGGACAGCTCGTTGGCAACAACCGCGAGTGGACCGGTAATTGTCCCGGCGGAGGGCACGGCGAGCTTGTGGTCACGGGCTCGTACGTGATCGACCAGTCCGCCGATCCCGAGCAGGTTGTGATCTCGACATTTCAGGGCTTCGTGCAGCCGAACAGCTCGGTCAACGTTCCGCTGCCCACCTCGCCAGCTCTCCCCGCCGACATGAGCAGCGAGTTGTCGGTCGCCACGGCTGGTGGCCTTACTAGCAAGCTGATTCTTGACATCAAGATTGATGCGACCGGAAATGCGACTGGGGTGGTGAAGCCTTCAGGCAACGCCGCGGCGTCGGCACCCGCGCCTTTGCTCGCCGCACGGGTCGAGGGCAAAACGCTCGCGGTGGATGTACGCTGAAGCATTAGTTTCGTTGCCTGGCAGTAGGTCGGTTGGCACGTTGGATGACGGGATGCGGGGCCACCTCCGATTGCCTGCTCGGATTCGACCGGCAGTTTCAGGGCGGCCAGATCAAGGCAGCGGATGTCGCTGATGGGTGGCAGGAGCTGTTCGGTGCCATCGGATGCAGCCGTTCGACCCGGATGTCACTGGACCCCTCGGGATCGACACGGCGAGCGACTGCTTCCAAAGTGGACCGGTCGCCGGAGAAAGCCGCGGCGGAGGCCGATCCGTCACCTGCATGAGATTCAGCGAACCACAATCAATCGCCTGCTGATCGCCATCGCCGATCACGCGCCCAACGAACCGGATCACCTGGCGCCACTGCACGGGCGGCGCGGCGGTGGCGTGGGGCGCGACTTGGTAGTCATTCGGCCAGGCGAGCTGCTCAAAGGCCAACCTAACTCAAAGGCTCATCAGCTCGCTGGTGGTGCAGTCCCGACCGCGTTCCTTCGAAAGATAGAGCGCATCATCAGCGCGCTCGAGCACGCAGTCCAACGTCTCATCCGGGCGAGCTTGCGCGACACCCGCGGAGAAGGTGAAGGAGATGCCCGCGGTCGGCCCCATGGTGCTGCGCACGCGTTCAAGTGCCGTGCAGGCGTCAGCCAACTCCGTGCCCGGCAGCAGAAGCAAGAACTCTTCACCGCCGACTCGCCCGAGAGATTGGCCGGATCGCAAGTGGGTGCGAATGTGCTCGCAGAAATGACGCAGTACTGCATCTCCGCCGGCGTGGCCGTGTGTGTCGTTGACTTTCTTGAAGTGATCCAGATCCAGCAACGCCACGCAGACGGGATGCGAATGCCGGCGTGGGTCCGCGAGAGCGCTAGCGGCAAGCTTCAAAATATGGCGCCGGTTCGGGACACCTGTCAGTTCATCAGTAAATGCTGCCTGGACCGCAAGTTCGTGTGCGTGCGCCAGTTCGGCCGCCATGCGCTGGTTGGCCCGTAGCAACCGCTCGAGGTCATCCTTCTCGTCGCGCAGCGACTTGCGCTGCAGGTACAGCGCTACGAAGGCTGCCACCTTGCTCTGCATCACAAGCGGCGGAACCGGCTTCATCAGAAAGTCAACCGCACCAGTTTCATAGCCCTGAAACGTTCGCTCGGTGTCGATGCTGGCCCCGGTCAAAAAAATGATGGGCACCTCATTTGTGCGTTCATCGCCGCGCATTGCCGCGGCGAGCTCGAAACCATCTACGCCAGGCATGTTGACGTCGATCAACGCCAAGGCGAACTCATATTGACGCAGTAACTCCAACGCCACCGCTGCCGACAGCGCAGATACAACCTCAACGCCTGGGCGATCCAAGATCAGCTTGGTCGTGGACAAGCTGTCAGGATGGTCATCGACATGAAGAACGAAGGCGATGTCGCGGGTAGGCAGCGCTAGCTCCCGAAAACACTGTCTATACACGTTAGCAAGAGCCAGAGCCAAGGATGTAGCTCAGGATAAGAATTTTTCAATACGTTACTGATGGCTGCCGTCGAATTCCGCACCGAGAGCGAGAAGCGACGCAAGGCGGTGATCCCAAAGATCGCGCCGCGGCAGAGCGGCGAGTGTTCGCTTCGATGCGCTACCGAGGGCAACCACTTGGATACCCGAGCTGAAACGTTCCGTAAAAGAACCCCGTAGCGGGGTTCCCGCCACGATTTCTTGGGGCGCAGCCCCTACAAACGCGCGCTGACCGCGGTGCATGGGCCCGCGGCATTCAACGCAGTTTGAAGGACCTTGATGACCGCTACGCACGACCCGCATCCCGCCCTCGCCCGGCGCTCCCTGCTTGCAGGCCTGGGCCTGCTGCCCGCCCTGCCGTTGCTGTCCAGCGCGCCGGCGCTCGCCGAGACCCGCCCGGTGCCCGCCTCGGCCAGCGGCGTCTTCCGCCACGCCGGCCTGTTGGTCACGGAGGACGACTTCAAGCGCATCCGTGGTCATATCGCGGCCGGCGAGCAGCCCTGGGCGGGCTGGTGGAACAAGCTGTGTGCCGACCGCCTCACTTCACTGGACGYCTGGCCGAGCGCGCTGCCGGCGGTCTACCGCCAGGACAGAAGCAAGGCCTCGCTGTACCGCGACATCCAGCGTGCCTGGTGCCTGGCACTGCGCTGGAAGCTGTCGGACGACCCCCGCTATGCCGACAAGGCGGTGGAGACCCTGGATGCCTGGGCGCAAACGCTGAAATTGGTCGCGACCAAGGCCGAAGGATCGACCGCCCCTGACGATCACACCTACATCCTGATGGCCGGCATGCAAGGCCACCAGTTTGCCCAGATCGGCGAGGTGATGCGCAGCTACCCCGGTTGGGCGCCGGCGAGCCTGGCACGCTTCCAGCAGATGCTGCTGGATGTGTTCGGCAGCATCTGCTCGGGGTTTCTCAAGAAGGTCTCCCTCGGCTCGCATGCCAACTGGGACATGGCCTCGCTGTGTGGCGCCATGGCCATCGGCGTGTTCTGCGACCGGCCCGAGTTGTACAGGCAGGCCTGCGACTACTACGCGGGCAACAACCAGGGCGAGCTGGCCATGTTCGGCAATGGCTCCATCGTGCACAGCGTGTACTTCATGCACCCGGGTCATTTCGGGCAGTGGGAGGAGAGCGGGCGCGACCAGGGGCATTCGACGCTGGGGATGTCGCTCGGCGGCGACCTGCTGGAGATGGCCTGGAACCAGGGTGACGACCTCTACGGCATGTACAACAACCGCTTCCTCGCGGCGGCCGAGTACGTGGCGCGCTCCAACCTCAAGGACGAGAACGGCAACGTCTACGCCGTGCCGTACGCGCCGGAACACAACCCCTCGCAGCCCCATACGGCGCGGTGGACGGAGGTCAACCAGTCCTTCCAGAACTACCGCAACGCCTGGGAACCCATCTACAACCACTACGTGAACCGCATGGGGCTGGCGGCGCCCAACGTTGCGCGCATGCTGCCCCTGTGCGAGCCGAATTACGGGTCGGGCAATGGCGACGACATGGTGTACCCGACGCTGACGCAGCGCCGGCCCGCCTATGCCGGGCCGATGAAGGCGCCCTCCGGCCTCACGTCCCCGGTGCACGACGGTCGCGTCGTGCTGTCGTGGTGGGGCAGCGTCGGTGCGACGTCCTATGTGGTCAAGCGGGCCGCCCGTGCCAACGGGCCCTTCACCCATCTGACGACCGTCGCCGCCGACCAACTCCTCACCCACACGGACACGCCGCCCAAGGGCGTCTGGTTCTACCAGGTCACCGCCCTGGGCAGCGCCAGCGCCAGCGCCGCCTCCACCGCGGTGCGGGCCGCCGTGCCCGGCGAGCGGCGCTTCTCGATGCCGCTGAATGGCAGCAACGGCACGGGCACCATCGGCGCGTTGCAGACTCCCGCCGGCCAGTGGAAGGCCGTCGCGGGCGAGCTGCTGGACGGCGCGACCTGGGGCGACGGGCGGCTGAACGACAAGGCCATCGTCTTCGACGGCAAGTCGGCCGGCCTGCAGCTGCCCGAGGGGCTGTTCAGCGGCCTGGGCGACTTCACCTTGTCCCTGTGGGCCAATGCCAATTCACTGCGCACGGACAGCTGCCTGTTCTTCGCCGGGCACGACGGGTTTTCCTACATGCGCCTCGTGCCCAAGGGCCGCGTGGGGCTGCAGTTCGCCATCACCGGCGCGGGGTTCAACGACGAGCAGAACCTGGTCGCGCCGTGGTTCATGCCCATTCGCCGCTGGGTCCATCTGGCCGTCACGCTCAAGGGCACCACTGGCCGGCTCTATGTCGACGGCACAGAGGTGGCGAGGTCCGACGCCATGATGCTGTCGCCGCGCCAGGTCGGCGACCAGGTGGCCTTCCTCGGGCGCGACTGGGGCCATGCGTCATTCAACGGCCGCATCCAGGGCTTCCGCATCGAAGCGGGGGCCTTGAGCGCCGCCGAAATCGCGGCTCTGGCGAAGTAGCGGTCGGCGGGGGCGCACCGGCGCGCCGTGCGCGTGCGCCTCATTCCCGCAGTGCTCACCGGCGCCGGTACCCGGCCCGGCAGGGCAGCTGCTGGGCGGCTGGCTCGCGACAGGTCACTGCCGACAGCCGGCTCCGGACGCTGGCATTTGATCTATGTCAAACCGCGTCACGGCGGCGTTTCTAGAATTTGATGCATCAAAAATGCATCTTTAGAGGCGCCCATGTCAGTCCCTTCCCTTCAGTTCGACTCTCGCGGATTCGCAATGAGTGACCGCGCCCCAGCGATCGTCGCCAAGCTTCACGTCCTGGCCGCCAACGAAACGCTGGAGCTGTTGATGGACGGGGAGCCCGGCTCGCTGGAGGCCCTGCTCAACGTTCACAGGCCCGGGATGTTCAGCTGGCAGAGCGTCGACCGCGGCCCGGACTTCTGGCGGGCGCGAGTCACAAGGCTTGGCTCTGCGCGCGGCACGTGCTGCGGCGCTTGCGGCGGCGCCTGACGTTCAACTGTTCCTGGCGTTCCAAGGAAATCACCATGAAATCCCGTAGCAATCTCTGGCGCTGGCTGGGGCTCATCTTCGTGCTGTCGTTCGGCGCCCTGGGCTACCTGGGCTGGCAGATCTATCTTTCCGCTCCACCCATCCCGAACCGGGTGGTCAGCGCCGACGGCGAGCTGTTGTTCACCGGCGAGCAGATCCAGCTCGGCCAGCAGGCTTGGCTGTCGGCCGGCGGCCAGCAGCTCGGCACGGTCTGGGGGCATGGCGCCTATGTCGCGCCGGACTGGTCGGCCGACTGGCTGCATCGCGAGGCGGTGGCCCTGAAGGCCCGGCGCCTGGCCGAACAGCAGCAAAGCGGCCTGACGGTCAGCGACGCGCAGCGCGCCGCCGTCGACCAGCTGGTGCGCGATGAAATGCGCCGCAACACCTACGAAGAGAGCAGCGGCGATGTGCGCGTCACCGCCGCCCGCGCCCAGGCCATCCGTGAAGTCGCTTCGCACTACGACGGCCTGTTCGGCACCGAACCGGCGCTGGACAAGCTGCGCGACCAATACGCGATGACGGCCGGCGCCTTGCCCGAAGCCGAGCACCGCAAGGCGCTGGCGGCCTTCTTCTTCTGGTCGGCCTGGGCGGCCGTGACGGATCGCCCTGGCGAGGCCGGTCTGTCCTACACCAGCAACTGGCCGCACGAACCGCTGGTCGGCAACACGATGAGCACGTCGGCCGCGATGTGGTCGATGGTCAGCATCGTGCTGCTGCTGGCCGGCATCGCCGCGATGCTGTGGCTGCACCAGGGCGACGAAGAGCTCGCCGTCGTGCCCAAGGCCGACCCGCTGCTCGGCGCCAAGGCCACACCGTCGATGAAGGCCACGCGCAAATACTTCTTCGTCGTCATCGGCCTGATGCTGCTGCAGATCGGCATGGGCGCCATCACCGCCCACTATGCGGTGGAAGGCCAGGCCTTCTTCGGCATCCCACTGGCGCAGATCCTGCCGTACACCGTCACCCGCACCATCCACACGCAGATCGGCATTTTCTGGATCGCGACTGCCTGGCTGGCCACGGGCCTGTACGTCGCGCCGCTGCTATCGGGCGCCGAACCCAGGCTGCAGAAGCTCGGCGTCGATGCGCTGTTCTGGGCCCTCATCGTCGTCGTGCTCGGCTCGACGATCACCGGCTGGCTCGGCACGCTGCAGCACCGCGGGCTGGACTTCAGCTTCTGGTTCGGCAACCAGGGCCTGGAATTCACGAGCATGGGCCGCTTCTGGCAGATCCTGCTCTTCGTTGGCCTGCTGTTCTGGGTCTTCCTGCTCGGCCGTGCGCTGTGGCCGGCGCTCAAGCGGCCTTCGGAAACCCGTGGCCTCATCGCCATGGTCTTCCTGTCGGCGACCTGCATCGGCGGCTTTTACGCGAGCTCGCTGACCTGGGGCCAGCACACCCACTACTCGATGGTCGAGTACTGGCGCTGGTGGCTGGTGCACCTGTGGGTCGAGGGCTTCTTCGAGGTCTTCGCCACGGCCGTCGTCGCGCTGATCTTCACCAACCTGGGCCTGGTGCGTGCGGCCTCCGCCAACCGCGCCATCGTCGCGGAGACCATCGTCTTCCTGTTCGGCGGCATCCTGGGCACGCTGCACCATCTGTACTGGACGGGTACGCCCACATCGGTCATTGCGGTCGGCTCAGTGTTCTCCGCGCTGGAGGTGGTGCCGCTGACGCTGATCGGCCTGGAAGCGCTGCAGACCTATCGCCGCGCCAAGGGCGTGGCCTGGCTGGGCGCCTACAAGTGGGTCATCCTGTCCTTCGTCGCCGTGGGCTTCTGGAACACGGTGGGCGCCGGCCTGTTGGGCTTCGCCATCAACCCGCCGGCCTCGCTGTACTACGTGCAGGGCCTGAACATGACGGCGGCCCACGGCCACGCGGCGCTGTTCGGCGTCTACGGCATGCTGGGCATCGGCCTGATGCTGTTCTGCCTGCGCGGGCTGTACGACAGGGCGCTGCATGCCGACCGATTCCTCAAGCCCGCCTTCTGGAGCCTGAACATCGGCCTGGCGATGATGGTCTTCCTGTCGCTGCTGCCGGCTGGCATCTACCAGGCCTACCAGAGCATCACGAAGGGCCTGTGGTACGCCCGCTCGCCAGAGGTCATCCACTCCAAGGTGATGGAGACGCTGGT
Organism: Roseateles sp. P5_E1; assembly: GCF_054049335.1. Lineage (NCBI taxonomy): Bacteria > Pseudomonadati > Pseudomonadota > Betaproteobacteria > Burkholderiales > Sphaerotilaceae > Roseateles > Roseateles sp. P5_E1. The sequence continues at coordinate 16,175 of NZ_JBFUMN010000032.1, forward strand.
GTGGCTGCGCGTGCCGGGTGACATCGTGTTCGCCGCCGGCAGCGTCTTCCTGGCCGTGTATGCGCTGTACCTGCTGCGCCGCCCCGCGGCGGACCGCCTGCCTGCAGGCGCCGCTCCGGCCCGTGGGCGCTGAAAGGATTGAAAGATGAGACTCACCGCCTTCACCGACTACAGCCTGCGCGTGCTGATGTTCCTGGCCGCCGAGCCCGACCGGCGGGCCACGGTGGGCGAGATCTGCGCGGCCTTCGACGTGAAGGCCAACCACCTCACCAAGGTCGTGCACCACCTGGCCAAGCGCGGCTGGGTGAGCACCGTGCGCGGCAAGGGCGGCGGCCTCACGCTGGCCCGGCCGGCGGCGCAGATCCGCATCGGCGAGGTTGTGCGCGACACCGAGGGCCAGGCCCTGCCGGCCGAGTGCTTCTCGGCTGAGGCCAGCCATTGCGCCATCGTCAACCACTGCCGGCTCAAGGGCGTGCTGGGCGAGGCGGTGCAGGCCTTTCACGCCGTGCTGGACCGCTACACGCTGGCCGACATCACGGCCAACCGTCAGCAGTTGGTACAGCTGCTGCACTTCATGGCGCCGGCGAGGTCGGCGCCATGACGGGCATGGCCTATCCCTACGAAGGGCCGGAGGAACTTCGGCAACCCATCCTGGCGGCGCTGCGCCGCGTGGTGGACCCCGAAGTGGCGATGTCCATCGTCGATGTCGGCCTGGTCTACGGCGTGACCGTCGAGGCCGAGCGCGTCAAGGTGCTGCTGACCATGACCTCGGCCGCCTGCCCGGTGGTGGACGTCATCGTCGACGACGCCTGCACCGAGCTCGACAAGGTCGTGCCGGTCGACCAGCGCATCCATGTCGAGGTGGTGTGGGAGCCGCCCTGGACGACCGATCGCATGAGCGACCGGGCCAAAGCCTTCATGGGCTGGTAGGGCAGGGGATGCGACGCGCTCCGGGTCTGCTGCCGCGACTGGCCTTCGCGGGCCTCGCGGTGGTGGCTCTGGTGGCCGGCATTGCCGGCGGCCTGGTGCGAGCCGGGGTCGCCGTGCCCGTGGCGAGCGCGGCCGTCGCTACCCATGCCTTCCTGATGATCTGCGCCTTCATGGGCACCGTCATCGGCATCGAGCGCGCCGTGGCCCTGAAGCATCCGGCGGGTTTTGCTGGCCCGCTCGCCTCGGGCGCTGCGGGCCTGGTGATGCTCTCCGGCGCGCCAGGCCTGGCCGCATGGCTGGCCGCGGGCGCGTCGCTGGCCTTTGTCGGCGTGAACCTGGCCGTGGTCAGGCGGCAGCGGGCCGCGCACACGCTGCTGTTGCTCGCCGGCGCAGTAGCCTGGGCGGCCGGCAGCCTGCTGCACGCGCTCGGCCTGATGGCCGGCGCCGTGGTGCCGCTGTGGTTCTGCTTCCTCGTGTTCACCATCGCCGCCGAGCGGCTGGAGATGACGCGGCTGATGCGCCGCCATGCCGGCGCCGGCCCGGCCTTGCTTGCCATCCTGGCCGTGGCTGCCTGTGGCGCGGTGTTGTCCGGCCTTGTCGCGGACGTGGGCGGCCTGCTGTATGGCTTGTCTCTGGCAGCGCTCGCCAGTTGGCTCGCGGTGTTCGACATCGCACGCCGCACGGTCCGCGCCGCGGGGCTGAGCCGCTACATGGCCCTGTGCCTGCTCACCGGCTACTTCTGGCTGGCCGTTGCCGGCCTGGCCTGGGCGGGCACGGCGCTGGGCCTGCCGTGGCGCGACGCCGCTCTGCATGGCCTCGCGCTGGGCTTCGTCTTCAGCATGGTGTTCGGCCATGCCCCGGTCATCCTCCCCGCCGTCGCCCGCGTGAAGCTGGCGTTCGGCTGGCCTTTCTACCTGCCACTGGCGCTGCTGCATGCGTCGCTGGCCGTGCGTCTCGGCGGCCGGTTCGACGCCCGACTGACGGCCGCAGGTGCCACCGGCAACGCGCTGGCCATCGCTGCATTCGTGCTGACGCTGGCTGGAGCAGCCATCGCCTGGCGAGCTCAACGGAAACCAACACATGATGCCCTTGCTGAGAATCGATGAGCCCCCGCCGGCCGCGCCCGCGGGCTTTGCACTGTTCGCGCTGGGCTTTCGGCCCTTCTACCTGCTGGCCAGCGTGTTTGCCGCGCTGTCCGTGCCGCTGTGGGCGCTGCAGTTCTCGGGTCTGCTGGGCCACGCCTATCTGGCCGGCCCGATCTGGCATGCCCACGAGATGCTGTTCGGCTTCACGCTGGCCGTCATCGTCGGCTTCCTGTTCACGGCCGGCCGCAACTGGACCAACCTGCCCACGCCTACCGGCTGGAAGCTCGCCGCGCTGGCCGCGCTGTGGATCGCCGCCCGCGTGCTGGTGTTGACGCCTTTTGCGCTGGCCGCTGCCGTTGCCAACGTCGCCTTCCCGCTGGCCGCGGCCATCAGCCTGGCCTTGCCTTTCGTGAAGGCTGGCAGCCGGCGCAACTACTTCTTCATCGGCCTGCTCGCGCTGCTGGCGCTCGCCGCCGGCTGCGTGCACCTGGCGCAGTTCGGCGTCGACTTGGTGCCCGGCTGGCTMGGCATCCAGGTGGCGCTGGACGTGGTGCTCTTCATCCTGGCCGTCATGGGCGGGCGCGTCATCCCGATGTTCACGAACAACGGCGTGCCAGGTGCTGGCGCGAGCCGCAACGCCTGGGCCGAAAAGGCGGCGCTCGGCGGCGTGCTGGCCCTGCTGGCTGCCGATGCAGTGGGCTTGCACGGGTGGCCGCTGGCCGTTCTCGCGGCCGCCGCCGGTGCCGCCCACGCCTGGCGCTGGGCGTTGTGGCGGCCCTGGCGCACGCTGCGTGCGCCGCTGGTGTGGGTGCTGCACCTGGCCTACCTGTGGGTGCCGGTGCATCTGCTGCTGCGCGCGCTGGCCGAAGCCGGCTGGCTGATGCCGTCGCTGGCCACGCATGCGCTCACCGTGGGCGCCGTCGGCGGCCTCGTCATCGGCATGATGACCCGCACCGCGCGTGGCCACACCGGTCGGCCCTTGAAGGCTGACCGCTTCGAGGTCGCCTGCTATCTGCTGGTTGCCGCCGCGGCCGCCGTGCGCGTGCTTCTGCCTTTGATCGCGCCTGCCCAGATCGTCCACGCGGCCCTGGCCTCGGCGCTGCTGTGGTCGGCGGGCTTTGGCCTGTACGCGGTGCGCTACTGGCCGGTGCTGTCCCGCCCGCGCCTCGACGGCCGACCCGGCTGAAATCAACGAGACCCAACATGAAACTACCCAGCTACTTTGACGAAGTCCCCCGCCTCACGATGCAGGACCCGCTGGCCCGCGTGCTGGGCTGCGCCGAGGACGGCATCCTCGACTACGGCTTCGCCGACGCCGTGCGGCTGACGGGCCATTCCTGCGTGGCCGTCGCGTCGGCCTACTGGCTGACCTGGCTGGCGCTGGAGCAGCTCTACCCGGACGGCCTGCCGCAGCGCGGCGGCATCAAGGTGGAGTTCCGCGACGATGCGCGCTCCGGTGGGACCGGTGTCGTCGCGACGGTGGTGCAGATGCTCACGGGTGCGGCGGGTGGGTCCGGCTTCAAGGGCCTGGGTGGGCGCTTCAGCCGGGCCGGCCTGATCCGCAGCAAGCCCGACCTGGTGCTGGCGCTGCGCTTCACCCGGCTCGACACGCAGGCCGCCGTGGACGTGGGCGTGGACACGACCTCCCTGCCGGGACAGGCGGAACTGGATGTGCTGGTGGCGCTTCTCGCCTCCGGCAAGGCGGCGCCTCAGGACGAGAAAGACCTCGGCGAGCTGTGGCARGCGCGCGTGCGCTCGCTGCTGCTGGAACGCGGGCGTGATCGCACGGTGTTCATGGTCCGGCCGGTGCATCGGCTGCGCGGCGCGGCCGGCTTTCCCCACATGCCGGAGGCCGCAGAGGCGTTCGCGTGAGCAGGAAGTTCCCGATCCGGCCGGCCAACCCCGGGCGCATCTGCTGGGGCTGCGACCGCTACTGCTCGGCCGAGTCGCTGCAATGCGGCAACGGCTCGGTGGCAACGCCGCATCCCAGCGAACTGTTCGGCGACGACTGGATGAGCTGGGGCTTGGATGCCAGGGTGGCCGCGGCCGAACCCGCCGGGCCTGCGGGAACGGTAGCGGAGTGATTCATCGCCTTCCTTGCGCGAGATCAAGCTCACCCCGGAACGGCCTGCCCAGAATCCATTGCATGTCCCAAGGCTGGCATCGCGCGCGTCTCGCCACCAAGGTCGGCATCCTCGGTGCCGCCTTGCTGTGCATCGCGCTGGCCTCGATCGGCTTGACGCTGTGGATAGGCTGGCAGCTCGAAGGCGGCGCGGCGGCCGTCAACGAAGCGGGGCGGCTGCGCATGCAGACCTGGCGCCTCGCTCACCAGAGTGTCGGCGGCGGCAGCGAATCCCGGCGCTTGCTCGTCCAGGCGTATGACGCCTCCCTGCAGCTGCTGGTGGACGGCGACCCCGCGCGCCCCCTCTTCCTGCCGCGCGACGGACACACCCTGCAGGCCTGGCGTGGCGTGCACGAGGGCTGGCAGCAGCTGAAGTCGACCGCGGCCGATGGCCTGCCGGCGCCCACCGGCGCCCAGGCCGAGGTCCAGGTTCGGCGCATCGACGTCCTCGTCGACGCCGTCGAGGCGCGCATGGCAGGCTGGAGCTCGCTGCTGTCCAGCGTGCAGCTGGCGCTCGTCGGCCTGGCCATCGCCGCGGCCCTGATCTTCCTGTACGCCTCGCACCTCGTCGTGTTCGCGCCGGTGGACCGGCTGCGCCGCGGCCTGCAGGCGCTGGAGCAGGGTGCCCTCGGCGCCCGCGTGGCCGAGGATTCGCAGGACGAATTCGGCGACCTGGCGCGCGGCTTCAACCGCATGGCGCAGCGCCTTGAGGCCGTCTACCAGGGCATGGCCGATGAAGTGCGTGCCAAGACGGCCGACCTGCGCCTGGAGCAGCAGCGGCTGGCCACGCTGTACGAGGCCACGTCCTTCGCCGCGGGGGCGTCGTCGGTACGCGACCTGGGCGCGGGTTTTGCCGAACGCATGCGCCGCGCGGCCGGCGCCGATGCCGTGGCGATGCGCTGGCTGGACCCGAGCCAGCAGCGCATGGTGCTGCTGGCTTCGCAGGGCATGCCCCCCGCGATGGCCGAGGCCGAACGCTGCGTGGCGCCCGGCGCCTGCCATTGCGGCAGCCCCGAGCCTCATGCCAAGGTCATTCCGATCACCCGCGAGAGCGATCACAGGTCGCACTGCGCCAAGGCCGGCTTCGTCGCCGTGACGGCGGTGGCGTTGACGGTGCAGGGCCGTGTGATGGGCGAGGTCGACCTGCTGTTCCGCGACCCGCCCCAGCCCAGCCAGGCCGACCGCGAGTTGCTGGACAGCCTGGCGAGCCATCTGGCCAGCGCCATGGACAGCCTGCGCAGCGAGGCGTTGCAGCGCGAAGCCGCTGTGGCCGAGGAGCGCGGCATGCTGGCCCGCGAGATGCACGATTCCATCGCGCAAAGCCTGGCCTTCATGAAGATCCAGCTGCAACTGCTGAAGGACGCGCAGCGGGGCGGCAAGGCCGATGCAGCCGTGCGCCTCATCGACGAGCTGGAGCTGGGCCTGAAGGAATGCACGGCCGACGTGCGGGCGCTGCTGATGCATTTCCGCACCCGCACCGATGGCGACGACCTGCTGCCCGCACTGCAGCAGACGCTGCAGAAGTTCCGCCTGCAAAGCGGCCTGCAGGCCGAGCTGGAGGTGGACGGCCACGGCGCACCGCTGCCGGCCGACGTGCAGGTGCAGCTGCTGCACGTGGTACAGGAGGCGTTGGCCAATGTGCGCAAGCACGCCCAGGCCAGCCAGGTCCACGTGCGGCTGGCGCACCAGCCGCACTGGCAGATCGACGTGCGCGACGACGGCCGTGGTTTCGACATGGCCCTGGACTCGCCGGACGACAGCCACGTCGGGCTGCGCATCATGCGCGAGCGTGCCGCCAAGGTGGGTGCCGCCGTGGCGCTGGAATCCCAACCCGGGCGCGGCACGCTGGTGCGCGTCTCCCTGCCCGAATACGAGACGGCCAATACATCATGAATACCGAACCCATCCGCGTCCTTGTCGTTGACGACCACACGCTGTTCCGCCGCGGCCTGATCGCGCTGCTGGCCACGCAGTCGCAGCTGCAGGTCGTTGGCGAGGCCGGCGACGCCGGTGCGGCCGAGCGCCTGGCGGCCGAATTGCAACCCCAGGTCATCCTGCTGGACAACCACCTGCCCGGCGTCACCGGCGTGCAGGCCCTGCCGGCGCTGAAGGCGGCCGCGCCGGGTGCCCAGGTGCTGATGCTGACGATGAGCGAGTCGGAGGCCGACCTGGGCGCGGCCCTGCGCGCCGGCGCCTGCGGCTATCTGCTGAAGACGGCGGACAACCACGAGCTGACCCAGGCCATCGAGCGCGCGGTGCGAGGCGTGTCCAGCTTCAGCACCGAGATGGCCGGCAAGCTGGCCACGGCCTTCCGCCACGAAGCTGAGGCAGCGTCCACCGCCGTCACCGCACCGCCCGACCCCCTGGGCACGCTGTCGCCGCGCGAGCGCGAGATCGTCGACCTGATCGCCCGCGGCGATTCCAACAAGCACATCGCGCGCGAGCTCGGCATCGCCGAGACGACGGTGAAGATCCACGTGCAGCACTTGCTGCGCAAGCTGGACCTGGACTCGCGCGTGCAGGCCGCCGTGCTGGTGACGCAGCAACGCGCGTAGTTCTTTAGGACGAGGCCGCCCGGGCCGTCGTCCTCCCTGCGGGCGGTGCCCCGCTGCCCCTCTGGTGAATGTGCGGCGCGCAGGCTGCGCGGGACAGTCTCCTCATGTTCACTGAGGAGGAAACCGCATGACTGCGCCCCCTGTCGACCGCAAGGCCTGGTCGGTGCTGATCGTCAGCACCTTGGCCTTCACCGTCTGCTTCATGGTCTGGATGATGTTCGGCGTCATCGGCATCCCCATCAAGAAGCAGCTCGGCCTCAACGCCACCGAATTCGGCCTGCTGACGGCCATGCCGGTGCTGACCGGCTCTCTCGTGCGCGTGCCGCTGGGCATCTGGACGGACCGTTATGGCGGCCGCATCGTGCTCACGCTGCTGATGCTCGCCACCGTGCCGGCCATCTGGCTGATGGCCTACGCGACGCAGTACTGGCATTTCCTCGTCATCGGGCTCTTCGTCGGCCTGGCGGGCGGCTCCTTCTCGGTGGGCACGCCCTACGTCGCGCGCTGGTTCCCCAAGAGCCGCCAGGGCATGGCCATGGGCGTCTACGGTGCCGGCAACTCCGGCTCGGCGGTCAACAAGTTCATCGCCCCGGCGCTGCTGGTCGGCTTCGGCTGGGCCATGGTGCCCCAGGTCTATGCGGCCATCATGGCCGGCACCGTCGTGCTGTTCTGGCTGTTCAGCAGCAGCAACCCGGCCCACCTCGTCACCAGCAACGTCAGCTTTCGCGAGCAGCTGAAGGCGCTGAAGGACCCGCGTGTGCTGAAGTACTGCCAGTACTACAGCATCGTGTTTGGCGGCTATGTGGCGCTGGCGCTGTGGATGGTGCAGTACTACGTCGGCGAGTTCAGCCTGGATATCCGCGTGGCCGCGCTGCTGGCGGCCTGCTTCAGCCTGCCCGGCGGCGTGCTGCGCGCCATCGGCGGCCTGCTGTCGGACAAGTACGGCGCCCACAAGGTCACCTGGTGGGTGCTGTGGGTGAGCTGGATCTGCCTGTTCCTGCTCAGCTACCCGCAGACCGACTTCACCATCGTGACGCTGGCCGGCGCCAAGACCTTCCACATCGGCCTTAACGTCTACACCTTCACCGCGCTGATGGCCGTGCTGGGCGTGGCCTGGGCCTTTGGCAAGGCCTCGGTCTTCAAGTACATCAGCGACGACTACCCCGGCAACATCGGCGCCATCAGCGGCATCGTCGGCCTGGCCGGCGGCTTGGGCGGCTTCGTGCTGCCCATCCTGTTCGGCGCGCTGCTGGACCTGACCGGCATCCGCTCCAGCGCCTTCATGTTGATGTACGGCGTCGTCTGGGTCTCGCTGATCTGGATGTACTGGACCGAGGTGCGCCGCACCGAAGTCATGGGCCGCAACGCGCCCGAATTCCACCTCGCCGGCTGAGCGCCGAAAGGACCCGCATCATGAGCAAGAACGACATCGCGGACTGGCGCCCCGAGGACGACGCCTTCTGGGAAAGCACCGGCAAGCGCATCGCCTACCGCAACCTGTGGATCTCCATCCCGGCCCTGCTGTGCGGCTTCGCCGTCTGGGGCATGTGGGGCATCATCGCCGTGCAGATGCTCAACCTGGGCTTCCCCTTCACCCAGGCCGAGCTCTTCACGCTGACGGCCATCGCCGGCATTTCGGGCGCGACGATGCGCATCCCGGCCTCTTTCCTGATCCGCATGGCCGGCGGGCGCAACACCATCTTCCTCACCACGGCCATGCTGCTGGCGCCGGCCATCGGCACCGGCATGGCCTTGCAGCACAAGGACTGGCCGCTGTGGGCCTTCCAGCTGATGGCGCTGTGGTCGGGCGTGGGCGGCGGCAACTTTGCGTCATCGATGTCCAACATCAACACCTTCTTCCCCAAGCGCCTGCAGGGCACGGCGCTGGGCCTGAACGCGGGCCTCGGGAACTTCGGCGTGACGACGATGCAGGTCGTCATCCCGCTGGTGATGACGGTCAGCTTTTTCGGTCTGAGCGGCGACCCGATGACGCTGGTGAAGGCCAGCGGCTGGATCTTCGGCAAGATCCCCGCGGGCACGCAGACCTGGATCCAGAACGCCGGCTTCGCCTGGCTGCTGTCGCTGGTGCCGCTGTCCGTTCTGTGCTGGTTCGGCATGAACAACCTGAAGACGGTGACGCCCAACGCCGGTCATCCGGTGGTTGCCTTCCTGAAGATCACCTACCTGTACTCGCTCGCATTCCTGCCGACCATCGGCATGCTCTATCTATACCTGCCGGCGCCGACGGGCCTGGGCCTGCTCAGCATGTGGGTGGCCATCCCGCTGGACATCGTCGCGGCGCTGCTCGTCATGCGCCTGGCTGCCTTCGGCGCGATGAAGGAGAACGTGGCCAAGCAGTTCGCCATCTTCCGCAACAAGCACACCTGGAGCCTGACGGCGCTGTACGTCGTCACCTTCGGCAGCTTCATCGGCTTCTCCATGGCTCTGCCACTGGCGATCACAGTGATCTTCGGCTTCCAGCACATCCCTGATGCGGCCGGCGTGCTCACCCACACGCTGAAGAACCCGAACGCCCCGTCTGCGCTGACCTACGCCTGGATCGGACCCTTCGTCGGCGCCGCGGTGCGGCCCGTCGGCGGCTGGATCTCTGACAAGATCGGCGGCTCCATCGTCACGCAGGTCATCTCTGCGGTCATGGTGTTCGCGTCCGCCGCGGTCGGCTATGTCATGCAGCAGGCCTACGGCTCAGCCACGCCGGAGCAGTTCTTCCCGGCCTTCATGGGCCTGATGGTGCTGCTGTTCGCGGCCAGCGGCGTCGGCAACGGCTCGACCTTCCGCTCGGTGGGCGTCATCTTCGATCGCACCCAGGCCGGCCCTGTGCTCGGCTGGACATCGGCCGTCGCGGCCTATGGCGCCTTCGTCGCGCCGGTGCTGATCGGCGAGCAGATCAAGGCCGGCACGCCGCAGTTCGCCTTCTACGGCTTCGCGGCCTTCTATGCCGTCTGCCTGGTGCTGAACTGGTGGTTCTATCTGCGCCGTGGCGCGGAGGTCAAGAACCCCTGAGGCGAGCCCAAGACTGCTCACGAAGGCCCGAAGGCATCGCCTTCGGGCCTTCTTGCTTTTCAGGCCCGGCGCGCGCGCCTCCTCCGAAAGAACGATGCCTGCCGCCTCCCACCTCCTCCTTCCGCGCCGGTCCTACCCGACCGGCGGTGGATGGGCAGAGAAGCCCCCGCCGCGGAGCATGACCATCGTGCCAAAGACCCTCTCACTCCCACTGCGCTGGAATCCGGAAGACCCGGATTTCTGGGCCGGCCATGGCCGGGCGGTGGCGCTGCGCAACCTCTGGGTCGCCATTCCCGCGCTGGCGCTGTCGTTCGCGGTGTGGATGCTGTGGTCGGTGCTCGTCGTGCACCTGCCGGCGGCGGGTTTTCGCTACAGCACCAACCAGCTGTTCTGGCTGAGCGCGCTGCCGGCTCTGTGCGGCGCCACTTTGCGCATCTTCTACGGCTTCGCGGTGCGCTGGGTCGGCGGGCGACGCTGGACGGCCTTGTCCACCGCCAGCCTGCTGCTGCCGGCTGGTGGCATCGCGCTAGCGGTGCAGGACCCCGCCACGCCCTATGAATGGATGGTGGTGTTGGCCCTGCTGTGCGGCCTGGGCGGCGCCAACTTCGCCAGCGGCATGGCCCACATCAGCGCCTGCTTCCCGGCGCGCGAGCAGGGCAGGGCGCTGGGCCTGGGCGCCGGCTTCGCCCACCTGGGCGTCGGCCTGGTGCAATGGGCCGTGCCGGTGGTCATTACGCTGGACCTCTTCGGCCTGCCCGCTCAATCGGGCGGGCTGTGGCTTGCCAATGCGGGACTGGCGTGGCTGCCGCTGATCGCGCTTGCCAGCATGGCGGCCTGGTTCGGCATGGACGACCTGCCCTCGGCCGGCGTCGGCATGGCCGAGCAGGCCCAGCTCTTCACGCACCGCCACAGCTGGCTGATGAGCTGGCTCTACCTGGGCAGCTTCGGCAGCTTCATTGGCTTCGCGGCGGCCGGCCCGCTGCTGCTGCGCAGCCAGTTCCCCGGCTTCGAGGGCGCGCAGCACCTGGTGTGGCTGGGTCCGTTGCTGGGCGCGCTGGCGCGGCCGCTGGGCGGCTGGGTGGCCGACGACTTCGGCGGCGCGCGCGTCAGTCTGGCCTGCTTCGGCGGCCTGGCGCTGGGCGTCGTCGGCGTGCTGGCCAGCCTGGGCGGCGGCGGGAGCGCGTGGCTGTTCGCCGCCAGCTTCGTGCTGCTCTTCGTCGCCGCCGGCATCGCCAACGGCAGCACCTTCCGCATGGTGCCGCTGGGCTTCGTGCGCGAGGCACAGCAGAGCCAGCGCCCATTGCCCGAAGCGCAGGCCCAGGGCGCCGCGGCACTCGGCCTGTGCTCAGCCGTCGGTGCCTACGGCGGCTTCTTCATTCCCAAGAGTTTTGGCAGCGCGATCACGCTGGCCGGCGGCCCCGAGGCCGCGCTCTATTGCTTCCTGGCGTTCTACCTGAGCTGCATGGCCATCTGCTGGTGGTTCTACGGCCGGCGCCACGCTCCCCTGTCCTGCTAACGGAGAAATCAATGTCCCATTTCCTGGATCGACTGACCGCCTTCCAGCTGCCCAAGGAGGTCTTCGCCGGTGGCCACGGCGTGAGCACCGGCGAGGACCGCACCTGGGAGGACGCCTACCGCAACCGCTGGGCGCACGACAAGATCGTGCGCAGCACGCACGGCGTGAACTGCACCGGCTCCTGCTCATGGAAGATCTACGTCAAGGGCGGCATCGTCACCTGGGAGACCCAGCAGACCGACTACCCGCGCACCCGCCCCGAGCTGCCCAACCACGAGCCGCGCGGCTGCGCGCGGGGCGCGAGCTACAGCTGGTATCTCTACAGCGCCAACCGCGTGAAGTACCCGATGGTGCGCGGCCGCCTGCTCAAGCGCTGGCGCGAGGCGCTGGCGGTCTCGAAGAGCCCGGTCGATGCCTGGGCGCTGATCCAGAGCGACGAGAGCGCCCGGCGCGACTACCAGCAGCTGCGCGGCATGGGCGGCTTCGTGCGCTCCACCTGGGACGAGGTCAACGAGCTGATCGCCGCGGCCAACGTCTACACGATCAAGCAGCACGGCGCGGACCGCGTCATCGGCTTCTCGCCCATCCCGGCGATGTCCATGGTCAGCTACGCGGCCGGCAGCCGCTACCTGAGCCTGATCGGCGGCGTCTGCATGAGCTTTTACGACTGGTACTGCGACCTGCCACCGGCCAGCCCGCAGGTCTGGGGCGAGCAGACGGACGTGCCCGAATCGGCCGATTGGTACAACAGCAACTACATCATTGCCTGGGGCAGCAACGTGCCGCAGACGCGCACGCCGGACGCCCACTTCTTCACCGAGGTGCGCTACAAGGGCGCCAAGACGGTGGCGGTGACGCCCGACTACTCCGAGGTCGCCAAGCTGGCCGACCTGTGGCTGCACCCCAAGCAGGGCACCGACGCGGCGCTTGCCATGGCCATGGGCCACGTCGCGCTCAACGAGTTCTATTTCAAGGAGCGCAGCCCCTATTTCGACGACTACGCGCGTCGCTACACCGACCTGCCGCTGCTCGTGCTGCTGGAGGAGCAGACCCTGCCCGACGGCCGCAAGACCCGCGTGCCCGGGCGCTACCTGCGCGCCAGCGACCTGGCCGGCCAGATGGGCCAGAGCAACAACCCCGAGTGGAAGACGCTGGCCTATGACGCCACCGGCCGCCTGGTGCTGCCCCATGGCTCCATCGGTTTCCGTTGGGGTGCCGAGGGCCGCGACGACACCGGCAAGTGGAACCTGGAGGCCAGGGAGGCCGAGGGCGGCGGTGACGTCAAGCTCAAGCTCTCCCTCGTGGAAGACGGCGCGCAGGCGCACGAGCTCGTCGATGTCGCCTTCCCCTATTTCGCCGGCAGCGCCAGCGAGCACTTCACGCCCAACCCGCAGCAGGACGGCGTCAGCCACTGCGCCCGCGTGCCGGCCACCACGCTGAAGACGCAGGACGGCGAGGTGCTTGTCGCCACCGTCTTCGACCTGCAGGCCGCGCAGTACGGCATCGACCGCGGCTTCGGCTCGGGTGCCAGGAGCTACGACGACAACGCCCCCTACACGCCCGCCTGGCAGGAAGCCATCACCGGGGTGCCGCGCGCGCAGGTCATCCGCGTGGGGCGCGAGTTCGCCGAGAACGCGCACAAGACCAAGGGCAAGTCGATGATCATCATCGGCGCCGCGATGAACCACTGGTACCACTGCGACATGAACTACCGCGGTGTCATCAACCTATTGATGATGTGCGGCTGCATCGGCCAGAGCGGTGGTGGCTGGGCGCATTACGTGGGTCAGGAGAAGTTGCGCCCGCAGACCGGCTGGGTGCCGCTGGCCTTCGCCACCGACTGGGTGCGCCCGCCGCGCCAGATGAACAGCACCAGCTTCTTCTACGCCCACAGCGACCAGTGGCGCTACGAGAAGCTGGACGTGGACGAAGTCCTGTCGCCACTGGCGACAGACGCCCAGCGTGCCGAGTTCGCCGGCAGCCTGATCGACTGCAATGTGCGCGCCGAGCGCATGGGCTGGCTGCCCAGCGCGCCGCAGCTCAAGACCAACCCGATGCAGGTGGTGAAGGATGCCGCTGCCGCCGGCATGGAGCCCAAGGACTACGTCGTGCGCGGCCTGCGCGACGGCTCGCTGCAGATGAGCTGCGAAGACCCCGACGCGCCGCAGAACTGGCCGCGCAACATGTTCGTCTGGCGCTCCAACCTGCTGGGCTCCAGCGGCAAGGGCCACGAGTATTTCTGCAAGCACCTGCTCGGCACCGAGAACGGCGTGCAGGGCAAGGACCTCGGCGTGGACGACGCCAAGCCCAACGAAGTGCGCTGGCATGCCCAAGCGCCGCAGGGCAAGCTGGACCTGCTCGTGACGCTGGACTTCCGCATGAGCACGACCTGCCTGTACAGCGACATCGTGCTGCCCACCGCCAGCTGGTACGAGAAGAACGACCTCAACACCAGCGACATGCACCCCTTCATCCACCCGCTGTCCGCGGCCGTGGACCCGGTCTGGCAGTCGCGCAGTGACTGGGAGATCTACAAGGGTTTCGCCAAAGCCTTCAGCAAGGTCTGCATCGGCCACCTGGGCGTGGAGAAGGAAGTCGTCCTGTCGCCGCTGATGCACGACACGCCGGCCGAGCTCGCCCAGCCCTTCGGCGTGAAGGACTGGAAGAAGGGCGAGTGCGACCTCATCCCCGGCAAGACGGCGCCCACCATCGCCGTCGTCGAGCGCGACTACCCGGCCACGTTTGAGCGCTTCACGGCGCTGGGCCCGCTGATGGAGAAGCTGGGCAACGGCGGCAAGGGCATCGGCTGGGACACCAAGACGGAGGTGGCCCAGCTCGCCGAGCTCAACGGCGTGAACGCCGAAGGCCGCGCCCGCATCGTCAGCGACATCGACGCCTGCGAGGTCATCCTGCAACTCGCGCCCGAGACCAACGGCCACGTCGCGGTGAAGGCCTGGGAAGCCCAGGGCCGGGCCACCGGCCGCGAGCACGTGCACCTGGCCCTGCACCGCGAGGACGAGAAGATCCGCTACCGCGACATCCAGGCGCAGCCGCGCAAGATCATCAGCTCACCGACCTGGAGCGGGCTGGAGAGCGAGAAGGTCTCCTACAACGCCGGCTACACCAACGTGCATGAACTGATCCCATGGCGCACGCTGACCGGGCGCCAGCAGTTCTACCAGGACCACGCCTGGATGCGCGCCTTCGGCGAGGGCTTCAGCAGCTACCGCCCGCCGGTGGACCTGAAGACGACGGGCGGGATCCAGAACATCAAGCCCAACGGCCACCGCGAGATCGTGCTGAACTTCATCACGCCGCACCAGAAGTGGGGCATCCACAGCACCTACAGCGACAACCTGCTGATGCTGACGCTCAACCGCGGCGGCCCCGTCATCTGGCTCAGCGAGGACGACGCCAAGAGCGCCGGCATCGAAGACAACGACTGGGTGGAGCTGTTCAACATCAACGGCGCCATCGCGGCCCGTGCGGTGGTGAGCCAGCGCGTGAACCCCGGCATGACGCTGATGTACCACGCGCAGGAAAAGATCATCAACACGCCCGGCAGCGAGATCACCGGCGTGCGTGGGGGCATCCACAACTCGGTGACGCGCATCGTCACCAAGCCCACCCACATGATCGGCGGCTACGCCCAGTACAGCTACGGCTTCAACTACTACGGAACCATCGGCACCAACCGTGACGAGTTCGTCGTGGTGCGCAAGATGAACAAGGTGGACTGGCTCGACACACCGCGTGACGACCACCTCGCCGCGGCCTACCAGGCCCAAGGCGAAAACCCCTGAGAACCCGAGGAGCAAGCAAATGAAGATTCGCGCACAGATCGGCATGGTCCTGAACCTGGACAAGTGCATCGGCTGCCACACCTGCTCGGTGACCTGCAAGAACGTCTGGACCAGCCGCCCCGGCGTCGAGTACGCCTGGTTCAACAACGTGGAGACCAAGCCCGGCATCGGCTATCCCAAGGAATGGGAGAACCAGGACAAGTGGAACGGCGGCTGGATCCGCAAGCCCGACGGCAAGCTGGAACCGCGCCAGGGAGGCAAGTGGAAGCTCCTGATGAAGATCTTCGCCAACCCCAACCTGCCGGAGATCGACGACTACTACGAGCCCTTCACCTTTGACTACGACCACCTGCAGTCGGCCCCCGAGATGAAGCATGCGCCGACGGCCCGCCCGCGCAGCCTCATCACCGGCCAGCGCATGGAGAAGATCGAGTGGGGCCCGAACTGGGAGGAGATCCTCGGCGGCGAGTTCAGCAAGCGCAGCAAGGACAAGAACTTCGACGACATCCAGAAGGACATCTACGGCCAGTTCGAGAACACCTTCATGATGTATCTGCCGCGGCTGTGCGAGCACTGCCTGAACCCGGCGTGCGTGGCGAGCTGCCCGTCGGGCTCGATCTACAAGCGCGAGGAAGACGGCATCGTGCTGATCGACCAGGACAAGTGCCGCGGCTGGCGCATGTGCGTGTCAGGTTGCCCCTACAAGAAGATCTACTACAACTGGAAGAGCGGCAAGGCCGAGAAGTGCATCTTCTGCTACCCGCGCATCGAAGCGGGCCAGCCCACCGTCTGCTCCGAAACCTGCGTCGGCCGCATCCGGTATCTCGGCGTGCTGCTGTACGACGCCGACCGCATTCTTGAGGCCGCCGCCACGCCCAACGACAAGGACCTCTACCAAGCCCAGCTCGACCTCTTCCTGGACCCCTTCGACCCCGCCGTCATCAAGCAGGCGCGGCTGGACGGCATCCCGGAGAACTGGCTGGAGGCGGCGCGCAACAGCCCGGTCTACAAGATGGCCGTGGACTGGAAGGTGGCCCTGCCGCTGCACCCCGAGTACCGCACGCTGCCCATGGTCTGGTACGTGCCGCCGCTGTCGCCCATCAGCGCGGCGGCCAACGCCGGCCAGCTGGGCGAGGTGGGCGAGCTGCCCGACGTGAAGCAGCTGCGCATCCCCGTGCAGTACCTCGCCAACCTGCTGACCGCGGGCGACACCGTGCCCGTCGTCGGCGCGCTGGAGCGCATGCTGGCCATGCGCGCCTACCAGCGCGGCGTGCACGTGGACGGCGTGAAGAACCTGGCCGTGCTCGATCAAGCCGGGCTCTCTGAAGCCCAGGTGCAGGACATGTACCGCGTGATGGCCATCGCCAACTACGAGGACCGCTTCGTCATTCCGACGACGCACCGCGAGTACGCCGAGAACGCCTTCAACGTGCGCGGCGGCTGCGGCTTCAGCTTCGGCAACGGCTGCTCCGAGGGCGTGACGGAAACGAGCCTCTTCGGCTCGGAGAAGAAGCGAACCATCCCCATCAAGGCAACGATCTGAGGGCCGCCATGTTCACCAAACCCACCCACGCCCCCTACAGCCTGCGCGTGCTCGCCGCGCTGCTGCGCTACCCGGATGCGGCCTTGCGTGCCGCCGTGCCCGAGCTGCAGCAGGCCCTGCGCGCCGAGGCCGCGCTGCCGGCGGCTCGCATCGACGAGCTGTGCGCGCTGCTGCAGCATCTTCATCGCGACGACCCCTTCGCCGTGGAAGCCGATTTCGTCGACCTCTTCGACCGCGGCCGCGGCACGGCCCTGCACCTGTTCGAGCACATCCACGGCGACTCGCGCGAGCGTGGCCCGGCCATGGTCGACCTGCAGCAGACCTACGAGCGTGCGGGCCTGTACCTCGCGCCCGGCGAGCTGCCCGACCACCTGGCCGTGGTGCTGGAGTACGCCAGCACGCAGCCGGCCCGCGAGGCACACGACTTCCTCGCCGAGATCGCTCACATCACGCGGTCCATCTTCAGCGCGTTGAAGCGTCGCCAGAGCCCCTATGCCAGCGTGCTGGCCGCCGCGCTGGAGTTGGCGGGCGAGCGCGCCGAGCGCGTCGAGATTCCGCCCGAGCCCGAGCTCGACGAAGACTGGGCCGAGCCCGAGGCCTTCGGCGGCTGCTCGTCGGCCGGCCAGTCGCGGCCCGAGCAGCCGCAGCCCATCCACATCGTGCGCAAGCCCAGTGCGCATCAACCGGGAGCCCAGGCATGAACGCCGTCCACAACTTCCTGTTCGTCGTCTACCCCTACATCTGCCTGGCCGTCTTCCTGATGGGCAGCCTGGCCCGCTTCGACCGTGATCAGTACACCTGGAAGAGCGACAGCTCGCAGCTGCTGCGCAGCCGGGGCATGAAATGGGGCAGCAACCTCTTCCACGCCGGCATCCTGTTTCTGTTCGTTGGCCACACGGTAGGCATGCTGACGCCTCATGCCGTCTACGAGCACTTCATCAGCCCTGCAACTAAGCAGATGCTGGCCATCGTCGCTGGCGGCGTGGCCGGCACGTTCTGCTTCATTGGCCTGTCGATGCTGATCTGGCGCCGCATGACCGATCCGCGCATCCGCCTCACCAGCCACCGCACGGACCTCGCCATCCTGTGGATCCTGTGGGTGCAGCTGAGCCTGGGCCTCATCACGCTGCCGTTCTCGCTGGCGCACGCCGACGGCGCGGTCATGCTGGTGCTGAGCGACTGGGCGCAGCGCATCGTCACCTTCAACCCCGACGCGAGCGGCCTCGTGGCCCTGGCCTGGCCCTACAAGGTCCACATGGTGCTGGGCATGACGATCTTCCTGCTGTTCCCGTTCAGCCGCCTCGTGCATGTGTGGAGCGGGCTGGCGTCGGTGTTCTACGTCTTCCGCCCCTACCAGGTCGTGCGTTCGCGCCGCCTGAACCTGCCGAAGTGAGGTCCACCATGGCTCATGTGAACCACATCGAGATCGCCGCCGTCGAAGAGGCGCTGGACGAGGCCGCGCTGCGCCAGCGCGCCTGCACCGAGCTGCTGCGCCAGCGCGCCATCGCGCTGGGCCTGCTCGCCACCGACGACCCCGCGCCGCGCGAGGGAGCGCTGAGCGAGGCGGCCAGCCAGGCCATCGAGGCGCTGATCGCGCAGGAACTGGCCGGCCCCGAGCCGGACGAGACGGCCTGCCGGCGCCACTATGAGGCCAACGCGCGCCACTACGCCCAGGGCGAGCGCGTGCAGGTGCGGCACATCCTGTTCGCCGTCACGCCCGGCGTGGACGTGAGCCTGCTGCGCCAGCGCGCGGAAGGGCATCTGATCCAGCTGCGCGCCAGCGACGTGGCCGCTTTTGACGAAGCGGCGAAGATGCTGTCCAACTGCCCGAGTGGCGCCGAGGGCGGGCGGCTGGGCTGGCTGACGGCGAACGACTGCGCGCCCGAGTTCGCCAAGGAGCTGTTCGGCCGTAGCGAGATCGGCGTGTTGCCGCAGCTGCTGCACAGCCGCTTCGGACTGCACATCGCCGCCATCGACGCACGCGAGCCGGGGCGGCTGCCGGCCTTCGAGCAGGTGCGCGAGGCCGTGGCCCAGCGCATGCGCCAGCTGCATCAGATCAGCGCGCTGCGCCAGTACCTGCAGACACTGGCCGCGGACGCGCGACTGGAAGGTGTCGAGCTTCAGCAAGCGAGTTCACCATTGGTGCAGTGATGCCCGACGAGCTGCTCGAACGCCTGCGCCGCTTCCAGACCGATGCCTTCCCGCAGCAGCGCTCGCTGTTCCGGCATCTCGTCGACGACGGCCAGCATCCGCTGACACTCTTCATCGGCTGCTCGGATTCGCGCCTCGTGCCCTATCTGCTGACCGGCGCCGGCCCGGGCGAGCTTTTTCTCGTTCGCAACGTCGGCGCCTTTGTGCCGCCGTACGACCAGAGCCAGGGCTTCCACGGCACGGCGGCGGCCATCGAGTACGCGGTGCTGAACCTGCAGGTGCGCCGCGTCATCGTCTGCGGCCACAGCCACTGCGGCGCCATCCGCGCGCTCTACGGCGAGGTGGCGCCGGCCGCGCAGAACCTCGCCCGCTGGCTGGACCTTGGCCGCGAGGCCGCGCTGCCGGTGGCCGAGCCCGGCCCCGAGGTGATGCGCCGCACCGAGCAGCGCGCCATCGTGCTGCAGCTGGAGCGACTGATGGACTACCCGATGGTGCGCGAGCGCGTCGAGGCGAGGGCGCTGACGCTGCACGGCTGGCACTACGTCATCGAGGACGGCGAGGTGCACGTGTTCGACGTGGCCGTTGGCGCCTTCGTGCCCGCCTCGCGCGCCGACAATGCCGGCACCGGGCCCTACCTGCTGAGCAGCGAGGAAGACGGGATGGACGCCAGCGGCGTCCCCATCGTTTAGCCGATAAACACGGTCTCGCCAGTCGGGTTGAACGACAGCAGCCCGCCGAACTCACCGGTCTCCACGCGCTTGGTCAACAGCTCCAGCATGCGCTGGATCTCGCTGGTGGTCGTGCGGCCGGCCAGGGCAGCGGTGAACATCAGTTGCCAGGCCGGTCCGGCCTGGCGCGCCTCGGCGGCCAGGGTCGCGAAGTCCTGCAGCTCGGCCGGGTCCTTGTCCACGCACATCAGCGGGCGCAGCACGCCGCCCTCGCCGGCGGCATGGGCGGCCCGCTGCTCGGGCGTCGCGTCGGGTTCGCACTCGGCCGTGGTGAAAACCATCAGCAGCCGTTGCGGCTCGGGCTGGGCACGGGCCATGGCCAGCAGGTCGTTGAAATGCTCGATGTTCATGGTCGACACCGTAACGCGCTGCCGCCGCGGCGTGCGCGGCGGGCGGACGAGGCGGCCATCGCCCGAAAGGAGTAGGTCGCCGGTGCCCTCGTCCTGCCACGGCCGGATGGGCCGGGCCGGGGCCGCTGCCCAGAATGCCGGCATGGACGCAAGGACAGCCCCTTTGCTTTGGATGCCCCGTGTGATCGCCTCGCTGGCACCGCTGGACGGCACGCTGCACGACCGCCGCCAGCGCCCCTGGCGCGACCTGCGCATCTCGCTGACCGACCGCTGCAATTTCCGCTGCAGCTACTGCATGCCGCGCAGCCGCTTCGGCCCCGGCCACCGCTTCCTGCCGCAGTCGCAGCTGCTGAACTTCGAGGAGATCGCCCAAGTCGCCCGCCAGGCCCTGGCCCTGGGCGTGCGCACGCTGCGCCTGACCGGCGGCGAGCCGCTGCTGCGCCGCGACCTGGCCACGCTCGTGCGCCAGCTGGCCGCGCTGCGCACGCTGGACGGCACGCCGCCCGACCTGGCGCTGACGACCAACGGCAGCCTGCTGGCCGGCCAGGCCGCTGCGCTGCGCGACGCCGGCCTGAACCGCCTCACAGTGAGCCTCGATGCGCTGGATGACGCCGTCTTCCAGCGCATGAACGACGTCGGCTTCCCCGTGGCCGAGGTGCTGCGCGGGCTGGAGGCGGCGCAGCGCGCGGGCTTCGAGCGCATCAAGGTCAACATGGTGATGCGCCGTGGCGTCAACGACGGCGAAGCGCTGCCGCTGGCCGAGCACTTCCGCGAGAACTTTGGCGCAGGGATGGTGCTGCGCTTCATCGAGTTCATGGACGCCGGTTGCCACAACGGCTGGAAGATGGACGAGGTGCTGCCCAGCGACGAACTGCGTGCGCGCATCGCCGCGCGCTGGCCGCTGCTGCCGCTGCCCGCCACCCGTGGCGGCGAGACGGCGCAGCGCTGGCGCTACGCCGACGGCGCGGGCGAGATCGGCTTCATCAGCAGCGTCAGCCATGCCTTCTGCGGCGACTGCACGCGCGCCCGGCTGACGGCGGACGGCCGCCTCTTCACCTGCCTGTTCGCACCCCAGGGCCACGATCTGCGCCCGCTGCTGCGCGCTTCCCRGGGCGGCGAGACGGAGCTGCGGGAGCACCTGGCCGGCATCTGGGCGCAGCGCGGCGACGCCTACTCCGAGCAGCGCGACAAGCTGCGCCTGCTACAGCCCGAGCGTGCGGACATGCATGTGCTGGGCGGTTGACGAATCCACCTGACCTTGCACCAGATCAAAGTGGTGCGGGGCGCTTGCGCCCAGCATCGCCCCTTCCGCCTTTCATCCGCCCACGCCATGACCACTCCTTCGCTTCTCGACCGCATGGCCATGGCCAGCCTGAAACCCCTGCTGATCCGCGGCCGGCAGTTGCTGCCCATCGTGCAGGGCGGCATGGGCGTGGGCATCTCGGCCCATCGGCTGGCCGGCAGCGTCGCCGCGCAGGGCGCCTGGGGCACCATCGCCTCAGTGGATCTGCGCCGCCACCACCCCGACCTGATGGCGCGCAGCGAAGGCATGCGCGACAGCGACGAAAACAAGAAGACCGTCATCCAGCAGGCCAACCAGGAGGCGCTGGCGCGCGAGATCCGCCTGGCCCGCGGGATTGCCGGCGGGCGTGGCCTGCTGGCCGTCAACGTGATGCGCGCGGTGAGCGACTACGCGGCCTCGGTGCGCACGGCGCTGCAGGAGGGCGTGGACGCGCTGGTKGTGGGTGCCGGCCTGCCGCTGGACCTGCCCGAGCTGGCCCAGGACCACCCCAATACGGCCCTCGTGCCCATCCTCAGCGACGCGCGCGGCGTGGCGCTGCTGTGGCGCAAATGGGAGCGCCGCCAACGCATCCCCAGCGCCATCATCATCGAGCACCCGGGCCATGCCGCCGGCCACCTGGGCGCGGCGCGCGTGGCCGACCTGAGCGACGCGCGCTTCGACTTCGAGACCGTGCTGCCTGCGGTGCGCCAGCTGATCCGCGACGCTGGCGTGGAGGGCCAGGTGCCGCTGATCGCCGCCGGCGGCGTGCGCTGCTGCGAGGACATCCAGCGCCTGCAGTCCCTGGGCGCCGACGCGGCCCAGCTCGGCACGGCCTTCGTCGCCACCGAGGAGTGCGACGCCCACCCCAACTTCAAGCAGGTGCTGGTGGAAGCGCGTGACGAGGACCTGGTCGAGTTCACCAGCGTGGCCGGCCTGCCCGCCCGCGCGGTGATGACGCCGTGGCTTCGCAAATACCTGAAGGCCGAGGAGCGCCTGCAGGCCGTGGCCCAGCTCAAGCAGCGCTGCACGATGGCCTTCGACTGCCTGAGCCAGTGCGGCCTGCGCGACGGCCTCAAGGGCTGGGGCCAGTTCTGCATTGACCAGCGCCTGGGGTCGGCATTGCGGGGCGAGGTCAACAAGGGCCTGTTCTTCCGCGGCCGCGGCGGGCTGCCCTTCGGCAGCCAGATCACCAGCGTGCGGCAATTGCTGGAGCGCCTGCTGACGCCCGGCATCGCCGTTGGAACTCCTGCGTGATGCCGGCGTCCTGGCTTGACCGGCGTCACGGGGAGCTCCTATCCTCGCGCCCCATCCCGCCGGAAGCCCTGCGGCCTTGACGCCCCGAAGGAGCGCTCCCCATGTCCACGCCGCCCGACCAGTTGCCCAAGCGAGGAGGCGCCCGGACCGCCGTGCGCGAGGTGCTGGAGTCGGTCGATGCGAAGCCCACGAAGGGCGACCCGGTGGCCACGGCCAAGGGCAAGTACGACGCCGCCAAACTCAAGCTCGAGCAGGGCGATCTGGCCAAGGTGCCCGGTGCGGCGCCGCCCGGCGTGGAATCAGCGCATGCCGCCGTGCAGAGCGCCCGCAATGGACTGGTGGCTGACCCCAAGACCCTGCAGGACTATGTCCGGGCTGCCAAGGCCCTGGACGTGCTGGGCAGTAAGGTGGCTGACTACCTCAAGGCCGAGACCAAGGCCATGCAGCAGCTGAAAAAGAAATACGACGACACCAAGGCGGAGATCGACAAGGCGCTCAAGGCCCTGCCGGCCACGGCACCGAGCGGATTGACGGCCGCATTCGATGCGGTCACCCAGGCCAAGGCCAAGCTGCCCGCCGACCCCAAGACCATCACGGCCTATGTCGACGCCATCAAGGCCTTGCCGGAATTCAAGACTGCCGTGGCCGACTGCGCCAGGGCGGTGGCGCGCAAGGCCAATGTCGACAGCGGCACCGCAAAGTTCGGCTCGACGGGCACCGAGCTGAAGAAGCTCAAGGGCTCGGCCAAGCTCAACGACGAGCAAAAGCGCATCCTCGACCAGGCGCTGAAGAACCAGCTCGGCAAGACCGACAAGCCGATGTCGGACAGCGAGCTGAAGAAGTTGGCCCAGACCGTGGTCGACAAGACCAACCAGCTCGCCGAAACGCCGCTGGAGAAAGTTCCCAAGGGCAGCAAGACCATCAAGAAGGGGCTCAAGGGGATCAACGAGAAGCTGGCCCAGTCGCCCACGCTCAAGACCAATATCGTCAAGCTGCAGCAGGACAAATGGGTCATCAAGCTCAACGAGCCGGGCGGGGGTAGCTACTGCGACAAGGTCAACAAGACCATCGCCATCGACCCCAGCGACCCGCTCGACGAGGCCCTGGGTGGGCTGGCGCACGAGACCGGCCACGCGCTGTTCACGCCGCCGCCCAAGCCCACGCTGAACAGCGTGGCGGACGGGCTGGAATATGTGCGCAAGGCCACCGAGGTGGACTTCATCGACGAAGGCGAAGCCCAGCTCGTGGCCTGCCGGGCCGCCAAGGAGCATGCGGCCGAGGGCGTGGTGAGCGAGGTGCCGGCCGACGCCTCCGGCAAGTTCATGGCCATCTACGACAAGCTGGAAAAAGGCGACATCGACGAGGCCACAGCGCGCCAGGAGATGGCCAAGGAGTTTGGCGACCTCATCACCAGCACGACCCATGAAGACTACAAGACCTACTATGGCCGCGGCCATATCGACACCTGGAACAGTGCCCATGCGTCTGATCCGGCCAAGCAGCTCGATTACGCTGACCTGAGCGGCGTGACCCTCTTCCCCTGATCTTTGAAGCCCGCACCCCTTTCGGAGCGCCAGCCCATGAGCGACCTGACCCTCTTCGCAATGATTGACCAGTTGGTGGCCGAGCCAGCGCTGGATCCCGCCAAGGTCTCAAGCCTCCTCGGCGTCACCCTGGTGCGGGACCCGGATGCCGACACAGCCGCCATCGAGGCCTGGGCGCCGGCTGCAGGCAAGGGCGGGGCGTATGAAGCGATCGACCTGCGCATGCCCGACGCCGACATTGGCGACGGCGCCGTCTTCCTCAGTGCAACGCTGCGCGAGGATGGCGGCATCGACGGGGCCGCCATCGGCACGCACTACGGTCTCGACTTCAAGACCGAGATCCCGTCGCCGCGCTTTCGCCCCGGCAGCGTGCCGGTCTATCTGGTGTACGAGCGGGAGTGGGGCACGCTGTCCTTTGGCGTTACGGCGGACGCGCAGCGCCGGCTGGTTCGCTTCGTGGTGTCGACGCGCCGCCGTTGACGGTCAGGGCTGGCGCGCCGCCACCTGCTTGCGGATCGCGTTGACCATGTTTGCATCCGCGCCGGCCAGCATGGAGGTGCGCGCCGTGATGCGGCCTTCGCCGTCGAGCAGGATGAGCTCGGCGCTGTGATTGAACTCTCCGTCGGGCAGGGCGCGGTACTGGAACTTCAGCAGCGCGGCGATCTTGCGCACCGTGGCCGGGTCGGTGCGGGCCAACGTCCATTGCGAGGCGTCCAGCCCACGCTCCTTGGCCATGGCTTCCAGCTTGGCCGGCGTGTCGCGCGCCGGGTCGAAGCTGATCAGCAGCACCTTCACGCGCCGGCGCTCGGCCTCGGTCAGAGCCGCCTCGGTGTCGCGCGCCGCGTCGATCAGCATCGGGCAGACGAACTGGCAGGAGGTGTAGAACATGCTGACCAGCACCGGCTGGCCGCGTCCGCCATCCAGGCGGATCACCTGGCCCTGTTGGTTGGTCAGCCTGGCATCCAGCTGGTAGACCGAATCGCCGGGCAGGGCGGCCATGGCCGCGCCGGCCAGCAACAGCCAGGCCCAGATCAGAAATCGTTTCATGGCTTTACCTCGCGAGCACATCGAAAGCCCAGGCTGCCGGTGCTGTCGGCCGCGCTGAGAGAAGAAAGCAGCGCCACGCGCATCAGCACGGCGTAGTTCTGGCGGTCCTGCAGGTCGATGGCGCCGGCGCCACAGAACTTCAGCCGGTCCGGGTCACTGGCGCTGCGGCTGTCAGCGTTGACGAGCAGGGCGTTGAAGTCGTCCACCCATTCCCAGGCCACGCCGTGCAGGTCGCGCACGCCGTAGACGTTCGCCGAGCCCCCTACTGCTGGCAGCGCGCGGTTGGCCGGGCGGGCATACCAGCCCAGGATGCGCGCCAGCCAGGCCGGATCGCCGCGCGCGTCGGTGCGCGTGGCGTCGGCCGCGGCGGCGTATTCCCATTCGTACCAGGTCGGCAGTCGGCCGCCCTCGGACTCGCAATAGGCCTGGGCGGCGAACCAGCTGACCTCGGTGACGGGGGTGTCATCACCGCCGGCCTCGGCCCAATGGCGCAGATAGCCGGCACCGGCGAAGGCCTCAGGCGCGCGGCTGGCCTGCCATTCGGTGTGGGTGGACAGAAAGCGGCCGAACTCGCTACGCGTGACGGGCGTCTCGCGCATCTGGAAGGCCGCGACGCGCGTCGGTTCGCGGTCGGTGTCGCGGGCCAGCACGCTGTTGAGCGTGCCGGCCGGCAGGGCCACATAGGCCGCGCCGGCCAAGCCCAGCAACGCGCTGGCCAGGGCCATCAGTGTGCTGCCTGGTTGGTGGTGGCGGGCTTGGCGGCACGCTGCTTCTTGACCTCGTCGGCCGAGACGCTGCCGCCCACATTGCCCCAGCTGTTCAGCACATAGGTCAGGATGTTGGCGACCTCGTCGTCGTTGAGCTGGTTCATCGGCGGCATGACCGAGTCGTAGTCCTTGCCGTTGACCTTGACCTTGCCCGACAGGCCGTGCAGCACGACACCGACGGCGCGCTTGGCGTCCTGCCCCAGCCAGTCGGACTTGGCCAGCGGCGGGAACACGCCCGGCAGCCCGGCGCCGTTGGCCTGGTGGCAGACCGAGCAGGTGCCGGCGAACAGCGCCTGGCCGGCGGCGATCTGGTCCTTGGCCGTCAAGGTGCCGCCCGCGGCGGCCGCGGTGGCGGTGGTCACGGCGCCGAGGTTGGGAGCGGCGCGGTCACCCAGGTAGACCGAGTCGACCTCCTTGCCGGAATAGATGCTCTTGTCCTCGGGACCGTCGATCTTCAGGATGGCCAGCGCGCCCTTGTTGAAGGCGCGGAAGATGGAGTGGTCGACCATCACATAGCTGCCTGGCACCTTGGCCTTGAAGTCGACGATGGCCGCGCCGCCGGCGGGGATCAGCGTCGTCTGCACGTTCTTCTGCGCCAGCGTGCCGCCCTCGAAGCGCACGTTGTCGAAGATGGCGCCGATGACGTGGAAGCTCGACACCAGGTTGGGGCCGCCGTTGCCGACGAACAGGCGCACGCTCTCGCCCACCTTGGCCTTGATCGCCTTGTCACCGGTCAGCGCACCCTCGGCGCCGTTGAACAGCACATAGGTCGGCTGCTCGGCGATGGCCTTCTCCATGTCGAAGGGCTGCTGGCCCTTCTCGCGGTATTTGCCGGTCGTGTAGAAGTCGCCCTGCATGACGTAGAACTCATGGTCCACCTTGGGCAGGCCCTGSGGCGGYTCGACGAGGATGAGGCCGTACATGCCRTTGGCCACGTGCATGCCCACCGGCGCGGTGGCGCAGTGGTAGACGTAGATGCCTTCGTTGAGGGCCTTGAAGGTGAACTGCGATTCATGGCCTGGCGCCGTGAAGCTGGATGCCGCACCGCCGCCGGGGCCGGTGACGCCGTGCAGGTCGATGTTGTGGGGCATCTTGCTGCTCGGGTGGTTCTTCAGGTGGAACTCCACCGTGTCGCCCTGGCGCACGCGGATGAAGCTGCCCGGCACGGTGCCGCCAAAGGTCCAGAAGGTGTAGCTGACGCCCTCCGAGATGGGCATGTCTTTCTCGACGACCTCCAGCTCGACGATCACCTTGGCCGGCGACTTGCGCCCGGTCGGTGGCGGCACGAAGGGCGGGCTGGTCAGCTGAGCCTGTACAACTGGCAGAGCGGGTGCGCCCTGAGCCAGCGTGGACGTGGTGATCGCGGCGAGCAGAAGCAGGCGCAGCAGCATGGCGGGTCTCCGTTGTGGTTCGGGCCATGCTAGGCAGCACAGGTAGGTGCGGCCTTGCGCTGGATCAAGCGAGGCAGCAGGGGGCTGTGCATCTCATCAACTCAACCACATCCCGCCATGCAAGCGGCCCTCCGCCTTCTCGCCCTCGTCATCCTCGCGGCCATCGTGCTGTCGCGGTTCGGTCGGGCGAGCGTACCGCCGCGCGATCAGCGCTCGTTGACCTTCGCCTGTTGCATCAGCAGGTCGAGCTTGGCCTTCATCCGGTCCTGCGGTGTGCCGGTCTCGGCGCGGTACTGGAAGGTATAGAGGACGTCCGGGGCCGGCTGGGCATCTGCAACGCCATAGATCGTGCTGATCATTTGCCTGTCGTTCGCGGTCAGCGCAACGCTGTCGTAGGGGTGGGCGTGATGCAGCCGTTTGCGCCATTCCGTCTTCGCAGCCTCGCTCCCGGCCTCTGCGGGTGTCCCATGGCGGAAGACGTCGACCTCGGTCTTCTCGTCGGCGTTGTAGGCCACGATGCCTGCGATGCCCAACTGGGCATCCGCGGCGTCACGGGTGAATGCGAAGTCCAGCCGCAGGCGGCCGTCCTGATCGATCTTCTGCAACTCGGGCCCGTAGCTGAAAGCCAAGCGGCGATCGTCGAACGCGAAGCTGCGGCCAAAGTCGATATGCAGCACCGATGCCGCCAGCGGCTTGGGCAGCAGGGCCCGCTGTGACAGGAAGCGGTCCCATTGCGAGAGCTTTCCTTCGTAGGACGCCGCGAAGAAGCCGGTCAGCAGCTTCATCCGCTCGATCTGGAAATCGCGCCCCAGCGTGGAGACCCTGCTCTCGAAACCGACCGTACCGTCGGGCACGGGCAGGTCGAATTCGACCAGCCAGTCGCTGCCGAACCAGGTGGTGATGCGCCAGGCGCGCACTTGCCAGACCCGGCCCCAGGWGTCGGTGAAGAGGGTGTCCTCGGTSGGAGCGCCCATTGAAACGATCTTGGCATTCTCGGCATTGATGTGGATCGTGGCCGGKGACGCCTTGAGCACCACCTCCCTGGCCATCTGGGCGTCCGAATACCACTTCGCCTGATTGACGTTGTTCGGCTTGTGCCGGTGGAACACGAGGTATCCCTTGAAGTTGGCCGAGTCCTGCCAGCCCTCGCGGCCAAGATCGAGCCGCGTGTAGCTCGGCTGAGTGAAGATCCAGTTGCCGTTGCCGTTCTGCACGACGATGGCGGGCGCGCTGCGCTCGTAGAGGCCGTGAAGCAGCCGTTCGCTGCCGCTGCCGCGGGGGAAAGTCTCGTTCGCGTTGTCGGCGAGCAGCCCGCGCAGCTGCGCCGTATTGAACTCGTCCGCCGCCTTCATATAGGCCACCGACAGCTCGGCGAAGCTCTTTGGCGCAGTGATGTCCGTCTTGAATCGTCCCGACCGCGTCTTGTCGAAGACGGCGAAGCCGGCGACGGCGCGCGAATCCACGCTCACCAGGTGGTCTGGCGCGCTCTTTACGAGTGCGGCGGGAACGGCAATGTTCAGCGTGTTCTCGGAGGTGCGCATGGCGCGCACGAGACCGATCACGCTGCCCTTGGCGTCGATCAGCGGTCCGCCGCTGTTGCCGCCCGATATCGGCGCGGAGAACCGCATCCACTTCCAGCGCCCGCTCTCGTCTTCCGGCGTGTCCGACGTGTAGTTCCCTTCCCGCATGACGACGCCCTCGCCGAGTGCGTTGCCGACGGCGTAGACCGTCTCGTTGAGCTCAGGCTTGTCATTCAGTTCCAGGAAGGCGGAACGATCCGGCTGCTTGGCCAGCGTGAACACCGCGAAGTCCTGGTCGATAGAGCCCTTGGTGATCTGCGCGATCGGATAGAGCTTGCCGTCCGCGTCGCGCAACATCGGCTCGCCGCGCGAGTCGCCGAACGCTGCGATCAGCACGTGCATCGCCGTGGCGTACTGGTTCGGGCCGATGGCGAAGGCAGTCCCTATCGACACGTACTTGTCGGAGCGCAGCTGGTAGGGAATCAGCTCCTGCCAGGGCTTGTCGTAGGTGACGGACTCCTGGGCCGGCTTGGGCAGGACGACTTCAAAGGTCGCCTCGCGCACCTTGCGCTGGATGTCGGCCTCCAGCGGCGCCGCGCACGCGCCGACGCAGAGCTGCAAAGCGAGAACCACAACCCCGCCGATGCGAGCCGCCGCTATCAATGACTTTTGCATACGCCTCCCTTGTGGTGACGGCCCGAAGAAGGCTGGGCCGCCGAGGGATGCTGCGGTGGGCAGGCTGCCGGCTGGTATCGAGCGGGTGAAGAAGGATGAAGTGCCTGACGGGTGCCTGACTTGTGCCTGTCGGCCCGGCACCCCGCGCCACGCCCTTCAAGCGCGACGGTTCAGCTTGCGAGCCCGCCACGCCAGCACAGGCAGCCCGATCAGCAGCAGCCATGCCGCAACCGGTTCGGGCACCGCCGAAGGCACGGCGTAGGTGAAGCCGCTGTCGCTTTGCAGCGTGATGCCCAGCGCGGGGTCCAGGCCGCCCATGTAGAGGTAGGCGGAGTTGCCGTAGTCGGCACTGTTGTTGCGCCCATTGAGCACATCGCCTGGCCCCCAGCCGTTGGAAAACATTCGCGTAAAGGCCACGAGCCCATAGGTGACGCTGACCTTCTCACCCACTTTGGCGGAGAAGGTCGTTTCGTAGTCCTTCAATGCGTCGCCGCCGAAATCGTCCGACACGTCCACGTTTTGATTGAACTGGTTGATGCCGAAGGAGAGCCGCCCGCCGCCTTGCCCGCTCACGTCCATCAACACCTTGACCGACACGGGGGTTCCGGCGGGCAGCACGGTCGAGTTGATGGTCACGCGATCCGTCAACTGCGCCGTGGCGCGTCCACCGATGGAGACGTCGTTGCCGCCCGCACCTTGAATCTGGACGAAGGTGGACG
The DNA here is from genome assembly GCF_054049335.1 of Roseateles sp. P5_E1. Taxonomy (NCBI): domain Bacteria; kingdom Pseudomonadati; phylum Pseudomonadota; class Betaproteobacteria; order Burkholderiales; family Sphaerotilaceae; genus Roseateles; species Roseateles sp. P5_E1. The sequence goes on from NZ_JBFUMN010000032.1 coordinate 46,181, forward strand.
CGTGCAGTTGGCCGAAGGATGCGAATGCGCGTGCCCTGGCGTTCATCACGAAGTTTGGCACCTGCGAGACGTTGCCGGCGTCGAATACCGAACGCAGATGGGTCACAGTGCCGGTGTCTGTCGTTGGCGAGCCGAGCCCGATGAACCGACCGAACCCCACGCACTCGAAAGAAGCGGTGCTGCCGGGTGTGCAGGAGCCGGTCGTGATGACGTTGTCGGCACTTTGCGTGAGCAGGAGCGCCTCCACAAAGACACCGGCCGCCGTCGCTGAAAGCGACAGGGTCAGCAATGAGGCCGCCGCGGCAAGTCGTGCGCATCTGATCAGTAACGGCGCCCTGTGTGTTGTCAGCCGGCGCCGGGCCAGCCTGCCCACCAGCCACGGTTCAGGCACGACCGCAGCCACGGTCCAGTCGATGCCGTTGTCGGTCTGGGCGCTGCCGGCCGGCAGGCCGGTCATCGGGAATGCGATCAGTTTCATGGCGTGCTCCGAGATGCGGTGCCGCCACGGTAGAACGCGGCCGTTGCCGCGCCGTTGCGGCGCGCCTGTTCAGAGCCAGGTGGTGCGCAAGCTGGCCTGGATCTCGGGCCAGTCGGCCAGGCTGGCGCCCAGGCGTTCCAACCGGGCTGCGAGCACCTTGCCGCCCAGCGCCTGCGCCAGCTCCAGCGCGGCGGTGGCGTTGGTGCGGGGGTCATCGAGTACCGCCCGGGCCAGAGCCAGCTGTGACGCGTCGGCACCGGCGCGGCAGCGCACCGCCAGCATGCGCAGCCTCAGTTCGTCGTTCATGCCCGGCGCGTCGTCGTCGGGCAACCGCGCCAGCGCGCCGGCGAGGTCGCCTTCGCAGCAACAGCGTTGGGCGTCCACGAGCGCGAGCCGCTGCCGGACACGTGGGTTCTCGAGCTCGTCGGGCGGCCCCAGGCGCCGCAACCAGCTTCGCGCTTCATTCACCTCACCGCGCAGCAGCGCGCCCACCGCGCAAGCCAGCCAGACCGGCTGCCCAGCCTGCGGCGACTGGGCCAGCGCATCGTGGTCCAGCGCCGCGAGCAGGGCCGCGGCGCGTGGCCACTGGCCCAGCACCGCCATCGGCTCCAGCACCGCCATCGCAATGCCGGCGATGGACATCGGCTGACCGATGGCGATGATCTCGTCGATGGCCGGCTCGATGTGGGCCCAGGTGCGGCCCCAGTCGCCGAGCATGAAATAGGCGTCGATGAACAGCGCGCGAAACATCGTCCTGGCCTCGCTGCCCTTCTGGTCGGCGCACAAGGCCCAGCCTTCCAGGGCCACCGGCAGCGCGTCGCCGGGGCGCGTTTGCTGCAGGAAAGTGACCGCCAGGTTGTACAGGGAGAACAGCTGCGTGGGCCGGTTGCCGAAGCGCCCGGCCAGCGCGGCGGCTTCACGCAGGTCGGCCTCGGCGGCGTCCACGTTGCCGCGCTCGGCCTGGAAGGCGCCGCGCAATTGCAGGCTGCGGGCGGTCAGCATGCCGTCGCCGCGCTGCCGGCTGGCGGTGACGAACTGGTCGGCACGCGTGACAGCCGCATCGAAATGCGCGGCGGAGAACTCCAGCATGGCCAGCGATGCCAGCAGCTCCGCGCGCTCGGGGTGGGCGGGGTGGACGAGGGCCAGCGCCTCATCGCCCAGCATGCGAGCCTCGTCGATGCGGCCGTGCCGTTGCAGCGCGTCCATGCGCAGCGACAAGCCGCGCAGCCGCTGGCTGTCGTCGGTCGGCAGGGGCAGYGCGTCGAGCAGGGCGAGTGCGGCCTGGGCGCCCTCGCCGCGCACGAGATAGCGGGCGAGAGCGTGGCCCGCGTCCACCTCGACATCGGGCGGCAGTGCGGTGCCTGCGCGCAGGTCTTCCAGGCGTTGCCGGCAGGCCTCGGCCTCGGTGCGGCGGCCCAGGCCGTTTTCAGCCTCCAGCAAACGGGCCAGCAGCATGGCGGCCYGGGGCGGCGTCGGCTCGTCGGCCAAGCCGTGTTGCCAGTGCCGCGCCGCTTCGCCCAGTGCCGCCAGCGCGCGGGCGGCATCGCCAGCGGCCAGCCGGTGGGCGACGGCACGTCGGGGCTCGCCGCAGGCTTCGAAATGGCGCGCGGCCTCGGCGGTTGCGCCCAGCGCTTCGGCCCCCAGCGCCAGGCGGTGGTGCACCAGGCGCCGCCGCACCGGCTCCAGGGCCGAGTCCAGCGCCTGGCGTGCCAGGTCGTGCGCCCAGGCATAGCCGCCGGCCGCATGGGCCCGCACGAGCTGGGCGCGTGCTGCCTGCTCCAGCGCCTGCACCGTCTCGAGTTCCGACAGCGCGCAGGCCGAGGCCAGCCAGGCGGCACCGAAAGGCTCACCGGCCAGCGCGGCCGCTTCGAGCAGGCGTGCCGTCTGCGCGTCCAGTCGGCGCACCCGCGCCAGCACGGCCTCGCGCACGCTGGCGGGCATGGGCAGCTCGCGGTAGTCCTGCGTCACGGCGTCGAACGGGGTGCGCCAGCGGCCTTGCTCGTCGACGTCCAGCACCGCAGTCTCAGCCAGGTCGCGCAGCGTCTCCGAGATGAAGTAGGGGTGGCCGCCGGTGGCGCTGCACAGGCGTTCGGCAAAGCGCACCGGGTCGGCGGCGCCGGACAATTGACGCACCAGCTCGTACACCGCTTCCGCCGACAAGGGGCCGAGCGCGACCGTTTCGGCCGCGAGTGCCGCGCTGAAACCCAGCAGTTCGGGGTCGTCGCTGGCGCCGCGCCAGCAAACCAGCTCGATGGCGCCTTCCGAGCCGGCCTCGCGGCGGCGTGCGGCGGCGCGGGCCAGCAGCGTGCGGCTGGCGGGGTCGGCCAGCTGCCAGTCATCCAGCACGAGGGCGTCGAAGGCGCCGCGCGACAGCGCCAGCCAGGCCTGGATGCAGGCCTCGTCGAAGCGCAGCCGCTCGGCCTGCGTGCGCAGCGGCGCCGGTGCCGGGCCCAGTTCGGGCAGCAGCCGGGTCACTTCGGCCACGATCCAGTCGTCCAGCCCGCGCAGGTCGGGCGGCTCGCCAGCCAGCACGCGCAGCACGCGGGCACAGGCACCGAAGGCGATGTCATGGTCGCCGCTGCGGCAGCGCACCAGCGCATAGGCGCCCTGCGAGGCCGCGAAATCGGTGGCCAGGCGGGTCTTGCCGACGCCAGCCTCGCCGACGATGACGACTGCGGTGCGGCGCGCCCAGGCGCCTTGCAGCCGCGCCACCTCGGTGGCCCGGCCGACGAAGGGCAGGCGCTCCGGCCAGGCCTGCGGGGGGCGGATGGGCAAGGGCGGGGCAGCCGGCGCGCTGCCGCGCAGCGACTGCGCCAGCGCCACGGTCTCGGGCATGGGCGCCAGCCCCAGCTCGGCCGCCAGCATGGCCTGGCAGCGCTCAAACTGGCGCAATGCCGCCTCGCGCTGGCCAGTGGCAGCCAGCAGGCGCATGGCCTGGCGGTGATGCCGCTCCTGCAGGCCGTCCTCGCTCAGCAGGGTCTGCACATAGCCCAGCGTGGCGGGCAGGTCGGCTCGCACCTCGGCGGCTGCGGCCGCGGCCTCCAGCGCGCGCAGCCGCAGTCGCAGTGCCCGCTCGCGGGCGGCGCTCAGCCACGGCGCGAACTGCGGCGCGTCGTCCAGCTGCAGGCCGTCCGCCAGCTCGCCCGGCCAGCCCGCAAGCGCCAGCTCGGGCATGGCTTCGGCCAGCAGCAGGTCGCAACGCAGCGTGTCGCCAGGGTGCAGATGGTCGTCATCGGCCCGAAAGGATTCGGGCACGCCCGCCTCGCGCAGCCGCGCCAGCTCGCGGCGCAGGTTGCGGCGCGCGCTGGGTTCGTCCAGATCCGGCCACAGCAGCGCGCACAAACGCGGGCGGCTGGCGCCGCCGTCCAGCGCGAGCACCAGCAGCAGCGCCTGAGTCTTGCGGTTCGTCAACGCCACGGGATGGCCACCGCGCCAAAGGCGCACCGGCCCCAACACGCGCAACTCCAGCTCGGCACCCGACGGTTCTTGCATGCGCGGATTGTGCGAGGTCAGCGCAGGCCGCTCGACGTGGCCGGCGCATTCGACATAGGGGTGCTCAGGAAGCGCGCCAGCTCGAAGGGGCTGTCGAAGTCGCGCTGGCTGCCATCGTCCAGCACCACGCGGGCGCTGAACGCACCCGGCCCCGGTGCCCACCAGCTGAGCAGACCGCAGCGCGGCGCCGCGAGTGCTCGCAGCCGGGTGGTGTTCTCGTCCATCGACATGCAGCGACTGTGGTGGCCAGGCGTTGCGGCAGCGTTGCGTGGCGCGTGGGCTTCAGGGTTCGCGGCCGGAGCGTTAAGCTGCCGCGCCTTCACGGAGCAATTCATGCGCGCAGCCTTCAGCCTTCTCGCCCTCGTCATCGTCGCGGCCATCGTGCTGTCGCTGGTCAAGAAGCAGGCCTCGGCCTTGAAGCCGCCGCCTGGTTCACCGGCGGCCAGTGCCGCCCTGCCCATGCCAAAGGCCGTTGGCGAGCAGGTGCAGAGCAGCGTCGACGAAGCCGCCAAGCGTGCGGCCGAGGCCGCCTCCGCTGCCACCAATTGAGGCCGTGGCCGGCCATAAGCTCTTCTTCGCGCTGCGGCCGGATGAACAGGCGGCCGAGCGCATTGCGCGCGCCGCAGCCGCCGAACATGTGGCGCGCGGCCTTGTGCCGCGGTTCAGGCCGAGCCGCATCTTCCACATCACGCTGCACTACTTCGGCCGCTTCGAGGGTGAGCCTGACCCGCAGCTCGTGGCGCAGGCGATGCGCGCGGCGGCCGAGCTTGTCTGGCCGGCCTTCGACGTCGGCTTCGAGCGCTTCGCCAGTTGGGGCCGCGAAGGCGCACGCCAGCACCCCTTCGTCCTGACCGGCGGCCAGAGCCTGGAGGCGGTGCGCGAGCTGCGCGACGCGCTGGCTGATCGACTGGTCGACCATGGCCTGCCGGCAGTGAAGGACTATGAGCCCCATCTGACGCTGCGCTACGACAAGCGCCCGGCGCCTGCCTGGGAGGTCGACCTGGCGGGCTGGACGGCGAGCGAGTTCGTTCTCGTCAAAAGCCCCCAGGGCCTGACCCGGCATGACGTCATCGCACGCTGGCCGCTGCAGGGCTGAGGTCTGCTCCTACAGCCCTTGAAGCTGGCGGCCGACGGGCGCGTGGTTGCGGATCGATCACGATCAAGCAATCCCTGCCAGCGGAGGCCACCATGATCCTCAAGCCCGTTCTTGCCGTCCTCGCCACCTCGGCCCTGACCATGAAGCTGGTCCAGCACCTGGGCCAGAAGCATCACCAACGCCGCGTGCGCCACGACGGTAAGCAACATCGCGAAGATGTCAGCCGCTGGGAAGCAGAGGGCGGCAATCTGCCGGAGCCCCAGCTGCCGGCCAAGCGCTGAGTCAGCCGTCGACGATGGCTTGAGCGAGCGCCCGAACGCTCAGCGGCGCCGAGCCTTCGGCCTTGTTGGAAATGGTGATGAAAGCATCCTGCCCGGCGCCCGCGGTGCCGCGGATGATGCGGGCCAACTCGGCGCGCGTCTCGGGGTCGGGGTCCAGCATCTCATTGAACTCGCCATAGCGCTTCTCGGCCTCTTCGTAGCCATAGGGGCCGTGCAGGCGGTTCAGGTTCCATCGCACCACCAGCGGCCCCGGCCACAGCGCGCGCAGCAGCGGCAGTTGCTCGGCCAGCGGCGGCAGCTTGGGATGCAGGCCGACGCAGTAGCGCGCGCCCGTGTCGCGCAGCAGGGCCGCGAGATCCGGAGTCAGCCAGGCAGCGTCGCGTACCTCGACAGCGATGACGCCCACAGGTGGTTTGGGCAGGGCCAACAGCAGTGCATGCAGCCGGTCGAACTGCTCGCTCATGCGCGCAAGCAGCGGCCCGGGCAAGGGGCTGAGCTGGAAGACGAGGGCGCCTATCGTGGCGCTCAGGCCTTCGAAAGCGGGCTCGATGAAATCCTGCATTGCCGCCGTCGGATCCAGGAACAGCGGGTTGAGTTCCTGGCCGCGTCCGTCCTCGCTGCGCAGCAGCGCATCCGTGACGAGGCTGGGTGCCTTGACCGTGAATCGAAAGCCCGGCGGCACCTGGCTGGCATGTCGCTCGAAGTCGCTGGCCGCGATCGGCCGGTAGAAGCCGCGATCGATGCCCACGGCGCGCAGCAGCGGATGGGAGGCATAGGCGGTCAGGCCGGTCTTGGACAGCGTCGCTTCGCTGTGCTTGCCGGCCCAGACCAGCCCCTCCCAGCCGGGGTAGCTCCAGGTCGAGGTGCCGAGATGGATGTGTGGCGACAGACTTGCTGCCAGCGCCAGGTCTTCGGGCACCGGCGGCGCGGGTTGCACACCGCGCGGCCGCTTCTCGGGCGGGCCGCCGAACAGCTCGTCCTGCATCAGAACATCAGCACCTTGAGGAGGACGATGTTGACGCCCAGCAGCAGCAGCGCTGTGGGCCATTGCGCGCGGATGACGGCGTTCTTGTCCTTCAGCTCGAGCAGGGCGGCGGGGATGATGTTGAAGTTGGCGGCCATGGGCGTCATCAGTGTGCCGCAGTAGCCGCAGAACATGCCGATGGCGGCCATCACGGCCGGGTTGCCGTGGTGCATGCCAAGCAGGATGGGGATGCCGATGCCGGCCGTCATGACCGGGAAGGCCGCGAAGGCATTGCCCATGACCATGGTGAACAGCGCCATGCCCAGGGCGTAGGCTGCCACCGCGAACAAGGCGTTGTCGACGGGGATATAGCTGGTGGTGAGATGGGCCACGGCCTTGCCGACACCAGCATCGGTGAACAACAGGCCCAGCGTGGCCAGCAGCTGCGGCAGCAGGACCGCCGGCCCCATGGTCTCCAGCAGGCGGCGCGCCTCGCGCAGGGCCTGCATGGGACGTTCGCGCGTCATCCACAAGGCGCCAACCAGGCCGACCAGTGCGCCAAGACCGACGCTGATCAGCGTGACGTTCTTGGGCTCGACGAGCAGCAGGCCGCCGACGCGGACCTCCTTCAAGGTCAGCGTGCCGACCAAGGCCAGTGTCGTGATGGCCAGGATGGGCAGGAAGAGCTTGTTGCCCAGGCGCGCGGCGCTGGCCTGGCGTTCGGCCGGCTCCCGCTGGCCATGCTTGCCGATGGACACGCCGCCGAGCCCGCCCAGCGCGGCGAGCATGAGGACGATCAACCCGCAGATGACGGGCGGCAGGTTGTCGCCGACCAGGTAGATGACGGCCCACAGGGCCCAGAACAGGCCGCTGCTCCAGCGCCGCGGATTGCTGTGGTCGTGGCAGGTCAGCCAGGCGACGATCAGCAGCGCGGCGCCGGTCAGCAGGAAGAGCTGGTCGAGCTTGAGGAGGGCGGTCATGGCTTGGCTTCCTCTTCAGCACGGGCGCGGGCGATGTCCTGCGGCAGGCGATGGTCCATCCGGATCAGCCGCGCGGCGTGGATGACGAAGGCGGCAATGGCCGTCGGGATGCCCCACAGCGCGATGTGCAGCGGGTCGGTGACGATGCCGTTCTCGGCCAGGAAGGTTTGCATCAGCACGATGGAGCCGAAGGCGACGAAGATGTCCTCGCCGAAAAAGAGGCCGACGTTGTCGGTCGCTGCGGCCATGGCCTTCCACTTGTCGCGCACGGCCTGCGGCACGGGGCCGTGGGTCTTCTCGGCGGCAGCTTCGGTCATGGGCGCGACCAGGGGCCGAACCATCGGGGCATGGCCGCCGAGGGACGTCAGGCCCAGCGCCGCGGCGGTCTCGCGGATGAAGAGATAGACGACGAGCAGACGGCCCGCCGTCGCCGAGCGTATGCCTGCGATCCAAGCCTGGGCACGTTCGCGCAGGCCGTGGCGCTCCAGCAGGCCGATGATGGGCAGGGGCAGCAGCAGGGTCAGCGGCAGGTTGCGCGTCTTGACGAAGCCGGTGCCGAGCTTGGCGAGGATGAGGTCCGGCGGCAGCTTGGCCGCGAGGCCGGTCGCGATGCCGGCCACCGCGACGACGAGGACGGGGTTGAAGCGCAGCACGAAGCCGACGATGACGACGGCGACGCCGATCAGCGGCCACAGGGAAACATCTGCAGTCATGAAAAGGACTCCTGGGTCAGGGGCGCAGTTGCACGCCGGCTTGGGTGAGAGCGGTGTTGATAGCTCGGGCGAAGGCGAGGGCGCGCGGGCCGTCGCCGTGCAGGCAAATCGTTTGGGCCTGCAGCGGGACGGTCTCGCCGCTTACGGCCTGCACGACACCTTCGCGCACCATGCGCAGCGTGCGGGCGACGGCCTCTTCGGTGTCTTCGACGAAGGCGCCGGGCAGGCTGCGCGGTACCAGGCTGCCGTCGGCGCGGTAGCCGCGGTCGGCAAACACCTCGGCCACCGCGCGCAGGCCGGTGCGCTCGGCCGCTTTCAGCAGTTCACTGCCGGCAAGGCCGTAGAGAGCCAGTGCTGGGTTGACGTCGAGCACGGCGGCGGCGACAGCATCGGCCAATGCCGGATCACGCGCGGCCTGGTTGTAGAGGGCGCCGTGCGGCTTGACGTGATGCAGTCGGCCGCCGGCCGCGCGCACCAGGGCGTCGAGGGCACCGATCTGGTAGATCAGGTCGGCTTTCACATCGGCCGGCGCGAGCTGCATCTCGCTGCGGCCGAAGTTCTCGCGGTCGGGGTAGCTGGGGTGGGCGCCGATGGCCACGCCGCGTTCCAGTGCTGCGACCACGGTCGTCTGCATCAGCCGCGCATCGCCGGCATGCCAGCCGCAGGCGATGTTGGCGGAGCTGACGAGGGCCAGCAGCTCGGCGTCGTCGGGTGCGCCTTCGCCGAGGTCGGCGTTCAGGTCGACATGCATAGGGCAGTCCTCAGTTGGGCCAGCGTGGCCTGGCGCTCGCGCAGTGCGGCGATGGCCTCGTCGGTGGTGCAGGGGGTGAAGCGCAATGTGGCGCCGAGGCGCAGCTGGCCGAGCTTCCACAGGTCGGAGCGGATGACGACGCCGATCTTGGGATAGCCGCCTGTCGTCTGCGCATCGGCCAGCAAGACGATGGGCTGGCCCGAGGGCGGCACCTGGATGACACCCGGCAGCACCCCGTGCGAGGCCAGTTCGGCGCCGCGCTCGCGCCGCAGTTCGGGCCCGGCGAAGCGGTAGCCCATGCGATTGCTCTGCGGCGTCAACTTCCAATCGGCGGCCCAGAAAGCTTCGCGCGCAGTGGCAGAGAAGTCCTCGTGCTCGGGGCCGGGCAGCACGCGCACGCTCGCGCCCCAGTCAGGCGCGCGGATGCCGATGCTGCGAGCGGGCAAGCGCTCGGGCGCGGCCAGCGGCAGCACATCGCCATCGCGCAGCGCGCGACCACCGAGCCCGCCGAAGCCGGCCTTGAGGTCGGTGCTGCGCGAGCCCAGGGCGGCGGGCAGCGCGATGCCGCCGGAAACCAGCAGATAGCTGCGCATGCGCTCGCGCGGCGCGGCGAGCTTGAGCGTCTGGCCGGCCTGCACGCGCTGCCGCCACCAGGGCCGCAGCGGGCGGCCGTCGAGGCTGGCGTCGGCATCGGTGCCGGTGACGGCAATGCAGCAGTCGGCTGCAAAGCGCAGTGTGGCGGGGCCGAGGGTGAACTCGAGGCCGGCGGCGTCGACGGGGTTGCCGACGAGCAGATTGCCCCAGGCGAGCGCGATGTCGTCCAGCGCCCCGCAGCGGCTGATGCCGCGGTCGCGCCAGGCCTCGCGGCCGAGGTCCTGCACGGTGGTCAGCGGTCCGGCGCGCAGCAACTCGATCATGCGAGGTCCGCCACGAAGCGCACGCGGTCGCCCGGCGCGAGCAGCGTGGGCGGCTCGGCCTTGGGGTCGAAGAGGGGCAGAGCGGTGTGACCGATGAGCTGCCAGCCGCCGGGCGTGGCCAGCGGGTAGATGCCGGTCTGCGCGCCGCCGATGCCGACGCTGCCGGCGGGCACCGCCACGCGCGGCTCACTGCGGCGCGGCGTGTGCAGCGAGGCGTCCAGCCCGCCGAGGTAGGCAAAGCCGGGCTGAAAGCCGATGAAGTAGACGACGTACTCGGCCTCGGTGTGGCGTTGCACGACCTCGTCGACCGAGAGGCCGCAGTGCGTGGCGACGTCGCCCAGGTCGGGGCCATGCGCGCYGCCATAGCTGACCGGGATTTCGACGAGGCGGCCCGCCTGCTGGCGCCGCAGCGGCCTGGCCCACAGCGCGCGGGCAGCCTGCTCCAGCGTCTGGCCGTCGGTATGCAGCGGGTCGAAGGTCAGCGTCAGGTTGTTCATGCCCGGAATCAGGCCGAGCACGCCTTCGGTCTGTGCCAGGACCGCGCCGAGTTGCCAGATGCGCTGCTGGTGTTCGATCGCGATGGGTGCATCGACCGCACAGCACAGCGCCGCTTCGCCCAGGGGGCGAATGAGGAGGTCGGGCGGCGCAGTACTCATTTGAATTTCAATAAAACGTATACGATTTGTATTCGAGACGTGTTTATCATGTCAATCATGGTTCGCAGCATCGTGTCTTCCTCGCATCTGGTGTCTGAAAAGAGCGCCGAGCTGTCGGAGTTCGAGTTCGGCCTCATCGTCGTCAGCAATGCCTTCAACCGCTGGATGGTGCGCTGCATGGCCGCCGCCGGCATGAAAGACCTGGCGGCGCTGGACATCTCGCTGCTGCACCATGTCAACCACCGCGACCGCAAGAAGAAGCTCGCCGACATCTGCTTCGTGCTGAACGTCGAGGACACCCATGTCGTCGCCTATTCGCTGCGCAAGCTGGTCGGCATGGGGCTGGTGACCAGCGAGAAAATCGGCAAGGAGGCCTTCTTCTCAACCACCGAGCAGGGCCAGGCGCTGTGCGAGGCCTACCGCCAGGTGCGTGAGCGCTGCCTGATGGAGGCGCTGGCGGACAGCGGCCAGCAGAACCAGGACATCGGCGACAGCGCGCAGCTGATGCGGCTGTTGTCGGGGCTATACGACCAGGCGTCGCGGTCGGCGGCCTCACTGTGAGCCTCTAAACTGCCGGCTCGATGACCGAGCCGACGACCTTCACGCCATCTGATGAATTCGCCATGCGGCTCGCGCTGGACCAGGCGCAGAACGCCTGGTTGGTGGGTGAGGTCCCGGTGGGCGCCGTCATCATGCGCGGCGATCAGGTCATCGCCACCGGCTACAACCGCCCGATCACGACGCACGACCCGACGGCGCATGCCGAGATCGTCGCGTTGCGCCACGCCGCCACGTTGCTGGAGAACTACCGCCTGCCCGAGTGCGAGCTCTTCGTGACGCTGGAGCCTTGCGCGATGTGCGCGATGGCGCTGATGCATGCGCGCTTCAAGCGCGTCGTGTTCGCAGCGCGCGACCCCAAGACGGGTGTGGCTGGCTCGGTCATCGACCTGTTTGCCCAGGCGCAGCTCAATCACCACACGGCCGTCGAAGGCGGGCTGTTGGCGGACGCGTCGGCGCAGCTGCTGCGCGACTTCTTCACCGAACGCCGCGAGGCCGCACGTGCGCGCCGCGCCGAACGTCAGGGCCTGATCCCGACCGGCGAAGCGACCGAACTGGACGAATCCTGATGACCTCACTCACGTTGTTCACGCCGTCGGGCGTGCTCGCCAAGGCCGAGAACCTGAAGCGCGCTGCCAGGCGGCTGACGCAGCTGGGCTTCGAGGTCAGCGTCGATGCCGATGCACTGTCCAAACACCAGCGCTTTGCCGGTGACGACGCGGCGCGCCTCGCGGCCCTGCATCGCATTGCCGATGCTGCGCCTTCGGTGGCACTGGCCACGCGTGGTGGCTACGGCCTGACGCGCCTGCTCGACCAGCTCGACTGGGGCCGCATCGCGCGCAGCATCGAGCAGGGCACGCGCTGGGTCGGCTACAGCGACCTCACCGCGCTGCAGAACGGCCTGATCGCCCGCCACAAGGGGCTGTCCATGTGGGCCGGGCCGCTGGCTTGTGACGACTTCGGCCGCAGTGAGGCCGATGGCGGTGTCGACGAGGTCACCCGCGATTGCTTCCTGGAAGCCATGAGCGGCGCGCTGGAGGCCGTAGGCTTCCGCGAGCCGACCGGTGGCTTCGACGGCCTGGAGGCGCGCGGGCGGCTCTGGGGGGGCAACCTCAGCGTGCTGTGCTCGCTGCTGGGCACGCCGCACTGGCCCAAGGTCAAGGGCGGCATCCTGTTCCTGGAAGACGTCAACGAGCATCCCTACCGCGTCGAGCGCATGCTGCTGCAGCTGCAGCAGGCCGGCGTCATCGATGCGCAGGCCGCAGTGCTGCTGGGCGACTTCAGCGGCGCAGCCAAGTCGCCGCTGGATCGTGGTTATGGCATCAAGGACGCCGTCGCCGCGCTGCGCGCCCGCACCAAGACGCCGGTGCTGACGGGACTGCCTTTCGGCCATGTGCGCACCAAGGTCTGCCTGCCGGTCGGTGGCACGGTGGAGCTCTATGTGCAGCGGCGCGAGGCCATCCTGGGCTGGCAGTCGGACCCGCGCCTGGCGCACGGCGCGCATGACCACGATGACGACTGCGGCGATGACTGCGGTCACGACCATCACCATCACTGAAGTCACCCCGGGTTTTCCTCGCCGCTTTCTCGGGGGCGGGCAGCGTTGTATAGACGAGTGCCCGACTATGATTCCCGCTATCGCCTCGGCCTGCCGCCGGGGCGCTTGTCGTTTGAGGGTGTCGGCGTGGCGGGAGTTTTCGGTTGGGCGGTGAGAGCCTTGAGCGCGTTGGCGTTCGGCCTGCTGTCCGGTTGCAACAACAGCCCCCATCCTCTCGGCGCTGAGCGCGAGAACACGCTCTACATGGCCTTTGCCGAGCGCTCGCCGCGCTATCTGGATCCGACCTCGTCGTACACGGCCCCCGAAAGCACCTACACCTACGAGATCAGCGAGCCGCCCTACGGCTACCACCCGCTGAAGCGGCCCTACACGCTGATCCCACGCGCGGCCGCCGGACTGGCGCAGCCTTACTACCTCGATGCCAAGGGCCAGCGCCTGCCCGACGACGCGCCGGACGAGCAGATCGCCGAGGCGGTCTACGACATTCCCATCCGCCCGGGCCTGAAGTGGTCGCCCCACCCGGCCTTTGCGAAAGACGCCAAGGGCGGCTACCTCTACCACCACCTCACGCCCGGCGAGCTGGGTGACAAGCGCAGCCCCTTCGATTTCAAGCAGCTGGGCACGCGCGAGGTGGTCGCCGAGGATTTCGTCTATGCGCTCAAGCGCCACGCCAACCCGCGCATCGAGACCCCGGTCCAGGCCGTGTTCTCCGAGCATGTCCTGGGCCTGAAGGACTATGTTGCGCAGATAAAGCGCGAAAGCGCCAGCCAGCTGGCCGGCCAAGCCGAGAGCCTGGCGGACAAGCCCTTCCTGGACTTGCGCCGCTGGCCGCTCGCCGGTGCTCAGGCCGTGGGCGACCACCTGCTGCGCATCCGCCTCAAGGGCCGCTACCCGCAGTGGCGCTACTGGCTGGCCACCAACTTCACGGCCGCCATCCCCTGGGAGGTGGACGCCTTCTACGCCCAGCCCGGCATGGCCGCCAATTCGCTGACCTGGAATCAGTGGCCGGTGGGCAGTGGCCCCTTCATGATGACGGAGTATGTGCAGGACCGCCGCCATGTGATGAGCCGCAACCCAAACTATCGGCCCGACACCTACCCCTGCGACGGCAGCCCCGGCGACGCTGAGGCCGGGCGGCTGGCGGATTGCGGCAAGCGCGTGCCCTTCGTCGACAAGGTCGTGGCCATCAACGTGAAGGAGAAGGTGCCGATCAAGGAGCTGTTCAAGCAGGGCTATCTCGACCTGCCCGAGATGGACCGCGCCGACTGGGGCGTGAACCTCGCGGTCGACCGCGACGACTCCGACGAAGTGCGAGCCTTCTTCGAGCAGCGTGGCTTCCAGCTGCCGATGGATGTCGACATCAGCAGTTGGTACCTCGGCTTCAACTGGCTGGACCCGGTCGTTGGCAAGGGCGACACGCCCGAACAGCAGAAGCGCAACCGCGCGCTGCGCCAGGCCATCTCGATTGCCATCGACTGGGAGGAGGGCTATGGCCGCATCTTCCGCGACAAGGGCGGCGACGCGGCCCACGGCCCCATCCCGCCGGGTGTGTTCGGATCGAAGGAGGGCGAGCCCGGTGAGTTCAACCCGGTGACGCACACACTCGTCAACGGCAAGCCCGTGCGCCGGCCGCTGCAAGACGCCCTCAAGCTGATGGCCGAAGCCGGCTACCCCGACGGCCGTGACGTGAAGACCGGCAAGCCGCTGGTGCTGAACTACGACTTCCAGCGCGTCATCACGCCCGAGCTCAAGGCCGAGAACGACTGGATGGTGCGCCAGTTCGCCAAGCTCGGCATCCAGCTCGACATCCGTGCGACCGACTTCAACCAGTTCCAGGAAAAGATCCTCAAGGGCAAGCACCAGATCTTTTGGTGGGGTTGGTTCGCCGACTACCCCGATGCCGAGAACTTCCTGTTCCTGCTCTATGGGCCCAACAGCAAGAGCCTGCACGAGGGCGAGAACACGGCCAACTACGCCAACCCGGAGTTCGACCGCCTGTTCCGCAAGCTGCAGTCGCTGGAGGACGGGCCTGAAAAGGCGCGGGTCATGGCGCAGATGAACGACGTCGCCCGCCAGGACTCGCCATGGGCCTGGGGTTTCTGGAGCTACTCTGGCGTGGCTTTCCAGCGCTGGGTGCACAACGGCAAGCCGGGCGTCGTCGTGCGTGACCGCGCCCGCTACCTGCGCGTGGATGCGCAGGAGCGCACGCGCAGCATCGCCGAGTGGAATCGGCCGGTCTGGTGGCCGCTGCTGCTGCTGGCAGGCGGTGGGCTGGCTGTCTTCATCGCGACGCGTCGCGCCTGGCAGGCCCGTGAACAAGCCACCGAGAGGAAAGCCTGATGCTGGGCTTCATGCTGCGCCGCCTGGGCTATGGCCTGGCCATCCTCGTCGGTGTCAATCTCTTCACCTTCWTCCTGTTCTTCWCSGTCAAYACGCCCGACGACATGGCGCGSCTGAACATCGGCGGCAAGCGCGTCACGCAGGAGCAGATCGAGAAGTGGAAGACCGAGCGCGGCTATGACAAGCCGCTGTACTTCGACGCCAGCAAGACTGGGGCGGAGCGGGTCACGCACACCATCCTGTGGGACCGTTCCATCAGCCTGTTCGCACTGGACTTCGGCAAGAGCGATGCGCGCCAGGCCATCAACATCGGCCACGAGATCAAGGTGCGCATGGGCGTCAGCCTGCAGCTGGCACTGCCTCTGTTCATCCTGCAGGTCATCGTCAGCATCGCCTTCGCGCTGCTGCTGGTGTTCTTCCGGCACAGCAAGATCGACTTCTGGGGCGTGGTGCTGTGCGTGCTGATGCTGTCCATCAGCAGCCTGTTCTACATCATCGTCGGCCAGTTCCTGTTTGCGCGTGTGCTCAGGCTGGTGCCGATGAACGGCTTCGCGCCGGGGCTGGATGCGGTCAGGTTCCTGGCCCTGCCCATCCTGCTGTCGCTGCTGTCGCGGCTGGGTGGCGAGGCGCGGCTGTACCGCGCGATGTTCCTGGAGGAGATGGGCAAGGACTATGTGCGCACCGCACGCGCCAAGGGTCTGAGCGAGGGCCGGGTGCTGAGCCGCCATGTGCTGCGCAATGCCCTCATTCCCATCATCACCAGCGCCGGCAGCTATCTGCCCTACGTTTTCCTCGGCAGCCTGGTGTTCGAGAGCTTCTTCGGCATACCGGGCCTGGGTGCCTTCGTCATCGAGGCCATCACGGGTCAGGATTTCGCCATCGTGCGTTCCATGGTCTTCCTCGGCGCGCTGCTCTACATCGCCAGCAATGCGTTGATCGACATCGCCTACACCTGGGTGGATCCGCGGGTGAGGCTTTCATGACGATGGCCCCCACGTTCACTTCGTTCACTGCCCCCCGAGGGGGCGCTCATACCCTTCGGACGGCCGCGCGGACATGAAACTGGTGCTGCTCTGGACCGACATCGCGCTGTGGCTGGTGGCAGCGGCCGTCGTCGCTTACGCGTTGCGGGTGAGGCGCCAAGCCCATCTGCGTGCGACGTGGCGGCGCGTGCTGCGTGATCCGGTCGCCGCGTGTGCCGGCGTTGTCATGGCGCTCTTCCTGCTCCTCACGCTGGCCGACAGCATCCACCTTCGGCATGCGCTGCTGTCGGGCCAAGGTGAGGCCGCCGTCTACGACACGCGCACGCTGTCGCTG
>NZ_JBFUMN010000033.1:0-59613 GCF_054049335.1 Roseateles sp. P5_E1
GCGCAGCTCGTGCATGTGGTGCTGGTGTGCGGTTCAGGGCCTCTTCTTTGGTGACTTTCTTCTGGCCCCGCAGAAGAAAGTTACCCGGCCGCCGGGACGGACTCCCGGCAATGCARCGAGCAACCACGCTCTCAGCCAAGCAACCAACAACAGCGCGCAGCAGCACCATCAATGCGCCCCCTGCAACTCGGCAGCATCCGTACCCATATAAGCCTCCAACACCGCCGGATGCTTCGACACCGTCGCGTAATCACCTTCGGCCAGAACAGCGCCACGAGCCAACACCGTAATCCGGTCCGCGATGCTCGCCACCACCTTCATGTTGTGCTCCACCATCAGCACGGTCCGGCCCTCCGCCACGCGCTTGATCAACGCCGTCACACGGTCCACGTCCTCGTGCCCCATGCCCTGCGTCGGTTCGTCCAGCAGCATCAGCTGCGGCTCCATCGCCATCGTCGTGGCGATCTCCAACGCACGCTTGCGGCCATAAGGCAGGTCGGCGGCCTTCACCGCGGCCATGTCGCGCAGGTCCACCAGCTCCAGCAACGACAGCACCTTGGCGTCCAGCATCTTCAGGCCCGTCAGCCCTTTCCAAAAATGGAAGCTCGTGCCGGTGAAGCGCTGCAGGCCGATGCGCACGTTCTCCAGCACCGTGAGATGCGGGAAGACGGCGGAGATCTGGAACGACCGGATGACACCGCGCCGCGCGATCTGCGCCGAGGTCTCGCCAGTGATGTCGGTGCCGGCGAAGACGATGCGCCCACGCGTCGGCGTCAGGAACTTGGTCAGCAAGTTGAAGCAGGTCGTCTTGCCCGCGCCGTTGGGGCCTAGCAGCGCATGAATGTGGCCACGATGCACCTGCAGGTTCACGGCGTCCACGGCCGTGAAGCCTTTGAACTCCTTGGTCAGGTCCTGGGTCTCGAGGATGTATTCGCTCATGGACTTCCGGGTTAGCTGCGCGACTCTAGGCCTTCAAGCATGACGCTGGCTTACGGGCATTCACGGGGTCTGGTCCGCGGAGAGGAAACGCTCGATCAAGCCAATCTGCTCGGGTGTGTTCAAGGCCGGTGCATGGCCGCAGCCGGGGATCAGCGCGACCGCAGCACGCGGGCCGCGCTCGCGCATGGCCTGCGCCGTTTCCGCGGTCAACAGCGTCGAGTCCTCGCCGCGCAGGCAGAGCACGGGCAGGTCGAGCTGGTCCCAAGCAGCCCACAGCTCGTAGTCGTCGGGATGGTGATCGAACTGCTGCACCAGGGCTGGGTCGTAGTGCGTTGTCACGCGGCCATCGGGCAGGCGGCGCAGCGAGGTTTCGGTGAGATGGCGCCATTGCGTGTCGGACAGATCACCAAAGCTCGCGTAGATCTCTCTGAAATAGACCTCCAGCTCAGTCACCGTTGCAAAGCTGGGCGGCTGCCCGGCGTAGGCTTTGATGCGTGTCAGCGCCGAGGCTGCCAGCTCGGGGCCGTTGTCGTTCAGCACAAGGCGCTTGATGCGGCCGCGCAGCTGGGTGGCTGCGCCGAGCGTGCCGATGGCGCCACCCATGGACGTGCCCACCCAATGCACCTTCTGCAAGCCCAACTGATCCAGCAGCGCTTCGGCTTGTTCGACATAGAACTCCAGGCAGTATTCGCGGGCCGGGTCCACCGCCCATTGCGAAAGACCACGACCCAGGGTGTCGGGGCAAACGACGTGCCAGCGGGCGCTCAGGGCGGCGGCGAGGTCGTCGAAGTCGCGACTGCTGCGCGCGAGGCCGTGCCAGGCAACGACGGTGTGCGAGCTTGCGTCACCCCACTCGGTGACGTGCATCTCGCGACCCAGGCAGTTGACGTAGCGCGATCTCATTTTTTGGCTCTCCCATGCGTCCACGCCGCCAGCCGCAGCCGCCCGACGATGCCGCCGGGGAAGTGGTAGACGGCCAGTACGAAGAGCAGGCCCAGCCACAGCAGCCAGCGGTCGGGCGAAATCAGCGTGCTCAAGACCGGCACGCCGTCGACCAGCGAGCCTGCTGCCTTCAGCAGCGCCTGCAGATAGTTCTGCGCGACGATGAAGAGCACGCTGCCGATGACCGCACCGTAGACCGTGCCCATGCCGCCGATGACGACGATGAGCAGCAGGTCCAGCATGATCTCCATGCTCATGGCCGTCTCGGGGCCGGTGTAGCGCAGCCACAGCGCCAGCAACGCGCCGCCGCAGCAGGCCAGCAGCGCGGCGATGACGTTGGCGCCGGTGCGGTAGACGACCGTGCGGTAGCCGATCGCCTCGGCGCGGAACTCGTTCTCGCGGATGGCCTGCAGCACGCGGCCGAAGGGCGAGTTGACGATGCGCAGCAGCAGCGCGATGAGGGCGGCGACGGCGACGAAGAGCAGGTAGTAGGTCAGCAGGCGGCCGTCGAGCATGACGCCCAGCACGGGCTCTTCCATGAACTCGGTCGAGGGCCGCAGCGCTGAAGGCAGTTGGAAGTTCAGGCCGTCCTCGCCGCCGGTGAAGTCGCTCAGCTGCGAGGCCAGCGTCATGAAGGCCGAGGCGACGGCCAGCGTGATCATGGCGAAGAAGATGGCCTTCACGCGCAGGCTGGCCAGTCCCATCGCCAGCGCCAGCACGGTGCTCAATACGAGCGCAGCGAGGAAGCCGATGCCTAGCGACGTCCAATCCGCACCCAGCCGCGCTGATGCGATGGCGATGCCATAGGCGCCGATGCCGACGAACATCGTGTGCGCGAAGCTGACGATGCCGGTGTAGCCCAGCAGCAGGTCGTAGCTGGCGACAAGCAGCACGAATACGAGGATCTTGGCCGCGACGTTGAGCGCCTGCGTGCCCGGGAAGATGAAGGGCGCACCGAGCAGGCCGACGAAGCAGGCGATCAACAGCGCGCCGAGGATGCGGCTGCGCGGCAGGTCGTGTGAAAGCAGAGAACGAAAAACGGATGTCATCGGAAACCCCTCGCTTCGTTGCGCGTGATCAACGATGCGAACGCCGAATGAAAAACCAAGCGACTGCCGTGGAACTGGCTTCGCCAGGCCACTGGCAGTGCCCCCTTGAGGGGGAGCGCGAAGCGCAACGGGGGTGGGCTCATTTCGCTCCCACGGGGTAGAGGCCCTGCGGGCGCCACAGCAGGATGGCCACCATCAGCCCGATGTTGGAGAACAGGGCCGCCTTGGGAGCGATGAAGCCAACGTAGTTGGCGACGAGCCCGACGAGCAGCGCGCCGATCAGGCAGCCCACCGTGGACCCCAGGCCGCCGATGATGATGACGATGAAGATGAGCAGGTTGACCTGCGCGCCGATCTGCGGCGTGACGCCCTGCTGCACCAGGCCCCACAGCACGCCGCCCAGGCCCGCGAGCGCGGAGCCGGCGACGAACACGCCGACGAAGAGGCGTTTGATGCGATAGCCCAGCGCCTCGACCATCTCGCGGTCCTGCACGCCGGCGCGGATCAGCAGGCCGATCTTGGTGCGGTTCAGCACGAGCAGCAGCGCGATGAGCACGGCGAGGCCGATGAGCATGGACAGCACGCGGAACTTCTCGACCGCCACATCACCGAACAGGAAGATGCCGCGCAGTGCGTCGGGCATGGGCAGCGGGATCAGCTGGGCGCCCCAGGTCGCCTTGATCAGCTCCTCGCCAATGATCATGCCGCCCATGGTGATGAGGATCTGCTTCAGGTGCTGGCCATAGACCGGCCGCACCAGCACGCGCTCGAAGACGATACCCACCGCTGCCGCGATGGCCATGCCGGCTGCGCATGCAGCTGCGAGGGCAGCGAGGTTGGCGAGTACGTCGGGGCTGGTGGCCCAAGGAGCCATTGCGGCGAGCACGGTGGTGGCCGTGAAGGCGCCCAGCGCGATGAAGACACCGTGGCCGAAGTTGAGGACGTCCATCAGGCCGAAGACCAGGGTCAGGCCGGAGGCGATGACGAAGATGATGAGGCCCATGGCGATGCCGGCCAGGGTCAGGTTGAGCCAGGTGCTGGGGCTGCCGGTGAGTGGTAGGGCGAGCAGCATGATGGCTGCGAGGAGCGCGAGGGGTCGGGGGTCGAGCTTCATGCTTGTGGGTTGCTCTTGCGGAGAGCGGCACCGCTCGCTGCATTGCCGGGAGTCCGTCCCGGCGGCCGGGTAACTTTCTTCTGCGGGGCCAGAAGAAAGTCACCAAAGAAGAGGCCCTGAACCGCACACGGGCGCGGCGCCGCCATGAGCGGCGCGCGAAAACGCGCACTTTCATTTCGGGCAGACGCGACCCGCTGCGCTCTCGCTGCTGTCCCTGTGACGAGCACCATCCATCGCCCCTTCACGCCGGTTAACGCCGGCTGCACGCCGGGCTCATCAACAAATGCGAATGCAACGTCGCTGGGGCGACGCCGAAGCGGGTGAGTGGCGGGGCGTTGGGGTTCGCTGCGCTCACCCCAACCTACGCAAGACGACCGAGTCGTCCCGCCATCGCGTCGCCCSAGCGACGCTGTATTCGGTATTTCTGGTGAGCACGGCGTGCAGCCGCGCGTTAGGCGGCCCGTCGTGGCGATGGATGGTTCTGGTGACAAGGACAGCAGCGAGAGCGCAGCGGTTCGCGTCTTCCCACTCACCAAGCGGCTGTTGCACGGCGCAGCTCGTGCATGTGGTGCTGGTGTGCGGTTCAGGGCCTCTTCTTTGGTGACTTTCTTCTGGCCCCGCAGAAGAAAGTTACCCGGCCGCCGGGACGGACTCCCGGCAATGCAGCGAGCAGGCGCGCTCTCCGCAATAGCAACCAAAAAGGAAGCCGCACTCATTGATGCGCCCCCAACGACAACCCCAGCAACCTTTGCTGCAGCGCCGAATCCTCGATCAACTCCCGCATCAAACCGCGATGCACGATCCTTCCGTCATCCATCACCGCGACCGAATCGCCCAACTCAGCGGCGACTCGAAAGTTCTGCTCCACCAGCAACACCGTCGTCTGCGAGCTCTTCTTCAGCTCCCGCAACGCCGTGATCAGGTTCTGCACGATGGCCGGCGCCAGCCCCTTGCTGGGCTCGTCGATGACGAGCAACTCGCGCGGCTCGATCATGGCGCGGGCAATCGCCAGCATCTGCTTCTGCCCACCCGACAACTTGCCCGCCGGGTGCTGCCAGAACGTCTTCAGCGCCGGGAACAAGCCAAACAGCCAGTCCAGCCGTTGAGCATCCAAATCCGCCAACCGCTTGGCCGAACGGGCCGCCAGCAGCAGGTTCTCCGCCACGCTCAGCTCGCCAAAGATGCCCATCGTCTCCGGCACATAGGCGATGCCGCGCGACGCAATGTCCGGCGTCGCCAGCTTGGTGATGTCCTCGCCCTTGAAGTGCACCGAGCCCGCGCTCGCCGTCCACAGCCCCATCAAGGTCCGCAGCGTGCTCGTCTTGCCGGCGCCGTTGCGACCTAACAGCATGGTCACCTGACCAGCCGGCACGGCGAGATCCACGCCATGCAGGATGTGATACGCCCCGACGTGGGTATGAACCCCGTGCAACTCCAGAAGGTTCATGCCGCCACCCCGAGGTAAGCCTCTTGCACGATGGGCGAGGCAATCACTGTCGCCGGGTCGCCATCGGCCACCAGCTTGCCCTGGTGCAACACGATGATGCGGTCGGCCAGCTCGCGCACGACGTCCATCTTGTGCTCCACCAGCAGCAGCGTGTGCTTCTTCTCGGCCTTCAGCGCGCGGATCAGATCGAGCACCACGGGCACCTCGTCCACGCTCATGCCGGCGGTCGGTTCGTCGAAGAGATAGACCTTGGGGTCCAGCGCGATCAGCATGGCCACCTCGAGCTTGCGCTGGTCGCCATGCGGCAGGCTGGCGGCGAGGTCGTCCGCACGTGAACCCAGCCGCACGCGGTCGAGGATGGCGCGCGCCTCGGCTATCAACTCCTTGTGCGACAGCCACACCGACAGCATGTGCAAGCCTTTGCCATGTCGCGCCTGCACAGCCAGGCGCACGTTCTCCAGCACGGTCAAGTGCGCGAACAGCTGTGTCAGCTGGAACGCCCGGCCCAGGCCGCGCCGCGTGCGCACCGGCGCCGGCAGCTTGGTCAGGTTCTCGCCATCCAGCCAGACCTCGCCACTGCTCGCGGGCAGCTGACCCGAGATCAGATTGAAGTAGGTCGTCTTGCCCGCACCGTTCGGTCCGACGATGGCCGTCAATGTGCCGGGCTGGAAGGCGCACGACACGCCGTCGACGGCCACGTGGCCACCGAAGCGGATCGTCAGGTTCTTGGTTTCGAGCACAGGCCGTCCGCGTTCAACGCTTGTTGCGGATGGGCACGGCCATTTCTTCGGGTTTGATTTCCCTGACCAGCTCCGGCACGCCCCACGGGAACGCCGGGTCCACCTTGATCTTGAAGTGGTACATCGACTGCATCGCCTGGTGGTCTTCGGCGCGGAAGGTCATCTTGCCCTTGGGCGTCTCGAAGCTCATGCCTTCCATCGTCTTGATGAGCTTGTTGGTCGCCGTGTCGCCGCCCGTCTTCTTCAGCGCTTCCACCAGCGCAATCGCCGCGCTCATGCCGCCGGCCGTGAAGAAGTCGGGCGGGTTCTTGAACTGCTTGTAGTGGTTGGCCACCAGCCACTCGTTGACCGGGTTCTTCGGGATGCCGAAGTAGTAGTACGTCGCGCCCTCCATGCCCGGGAACTGCTTGTAGGCGGTCATGGCCGGCAGGATGTTGCCGCCCGAGCCCACGCCAATGCCGTAGCGCTTTTGCAGGTCCAGGGCCGCCAGCGCGCCGAAGGGCGGCGTGGCGCCGGCCCACACGACGGCAATGACCTTGGGGCCTTGCTTGTCCTTCAGTGCGTCCACCAGGCGCTGGATACCGGCGGTGAAGTCGGTCGTCGCCGTGGGCAGGTATTCCTCGTGGACGATCTTGGCCTTCTTCAGCGCTTCCTTGTAGGCCTTCACGGCGTCGCGGCCGAAGGCGTAGTCCTGGGCCAGGATGCCGATGTTGAGACCCTGGATGTCCGAGGCGACGGCGTTGCCGATGGCGTCTTGCGACGAGTTGCGGCCGGTACGGAAGATGTACTTGTTCCACTTGTCGCCGGTGATGGAGTCGGCCACGGCCGGCTCCACCAGCAGGATCTTCTTGTATTCCTCGGCGACGGGCAGCATGGCCAGGGCCACGCCGCTGGACGAGGGCCCGACGGCGATGTCGGCCTTGTCGTCGCCATAGGCCGCGGCCAGCAGGCTCTTGCCCACGTCGGGCTTGCCCTGGTCGTCCTTCTCAATGACGACGAGCTTCTTGCCTGCGACGGTCATGGTGCCGCCGGTGGCGTAGTCCAGGCCCATCATGAAGCCGGTCTGCGTCTGCTTGCCGTAGGCCTCGAGCGGGCCGGTCTTGCTGTAGACGTGGGCGATGCGGATTTCGTTGCCGGCCGCGAGAGTGATGCCGGGCAGGGCGACCGCGAGGGCGGCGGCGGTGAGGGCAAAGCGGCGCGTGGTGTGACGCATGGGGCTTGTCTCCTGAAGTTCGGGTCTGCTCTGTCGGCAGACGGTGTCTTCCCTTTTTGCAAGGGCCGTGCCCGGCGGGGAAGGGGTCGCCGGCGGCGGATTTCGTGCGGGTTGTCCCGAGGTTTTTCGCCTCGGACGTGGTGCTGAGTGTCCGGGAGTTAGGCGATGCCTGAAATATGGACGAACGCCACCCTAGCGTGGCGCGCGTTGCCACCGCCTCGCGACCTTTTGAGCAAGCGTCRAAAGCACGACCACGACCAGCGCAGTGGGGAAATAGAGGATCCAGGCCAGGCCGCTTTCACGCGCGGGCACCCACCACAGTACCCACGCCTGGACGGCGAACAGCAGTGTCGTCAACAGCGACAAAGGCAGCCATGCGGCGCGGCGGTACGGCGGGTACGACGCTGCGACTGCCACTACGAGAAGCTGCGGAGCGGCCATGTAAAGCCAATTCATAGGCAGCAACGGCCACAATTCGGCATGGCCGCTCCAGATCGCACGTCCCAGGACGAGTGCCAGCGGAGCAAGCAGCGCGGCCGTGGCGCTCTTGATGAAGCCGGGCGTGTTCATTCGGCCTCGCGATGCTGCTCCAGCTCCGGCCACCTCGCCAGCCTTTCGTACAGCGACGCCCGCGAGATCTGCAGCAGCCGGGCCGCCGCCATGCGGTTGCCGCCAGTGGCCTGCAGCGCGCGGGCGATGGCGTCGCGTTCCAGGGCTTCGATCAGCTCGGGCAGAGGCGCAACGGCCTGGGCCGTGGTCATGACCGGGGCGGCGGGCTGAGGTACCGGCGCGGGCGCGGAGGTCGGCAACGCCGAGCCGCCCTGGAAAGTGGCCGCCGTCAGCTGCATGTCGTCGCTCATGAGGCTGACCTGCTCCAGCGTGTTGCGCAGCTCGCGGATGTTGCCGGGCCAAGCCTGCTGCATCAGCCATTCGATGGCGTCGGGGCTCAACAGCTTCTGTGGCATGCCGCTGCGGCGGGCGATGTCCTCACCCAGGGCTTCGGCCAGCGCCTCGATGTCATCCAGGCGCTCCCTCAACGCCGGCACGCGGATGGGCAGCACGTTGAGGCGGTAGTAAAGGTCGGCACGGAACTGCCCGGTGGCGACCATGGTCGCGAGGTCGCGGCTGGTGGCGGCAATCACTCTCACGTCCACACGCAGCACCGTGTTGCTACCCAGAGGCTCCACCTCCTGCTCCTGCAGCACGCGCAGCAGCTTCGATTGAAGTGCCAGCGGCATGTCGCCGATCTCGTCGAGGAACAGCGTGCCGCCGTCGGCGAGCTTGAACTTGCCGTCGCGGCCCTTGCGGTCGGCGCCCGTGTAGGCACCGGGCGCGACGCCGAAGAACTCGGCCTCCAGCAGCGTCTCGGGCACGGCGGCGATGTTGACGCCCACCAGCGGCCGGTGCGCGCGGCGCGACGCCGAGTGGATGGCGTGGGCCATCAGCTCCTTGCCGGTGCCGGTCTCGCCGAGCAGCAGCACCGTCGAGTCGGTCTGCGCCACGCGGCGGGCCTGGCGCTTGACCTCCAGCGCTGCGGGGCTGGTGCCGATGAAGCTGGCAATCGTGTACTTGGGCCGGCGCTGCGCGGCGAGCTGGCGGCGCGTGTCCTCCAGTTCCTGCTGCATCCGCGCGAACTTCTGGATCAGCGGCTGCATGGTCGTCTCGGGGTGATCCAGCAGCACCAGGCCCAGCGCGCCGATGACCTCGCCGGCGTCGTTGCGCAGCGGCAGGCGGCTGACGAGGAAGGTGCCGGCCTTGTTGGTCAGCAGATCCACTAGCACCGGTTTGCCGGTCTCCAGCACCTGCAGCATCTGCGTGTTGGGGACCACGTCCTCCACGCGCTTGCCGACGAACTCGTGTTCGTCGTTGAACCCCAGCGCCGGCAGGAAGCGCTTGTAGCCGTCGCTGATCCAGACGACGCGATGGTTGCGGTCGACAACCATCATCCCTTCGGTCGACCGGGCCAGCACGTCGAACATCGACTGCGCGGCCAGGCGCAACAGCCCGTCGACGTCCTGCGGGATGCCAGCGGGCGCGGGTGTCTGGTTTTTGGACAGGGGCATGACGGCGGGAATGTAGCGCGGTGGCGCTGGTAGGTGCCATGACATGCTGGGTGCGGTCTGATGCGGTGGGTTGCGTTTGCGAAGCGTGCCGCTGATCGCTGCATTGCCGGGAGTCCGTCCCGGCGGCCGGGTAACTTTCTTCTGCGGGGCCAGAAGAAAGTCACCAAAGAAGAGGCCCTGAACCGCACACGAGCGCGACGCCGCCATCAGTGGCGCGCGAAAACAACCACCGACATTGCGACAAGAAGCGAGCCGCTGCGCTCTCGCACACGACTTGTCACCCGCGCAGCTCATCGCATCAGCGGCCCGTTCGACGCGCGGCTGCACGCCGGGCTCATCAAAACAGCCCAATGCAGCGTCGCTCGGGCGACGCGGCTGTTCGGTATKTYYTGATGAGCCCGGCGTGCAGCCGGCGTTAACTGGCTTGACGGTCCGATCGCTGGCGCTCTTCACAAGTCGTGTGCGAGAGCGCAGCGGCTCGCTTCGTGGTGTGGCCCGGTTCGAGCAAAGCGAGCGCCTGATCCCGCTCGAGTGCGGATTGCATTGAGCGCTCCTCTTTTGGTGACTTTGCTCTGGCGCGTCAGAGAAAAGTTACCCGCCCTCGCGGGGCGGACTCCCGCGGCACTGCAACGAGTCGAAAGGCTCGTCGCAAGAGCAACCCAGCCCACCCCCTTCAGAACTTCAAGGTGCCACCCAACGTGAACGTGCGCGGCGGGCCGTAGTAGGCGTTCAGCACGCTGAGCGCGGCGATGTTGTAGCCGTCGGTCTTGTAGGCCTTGTTGGTCAGGTTGCTGCCTTGCAGGAAGAAGCTCAGCTTGGTGTCCTTCTCCCAGATCAGGCCGGCGTTGACCAACGTGTAGGCATCCTGTGCGAGCGCTTCGGACAGGTCGGTCGTCGGGTAGACCTTGCTGCGGTGGGTGACGCCCAGCCGCGAGCGCAGCGTGCCCATGGCCAGCTTTGCGTTGTGCTCGATGTTCAGGCCCGCTTGGTATTTGGGCGTGTTGGTGAACTTCTTCTGGTCGGCCACGTTGACGCCGCGGTCGATGTATTCGTCGTACTTGGCGTCCAGCGTGGCCAGGTTGCCGCTGATGCGCCAGGCGGGGGTCGGCATCCACAGGAACTCGACCTCGGCGCCCTGCACGGTCGCCTTGCCGGCATTGGTGAAGTCGCCGAAGAAGCCGGGCTGGCCGTTGGCCTGGGTGTAGCTCGTGAACACCGAGAGCTGCACGTTCTTGTACTTGTTGTGGAACAGGGCCGTGTTCAGCTCCAGGCGGCCGCCGTCCAGGATCATCTTGGCGCCCAGTTCCAGCGAGTCGAGCTTCTCGTCGGCGAAGGGCCTGCCCGAAGACGGGAAGGCCACGGTGTTGGCGCGGATGTTGTAGCCGCCGCTCTTGAAGCCGCGCGAGGCTGTCGTGTAGAGCTTGATCTCCTTGCTGGCCCTGTATTCAAGGGACAGGCGCGGTGAGGTGTTGCTGACCGAGAGGCTCTTGTCGAAATTGGCCGGCACGGCGATGGGCGTGCCGCTGAACTGATCGTTGGCGAAGGCCTGGTTCAGCACGACGGCGCGCTTGTCCTCCTTGGTGTAGCGCAGTCCCGTGCTGACGCTGAAGGCCGGGCTCAGGCGCCAGCTCCAGTCGCCGAAGACGGCCTTGCCCTCGGTGTAGACCAGGCCGTTGGTCGTACCGAATGAGAGGTTGAAGAAATTGTTGCGCACCGTGCCGCCGGCGCGTCCGTCGAAGTAGTAGACACCGACAACGCCCGAGCTGTTCTGGCCTTCGTAGATGGCCTGCAGCTCATGGCTCTGCGAGCTGTCGTGGTACTCGGCGCGCACGTCGGCTGTTCTGTTGGGCAGGCCGTCGAAGTCGATGGAGGTGTTGGTGTCGGACGCGCGATGCGCCAGGATGTACTTCAGGCTCCAGGCCTCGCTGGCGCCCCAGTTCAACGTCAGTGATTCGCCCTCGCTGCTGGTGCCGTTGGCATTGGGCATGCCTGTCGCGATGTCGTAGCGGCCCGGGGTGGGCGGTGTCTTGGCGGGGTCGAAGGCGCTGACGTTCAGGCGCTGGAAGCCGCGCATGTGCGAGTCGTCGCGTGTGCGGTCCACCGAAACCTGGGCGTTGAAGCTCGAGCCGGTCGGGAACCACCCGGCCGAGATGCGGCCGCTCGTCGTGTTCTGGTCGCTGACCGGGCTGCCATCGGTCAGGTTCTTGCCGTAGCCGTCGCGGTTCAGGCTGGCGCCGGCGACACGGAAACGGATCTGGCCGTCATTGACGGCCGTGCCCACGCCGCCCTTGGCCGTCACCTGGCCATAGTTGCCGACCGCCAGCGTCACCGAGCCCTCGGTCGTCGTGGGGAGCGGCTTGGACACGTACTTCACCGCGCCGCCAATCGTGTTCTTGCCGTACAGCGTGCCCTGCGGGCCGCGCAGCACCTCCACGCGCTGCACGTCGTACACATCCAGCAGCGCGCCCTGCGGTCGGGCGATGTAGACGTCGTCGAAATAGATGCCCACGCCGGGGTCCACACCCCACAGCGGGTCGGCCTGGCCGACGCCGCGGATGAAGGTCGTGATGGTCGTGTTGCTGCCGCGTGCGGCGTAGATGGTCAGGTTGGGCACCTGGCCCTGCAGGTCGCCGAGATCCTTGATGGCCAGCTTGTCGAGTTGGTCGGCGGTCAGCGCCGTGACCGCCACCGGCACGTCCTGCAGCGACTCCTCCCGCTTGCGCGCCGTGACCTTGACGACCTCCAGCGTCGTCACCGCCGGCTCGGCTGCGCTTTGTGCGGCTGCCGGCAGAGCGATCGTGGCGCCGAGTGTGGCGAGGATGGCGAAATGCAGCGGCGAGGGCGCCGGCAGGCGTCGGGTCATGGCTTGTCTCCTGGTTGTTGTGTTCGGAACCAGGAGAGAAAGCGCAAAAGCCATGCCCGCGCCAAGTCGGGGCGAGTTACAGGCAAACCCTTGCGAGCTAACCCGCGAATTTGCCGTCCGTGGCGCTGAGGCCGTCCGGATTCCAGTCGTTTGCCGGCGCGGACGGTGTCCAGTTTGCAGACAACGACCCTTGGGGCTGCAAGGGACGAAACCCGCAGCTATCCTGCGCCGCTTGCCCCAAATCCCTCGGAGACGACCCATGCTCAAACGCCTGCTTCCCGCCGCCATCGCCATTGGTTTCAGTGCCACCACAGCCTTCGCCGCCGGCCCGCAGCTCAAGGGCCAGGCGCCGGGCTGGTACCGCATGCAGCTTGGCGATTTCGAGGTCACGGCCCTGTCCGACGGCACGCTGGACCTGCCCGTCGACAAGCTGCTGCAGCAGCCCGTGCCCAACACGGTCAAGGCCCTGCAGCACGCCTACCTCGGCGTGCCGCTGGAGACATCCTTCAACGCCTACCTGATCAACACCGGGGCCAAGATCGTCCTCGTCGATACCGGCGCCGCTGGCCTGTACGGCCCGACGTTGGGCCGCGTACTGGCCAATCTCAAGGCTGCGGGCTATGCGCCTGAGCAGGTCGACGAAGTGGTCATCACGCATATGCACGGCGACCACATCGGCGGCACGGCTGTCGACGGCAAGGCCAACTTTCCCAACGCGACGCTGCGCGTGGACAAGCGCGACGCCGACTTCTGGCTGGCACCCGAACAGGTCGCCAAGGGCGACGGTGCCAAGGCCATCGCGGCCAACGTGAAGGCGTATGCCGACGCGGGCCGCTTCAAGCCCTTCGACGGCAGTGCCGGTGGCGTCGAGATCGTCCCCGGCGTGAAGGCCTACCCGGCCTACGGCCACACGCCCGGCCACAGCAACTATGTCGCCGAGAGCAAGGGCCAGAAGATCATGTTCTGGGGCGACCTGATGCACGTCGCCGCGGTGCAGTTCCCGGAGCCGGCCGTGACCATGAGCTTCGACTCCGACCCCAAGGCCGCCGCGCCCGCCCGCGAGAAGGCCTATGCGGCTGCGGCCAAAGACGGCTACTACGTGGCGGTCACGCACGTGTCATTCCCCGGCATCGGCAAGCTGCGCGCCGACGGCAAGGGCTACGACTGGCTGCCGGTGAACTACTCGGCAAATCGTTAGAGCCTGCACCAGCACCGGCGCGCGGGTCAGGTAGTTCTCGCGCCAGCCGGCGGCCCCTCGATCGCGAGCCAGGCCAGCCGCGCCGCATCTCTGGCGGCCAGCGGCTGCTGCAACCCGCCCAACTCCACGCGCGCGCCGCGTCGGCCAGACGCAGCAGGACTCGATCAGGGCAGGCGCGCGACATGAGCCGCATGGTGCCCCAAATGAAACGGCTTGCGGCCTCAGCGAGGGTGGCGGCGCTTCCCAACGAAGCCCGCCAGCACCAGCAGGCCGGCCGCCATCAGCGCAGGCGACGGCAGCTCGGGCACCGGGGCCGACCAGGCGCTCAGGTAATTGAAGCCCGACGATGACATGACCTGCAGGTCGGCCAGCGCGAGCGGGTTGCCGGCGGCATCGAGGGCCCCTTGGATACCGTTCCAGGCGAAGGTGTGACTGAAGTCGGCGTAGGAGTTTCCCTCGGCATATAGCGCGGCGAAGCCACAACCGCGGCAACTCACGCCACCCTGCGCCGAGGCGCCCACCGAGGCCTCCATGGTCAGCACCGTCGGCACGCCGTTGCCGACCGTCGCCACGAAGCTCCTGAGGCCAGTAGCCACCGCGCTGCGGTCGATCAGGCCGTTGCTGTTGTATTCGCTTTCGCTGCGGCCGTCGGAGAGGTTGCCCAGCGAGACATGCCAGCGCATGTCGGTGACCGTGCCGTAGCCCGACAGGCCCTGGGCGAACTGGCCCATGCTGGAGATGCTGCCGGTGACATTGATCCCGAAGGTCAAGGTCAGCGGTGCGCCGACCGCCAGCCCGGGCACGGAGAAGGTCAGGCCGTCGCTGAAGCTGGCACCGGCGTAAGCGGTGCCGCGGCCGAGGATGCGCGCAAACCAGGCGTCGCCGGGCGACAGGAACAGCCCGTTGCCGGTGCCGGTGGCCTGCAGTTGAATGCCCCCCGCCACCACCTGCGCCCAGCTGCTGGCGCCCCCGCCGGCATCGGCCGTACCCACCTGGGCATGTCTGCCGACGCCGACGCTGGCAGTGGCCGTTCCGCTGGCCCGCGTGTCGCGCTGCTGGTCGCTCGACCCCAACACGACCGGGGCGAGTTCGTTGACCGAGGCCTGGCCCAGCGCTTGGGCGTTGACCTCGGCGGTGGCGGTGTAGGCGGCCAGGCAGGCCGGTGCGAGTCCGATGCTCAACGTGAGCGCGGCAACCCAGGGCAGGACACGGTTCATGAGGGGCTCCAGCCAGGTGAGGAGAAAGCCAGTCTAGCCGCGGCAGCGTCAGCGGAGCGTTATGCGGCGCGGCCGGCGGCCACCCGTTCAGGTACCCAGCAGCTCGCCGATGGGCTGCAGCCCCTCCACCCGGTCGCACACCGCCTTGACGCTGGCCAGGATGGGCACGGCGAGCAGCAGGCCCCACACGCCCCACAGCCAGCCGAAGGCCAGCACGCCGATGAACACGACGACCGCGTTCATGCGGCTGCTGCGGCTGCTCAAATACGGCATCAGCAGATTGCCCGACAGCGTGTGCACGCCCAGCGCGATGCCCGACACCAGCAGCGCCATGTCCACGTTGCCGAACTGCACGAAGCTCATCAGGCCCGCGCTGGTGGTCAGCACGGCGGCGCCGAGGTAGGGCACGAAGTCCAGCACGAAGGCCACCACGCCCCAGACGGCCGCGTGCTCCAGGCCCACGAGCAGGAAGGCCAGCCAGATGGTCAGGCCCACCACGGCGCTGGTGAACACCTGCACCAGCAGGTAGCGCTGGATCTGCGCACCGATCTCGTCCAGGGTCTGGACCGTCAGGCGCCGTTTGGCGAATGTCGGGCCGGCCAGGTGCACCAGCTTGCGCCGGAAGGTGTCGCCCGATGCCAGCAGGAAGAAGGCGATGAACACCACCACCATCACCGCGCCCACCGAGGCCAGCAGGCCCAGCGTGCCGGTCCAGAGATAGTCATGCAGGTTGAAACGCGGCCGCTCGACGACGACGCGTGTGACGCCGCGCGAGCTTGCTGTTGCCGGTCCCGGCGCGCCGGCCTCGGCCGCCTGCTCCAGCTGGGTGGCCGCCTTCTGCATCTGGACCAGGGCACTGCTCGATCCGGGCCGGTGGGCCGCCACGGCCGCGCGCACTTTCTCGGTGGCCGCGGGCAGTGATTCGAGCAGCTTGCCGGCGTCGTCGGAGAGCGCATACCCCGTCCAACCAACAGCGCCCACCAGGCTCAGCAGCAGCATGGCTGCGGCCACCGCGCGCGGCAGCCGCAGCCGCTGGAGCTGTTCGACCACCGGTGCCAGTGCATAACTCAGCATCAGGCCGAGCAACAACGGCACGAAGACCGCAGCGGCCACATGCAGGGTGAACAGCACGGCCACCAGCGCCAGCAGCGCCAGCGAGAAGCTGCGCACGTCCACCGGCATGTGCAGGCGCAACGGTTCGCTGGTGGGCGGTGCAGGGTCGGTGCTGTTGGGAAGGGCGCTCATGACGGAGCAGCGTACGCGCTGTTACACCCACCCGTGCTCGCTCTTGCACGCTTCACGGCGCCGTCCGACACGGGGGCGTTGTGGCGGCCGACAAGGCGTTGCGGCGCTGGTGGCCGACCCTGTGACATGCGCCTTTTTACCCAACAGTTTGCGCGCCAGACCGCCCGCGTGCTGCACAACCCCTGGGGCTTCGCCTGGCAGACGCTCAAATCCTTCCGCGCCAACCAGGGCCTGCTGCTGGCCGGTGCGGTGGCCTATTACGCGCTGCTGTCCATCGTGCCGCTGATGATCCTCAGCGTCATCGCGCTGTCGCACTGGGTCGACCCCGCGCGGCTGCTGCAGACGGTGGGCCGCTACCTGGAATGGCTGGTGCCGGGGCAGTCGGCCGCCGTGGTGGCCGAGCTGGCGCGCTTCCTGGCCCACCGCGAGGTGATGGGCTGGGTGCTGCTGGTCAGCATGCTGTTCTTCAGCTCGCTGGCCTTCTCCGTGCTGGAGAGCGCAATGTCGGCCATCTTTCATCACCGGCGCAAGCTCAACCAGCGGCATTTCCTGATCTCGGCGCTGATCCCCTATGTCTATATCCTCTGCCTGAGCGTGGGCCTGCTGCTGGTGACGCTAGTGGCCGGCCGCTTCCAGGCCCTGGGTCAGCGCGAGGTGGAGCTCCTGGGCTTCAGCTGGTCGCTGGACGGGGTGTCCGGCGTCATGCTTTATCTGCTGGGGTTTGCCGGCGAGGTTTTCGTGCTGGCCTCGGTCTACATGGTCATGCCGGGCGGGCGGCCGTCGCTGCCGTTGGCGCTGATCGGTGCACTGGCCGCCGCCCTGCTGTGGGAGCTGTCGCGCCATGTGCTGGTCTGGTACTTCGGCACGCTGTCGCAGATCGGCACCGTCTACGGCTCCCTGACCACGGCCATCGCCGTGCTGTTGAGCCTGGAGGTCGCGGCCACGCTGCTGCTGTATGGAGCCCAGGTCATTGCGGAGTTCGAGCGGCTGGGCGAGACCTGATCATCCTTGCGATGGTGGTCAGGTTGATGACCGCAATAACCACCTCCAGCGCCGTGCCGCCGATGGAGCCTGCGATCAGGTTGTTGGCGATCCACAGCCCGGTGCCACACAGCATCAGCAGCCGCATCGGAATGCCCTGCAGCGTGAAGAGGGCAATCGTGCCCAGGCAGGACGCCGTCAGCGGCAGCCAGTCGCTGGGCCTGTGGGCCAGGCCCAAGCCAAAACCGAGGTTGGCCGCCACGATGACGACGGCCACCCACACCGAACGCGTATGCAGCGACAACAGCGAACGCAGCATGGACAGAGATGAACTCACCACCGC
Source organism: Roseateles sp. P5_E1 (assembly GCF_054049335.1). Lineage (NCBI taxonomy): Bacteria > Pseudomonadati > Pseudomonadota > Betaproteobacteria > Burkholderiales > Sphaerotilaceae > Roseateles > Roseateles sp. P5_E1. The sequence goes on from NZ_JBFUMN010000033.1 coordinate 17,355, forward strand.
CGTCGGGTTGCCCAGCAGCGCGAAGTGGGCGACATAGGCAATGCACTCGCCCGTCATGAACCACTTGAAGCGGCGGTCATCGGTCTGCAAGAAGCAGCCGACGCCGAGCACAAAGGCGACATAGCCGAAGAGTTGAGCGGGCGAGAACCAGTCGGCGATGGGCATGCGGGCGGGGACGCGGAGGTCGTCGACCCCCGAGAACTAGGGAGGCGCGGCGGTGGGCCGGAGATTGTCCCGCTGACGCCAGGAAAGCCCATCTTCGTGCATGGCAGGGCGCATTCCAGGCGGTTATGCCGCCCGCTTGAATTGGCAGGGCATTGCCGGACTAACCCGCTGGTCGCTGCACAGTGGTTTTGCAGACCATGCGACCCGCCCTCAGTTCACGCGACGCCGTCGCCCCGCCCATGACCAAGAAGACGCTGCTTGCCGGCCTGGCAATAACTGGTTTGCTGATCGGTGCAACGGCCCGCGCCGAATTGCAGCCGCGTGCCAACGGCGCCATGGTCTACGACACGCAGACCAACCTGACCTGGCTGGCCGATGCCACCACCGGCGGGCTGCGCACGCAGGCCGACGCGCTGCAATGGGCGGCTTCCTTGAGCTTTGGCGGCTTCGACGACTGGCGCCTGCCGGTGGTGGCGCCGGTCAATGGCAGCGCGCTGCAGCTGGACTATTCAGAGGACGGCTCCACCGACATCGGCATCAACAACAACGGTGCAAACAGCGAGCTGGGCCACCTCTTCTACGCCAGCCTGGGCAACACGGCCGCCGGGCCCACGCAGACCGGCTCGTTCAGCGGCCTCGTCGATCCGAACAGCCCGGTCGGGCCGGTGTTCTGGACGGGCACGGCCTCCGAACCCGGCTGGGCCTTGAGCTTCTTCATGGGCATGGGTCTGCAGGACCAGCTCGCCACCGACACCCTGGCCCAGGCCTGGGCCGTGCGCGTCGGCGACGTGGCCCCGGTGCCCGAGCCCGCCAGCGTGCTGCTGATGCTCGCCGGCCTGCTGGCCATCGCGGCACGCCGCCGTCAGGGCTGAGGAGGCCGCCATGAAAGCACTTGCTCTCTTCGCCCTGTGCCTTGGCCTGGCCACCACGGCCCATGCCGGCTACACGCCCACGCCCAACGACTGGGCCTGCACCAACAAGGTCGGTGGCACCTGGACCCATGGCCGCGCCCCTTCGGGCTGCGACGCCAACGCCTTCGGTCCGGACAGCTTCGTGCGCGGCAACTACCCCGGCACCATCTTCAACGACGCGTCCGCCAGCCTCACCGACGAGCGCAAGCGCTACATGCAGGCGATGTACCCGGTCATCCGTGACGCGAGCGACCGCTACCTGCGCTCGCGCAAGCCGGCGGTGTCGGCGCGCGAGCTGGAAGCCTTCCAGCGCGGCACCTACGCAACGCTGCGCCAGGAGACCTTCTGGTCGCACTACCGCGACGCGCAGACCGCCGCCGGCCAGCCCTATGCGCTGAAGATGATGCGCGGCGACAGTGGCCACGGCCACGGAATGATGCAGGTCGACGACCGCTATCACTTCGTCCAGCTCCAGGAAGGCAAGGGCTGGAACATGATGCAGAACTTCACCTACGCGATCGACATCTACTACGCGGCGTGGGAGGCCGCACCGGCTTCCTGCATGGGTGGCGTGACGACGCCGACGGGCACGACGGCACAGGTCGACGAGTACTGGCGCGGCCGCGCGCGCTCGGCCTGGTCGGCCTACAACGGCGGCCCCACCAAGGTCTGCCGCTGGCAGAACGGGTCGGATGTCAACGTGGCCAAGGACAACGGCTACCGCGATAACTACGACGCGAAGCTCTGGCTGGTCGACATCACCGACCTCAGCAAGGCCGCTGGCATCGACGTGGCCTGCCTGATGGACAACGGCCCCAGCTGCCCCGTGCCGGTGGGCGGCAACGTCGAGCCCGGCAAGCTGCTGCAGGTCGGCGCCGCCGCCTGCGTGCTGGCCGGCAACAACACGCTTGAGTGCGTGGACGACGTGCGCGACGCCGCGTGCCTGGCCGGCCGAGCCAGCTTCGACGAAGGCAGCATCACGCAGGTGTATGTCGCGCAGACGGCCAGCTACGCCCGCATCGACCATAACCGCCACCAGCTCTGCCGCGCCCAGGTGCCCGGCCTGCAGTCGCTGGCCAGCGCGATCGCCACGCTGCAGCCGCTGGACCTGCGCTCGGCGCCGGGCGGCATGGTGCTGGGCCAGGCGGCGGCGGGCAGCTATCAGGTGCTGGATTTCATGGTCAGCGGCGCGCAGCAGCAGAAGCGCCTGTATCGCATCCGTGCCGACATCAATGGCGCGCTGACCGATGGCTGGGTCGACGCGGGCGATGCCGCGACGCATGCCACGCTGGCGGTGGGTGCCGCGCCAGCCGGCCCCGGCGCCATCGCTTATGCGGGGGACTGGGTCAAGGTCGTGCCCAACCTCAACATGCGCGCCACGCCGGGCGGTGCTCTGCTGGTTGCCATTCCCGCCAACACCGCCGTGCAGGTCAAGGAGGTGTTCGGCACCGCGTCGGCCAACAACCTCTACTACCGCGTCGAGTACACGCACAACGACGGCGTGCTGCGCGAGGGCTGGATCTTTGCCGGCAACCTCTATCCGGCGTCTACGCTGGCCAGTTGGGCGCTGCCGACCGTCGCGCCGTCTGCACAGAAGCACGCCCATTGCCCCAATGGCACGCGCTACGACAACCATCTGCGCCAGTGCATGAGCACCAGCTCCACCTACGGCCCCTTCACGGCCGCAGCGGTGCAGGCTTGTGTTGACGGTTCAGGCGGCGCGGTCTGCACGGCCAACCGTGCGACGGTCGTCGACGGCGTGGCGCTGGCGATGCCGATCTGGAGCAAGGCTCTGGCCGCCGCAGCCGCCGGCAATGGCGACTGCCCGCGGGGCGCGGCGCGCTCCATGGCGCACCGCTTCCATTGCACCGAGACCGTGACCCGCAACGGCGCCGCCGAGACCGACGTCTACGGCCCCTTCGGCACGGCCCTCGTCAACGCCTGCCTGGTGCGTTCCGGCAACGCCGCCTATTGCCGGACCAACCGCTGGCCGGCCGCGGCCTTCCTCGCGCTGCAGCCCTGAGTGGCGATGAAGGCACTGCTTGCGCTGGCCGCCGCCGCGGCCGTGGTGGCCGGGCTGTGGTGGACGCAGCGGGGCGACGCCGTGCCGGTCGCCGCCACCGCCCGGCCCGCTTCGCCTGGGGCGCTGGCGCAAGCCCCTTCCGCCAGCGCCTCGTCGCCGGCCGGGCCGCTGCCGGCTGCCACAGCCGCTGTCGAGCCCGCCGCGGTTGCATCGCTCGGCAGCGCGCCGCCGGCGCAGGCGCTGCGCACGCTGGTCCGCTGCCACGCCGCCGACAGCTGCCGCCTGACCCGCGGCGAAGGCCTGGACGAGCACTTCGAGGTAGTGCGCCTGCTGCTCGAGCAACTGGACCGCCTCACCGCCCATGGCAGCCCCGCCGACCAGGCCGCGTGGGCGCGCGAGCTGCTGGCTTTTCCCGACGGTCATGTGCAGGCCGCGGCGCTGGCGCTCGCCGCTCGGCTGCCACCGTCGGCCGAGACTGCGGCGGCTGCCGTTGCGGCACTGGGCCGAACCTATGACGCCGTGCTGCTTGCCAAGGCCTATCCGGTTCTGCAGCAGTGGCAGCAGCTCGGCCTGTCCAGCGGCTACGACGACATGTTCGTTGGCCTCGTCCACACCGGCGGCTGGCAGGCCGCGCAGTCGGTGGCCGAGAACGTCGGGCCCTTCCTGAACGCCGGCAACGTGGGGCGCTTCGAGCAAGTGGCGCGGCAGCTGCAGCCCGGCGCGCGCCAGCAGGCGCTGCTGCGCTCGCTGCGCGACTATCAGCTGCAGCATGCGGGTGGCTGAGCGAACCCGCCGTCGTTGACGCGCTGGCCGCTGCGCTGAGCGACACACCCGAAGTCGCCACTGCCGCCGCCCAGTCCCTCACGGAGCTGAAGGACCCGCGCTCCGGCGAACGTCTGCTAGCCCATGCCGCCTCGCCCCGCCTCCACGCTCGGCAAGCTGCGCGCCACGGCCGCCGCCACCGCGCTGCGCGCCGCCATGGACGACGACTACTGGCAGGTGCGCCTGCGCGCCGCCCGGGCGCTGGGCCGCATTGCCGACGCGCAGGCCCTGCCCGTGCTGAGCCAGGCTCTCATCCACCCGGCCGGCAACCTGCGCAAGGAGGCGGCCATCGCGCTGGGCGACATCGGCGACGCGGCGGCCGTGCCCGCCCTGCAGGCCGCCGCCGCCGACCCCGATCCCGAGGTCCGCAAGGCCGTGCGCCTGTCGCTGCAGCGCCTGGGTGCGCCGGCCGGGGTGGGCCGATGAGCGATCTCCCGCAAGCCGTCGAACTGACGCCCGCCGCGCTGCGCTTGCGCTGGCCCGACGGCGCGGCCGAGCTGCCAGCCGCCCGGCTGCGCGCCGTCTGCCGCTGCGGCGGCTGCCGTGCTCGCGCCGAGCGCGGCGAGCCCGCACCCGCACCGGCCGAGCTGGCCGATGCCGTGCCGGTGGGCCGCTACGCCCTGAACCTCATCTTCAGCGACGGCCACGACCGCGGCATCTACCCCTGGACCTGGCTGAGGGAGCTGGGGCCTGTCAACGCCGCGGCGTAGGAACCCGTCCGCCGCGGAAGGCGGCCCCGTCCGACAGTACCCGCGCGCCGCAATTCCATACTCGGCCCATGCGCTTTGAAGACTATTACCGGGTCATGGGTGTCGCCGCCGATGCCGATGCGGCTGCCATCAAGCAGGCCTACCGGCGTCAGGCGCGGCTGCTTCACCCCGACGTGAACCAGTCCGCCGATGCGCATGCGTCCATGGCCCGCATCAACGAGGCCTACGACGTGCTGGCCGACCCGCAGCGCCGCGTCGCCTATGACGGCGTGCGCCGGCGGCACCAGGCGCTGCAGCAGGCCACCACTGGCGCCGGCAAACCCGCCGAGCCCGAGCTCCCCAGCGACTGGCAGCAGGGCTTCACCTATGAAGGCGCAGCGACTGCGGGGCGCGGTGGCCAGGGCTTCAGCGACTTCTTCACCAGCATGTTCGGCCGCGATGCCAAGCCCGAGCCGCCGGACGCCAAGCCCGAACGTGGGACCGATGAGCACGTCAAGCTGGTGATCGACGCCTCAGACGCCATCGACGGCGCCGTGCGCTCGGTCAACGTGCGTGGCCTGGCGCCGGACGAGCAGGGCCACCGTGCCGTCGTCGTGCGCAACGTGCAGGTCCGCATCCCCAAGGGCATACGCGCGGGCCAGCACATCCGCCTGCCGGCACAGGGCTCGGCGGGCCGTGGCGGCGGCGCGAGCGGCGACCTGTACCTGGAGATCCAGTTCAAGGACGTCGCCCGTGAGAAGAGCCGTGACGTACATGAACAGCTGCCGCTGACGCCCTGGGAGGCCGCGCTGGGCGGCGACGTGAGCGCCGCCACGCCTGCCGGCACGGTCAGCGTGACCGTGCCACCGGACACACCGCATGGCAAGCGCCTGCGCTTGAAGGGTCGCGGTCTGGCAGGTGAGCCGGCAGGCGACATGGTGTTGGAGGTCGAGGTCGTGCTGCCGCCCTCCACGCTGCCGGGCGCGCGTGCCGCCTACGAGGTCATGGCCGCTGCCGTCGGTCGTGACTTCCACCCCCGCGCAGAAGGCGAGCCATGAACGACGGTGATGTGCTGGTCGGCGTGGTCATCGACGAGCAGACGCTGACGCTCGAAGAGCTGGCCTGCGCCTGCGGCGTCAGCGTTGACTGGCTGAGCCAGCGGCTGGATGCCGGCCTGCTGGGCTGCCACAGTGGCGACGGCGAAAGCCGGCGCTTCGCCAGCCCGCATCTGCACCGCGCCGGCCGGCTGCTGGCCATCGAACAGGACTTCGACGCCAACCAGGAACTTGCGGCGCTGGTGGTGGACCTGATCGAGGAGATCCACCGGCTCAGGGCGGGCGGATAGAACGATCAAGCCTCCTGCGACGGGAACAGTTCCGTCCGGCCGTCGGCGTGCCGCGCAAAGCGGCCGGCCTCGTCGCCATGCACGGGCGCCGGGTCGCTCCAGGGCCAGCCGCCGAACTCGGTGCGGCGGTAGTCCTCGAAGGCCTGGCGCAGCTCCTGCTGCGTGTTCATGACGAAGGGGCCGTATTGGGCGACGGGCTCGCCGATGGGGCGGCCCTGCAGCATCAGCAGCTCGGCTGCTGTTTCTCCGCCATTGACGAGCGTGACCGCGGCGCCGGCTCGCAGCTCGATCGCGTGCCGCGTGGCCACGGCATGGCCATCGACGGTGATCCGTGCGCCGGCAAAGAAGTAGAGCTTGCGGCGCGTGTCCGCACCCGTCGCAGGCGGCAGCACCCACTGCGCACCCGGCGCCAGGCGCAGGGTCCAGATGGCCACGTCTGCCTGCTGGCGCGAGGCCCAGGAATCAGGCGGCGGCGCCAGCGGCTGGGTCACCCCGGCGGGCGTTGGCAGGGCACCGGCGATGCAGACGACGTCGGTCGCGTGCCCGGCGTCGTCGACGAAGCGGTGCCGCGGGATCTCCTGCGACCAGAACATCGTGAAGTGCGGCGCCACCATCTTGCTGGCGGCCGGCAGGTTGAGCCAGATCTGGAACAGCTCCAGCGGGTTGGGCTTGTCCGTGTGCAGCAGCGGGAACATCTCCGCGTGCACGATGCCCTGGCCAGCGGTGAGCCACTGCACGTCGCCGCCCCCGAATCGCGCGCCGGCGCCCAGCGAGTCGGCGTGATCGATGCGGCCCTGGCGCACGATCGTCACCGTCTCGAAGCCGCGGTGCGGGTGGGCCGGGAAGCCGGGCACCTGCTCGCCGTGATACATGCTCCAGCCGCCCTGCCCTGAGAAGTCCGAGCCGATCTGTCGCCCCTTCAGCAGCGCCGCGTCCGGCCCGTAGCGGCCATTGCCGGGTGGGTAGGCGTCGTCGTGGTGGACGCAGAACAGGAAGGGGTCGAGCGTCTCCCAGGGCATGCCCAGCGGCGAGATGGAGACGATGGCGGGTGGCGAGGCGGCGGTGGTCATGGCGGCATCCTGAAGGGCGCCAGCCTAGCGCGTGTCGAGTGAGCTTGAAGAAGCGCGGGCTTCTCTACATTGGCGGCCGGCCACGCTGGCAGCCACCAGGCTTTCGACGCGGCCATCCGCTGGGGGTGTTGGCACGACCGCAAGGCGCGCGCCGACTGAGAGAGTCCCTTTGAACCTGATTGAGGTAATCCTCGCGCAGGGAAGCATGTTCAGGGGCCTGCCGGCTTTCACTTTCTTGCGCCGGCACCGCCGCCCCGAACGCTTGCCGACCTGCCATCTGCATGAGTTGCACATGGCACATCCATCGTTCTCACATTTGCGTCGTTTCCGGCTTTCGTTCCTGTCGCTTGCGCTCCTGGCCAGCGGCACGGCGTGGGCGCAGCAGGCACCAGCCGGCACATGATTGCCGAGATCCAGGTCATCCCGCGGCCAGCCGGCACGGCGGACGACCGCTACAAGCATGTCGACGCCGCCATCGCCGTCATTCAGGCCTCCGGCCTGCACTACGAGGTACACGCCATGGGCACGGTCGTCGAAGGCCCGCCCGAGAAGATCTGGCCACTGCTGCAAGCCGTCCACGAGGCCACCCTTGAAGCCGGCGCCGAGCGCACGCTGAGCATCATCAAGGTCTCCAGCGCGGCCCAGGCCGGCGGGCCTCGCGTCGACGACCTGGTTCGCAAGTTCCGCAAGTAAGGCAACCCGAGCGCGCGGTACCGCCGAGCGCTCGGGGGAGACGCCTGCTGACCGGCAGCAACCGACCCTAAGCGGAAGTATCAACTGGCCCAATGAGCGGCCACAAACCTGACGTTTAACCTTGGCGTTCAGCTGCCGCCAAAGACGGCCGGCTTGAACAACGGGCTAGGCACACTGCACATGCGACTACGACACCGAGCGGTGATCGGCCTGGACAACATTGATGAGGCCCAGATGCATTGCGACCCGAATCAGAAGCGCGACCAATGCAGCTAACGCCAAAGCCAGGATAAACGCGCGTCCCTCATAGATCCTCTCGTAGGGAAGAATGATGCCTCGGGCTGAGGCGATCTGATACACGACTTGTCCGTCGTGCCACACATGCACCTGCTCTTGCTGGTCGATCAGGCGTTGCATTTCGTTTGGCTGGCAAGTCGGGTTCCGTCCGCCGCATACGAGACTTACTTCACCGCCTGACTGTGTCTTGAATGTTGTTCGCGTCGCGCCGAGATGTGCCCATTGGGCCCGTTGCGCGATCGCTGACTCCTCCTTCAGAGAGGATCGGTCTGGCAACCACGGTCCCCAGGCCACCGTAGCCAAAACTAGCACCAACAACGCAACGAGCGCAGTCGAAGAACGCCTCATTGGCCTAACCTGGTATCGAGCGACGAACTGTGCGGCATAACACCGCGACCCTTGCTGTAACCGGGCGGCCGGACCATCGCGTTGGTCGTTGCTGCATCGCCGTTTTCCACGTGTTTTCGTTCGTCCATACAGCACTCAATTTCCCGTCAAAGGCGCGCCGGTTGCATGGCGTCCACTGGCGCGCCCGAAAGCGGCCGCTGGCCCGCTTCCGCTCCTTGCCGTTCTCTGTCGACGCCTCACACCTCAGTCGGCGCTGGCCCCTGACAGAGGACGCCGGTATCCAAACTCAAGTTCGCGCTCGTGGCAAATGAAGAGTACCGCCTCGGCTACGTTGTGAAGGACGATCGCGTCGTCGCGCCCAGGTACAAAGACGTCTAACCAACTCTGCCGCAACGCCTCGGCCTCGATCACACATACCTCGTCACGCCCATAGACGACTTGGACAGTTCCAGTGACCGGAAATCGCGCGTTGATCCAAGCCGTTGCCACTGAGTCGCTCTGAATCTGGTGGCGCTCAAATCCCAGAACGCGATCTTCCCGAAGCCCGTACCGGCTAGGGCTTACGTATTGACAGGCGAACTCGTAGGCATGGGCTGCCTTCTCGGCACCGAGCCACCGCGCCGCTATGCCGGCGTCCTCATATTCGCGCTTCAAATACGCATCACGACCCGGAGATGTTCGCATCAGCTTGATTTTGCCCTGGCCCCAAGCAGTTCGATAGCCAGCCGGAAAGCTGCCGCTGACCAGCGACCGTTCATGGCCGCAAGCCGACCTTTCCCACCTACTCGCTCCCCTTCACTCCCTTCTCCTCGCTCGCCTCGGCCTTCGCCACCTTCGCCGGCCACGCCCCACCCACGCTGAACGCAGCCCAGGCCCAGCCCACCCAGCGCAGCAGCGACACGGCCAGCCACAGCGCCCAGGCCAGCATGGCCGCGCGGTAGAGCCAGACCGGCGCACTCAGTACCCACGCGCCGGCCGTGTGCTCGGTGAAACGGTCGCTCGTCCAGTTCAGCAGCGTGCTGCTCGACCCCGGCCCGGCGACGAGCAGCTCCGGGTAGCCCAGCAGGCCGGTGCGCAGCACCTCCAGCAGCGCGCCCACGGCCGCCAGCGTCAACAGCACGAGCAGGACCTGTACGGCGATGCGCATGCCGCGCCGGCCGAGCTGGCCCCAGCGGCGGCGGGCCTCCAGCGCGCCGAACCAGCCGGCCAGTACGGCCAGCGCGCTCAGCGACACCGGCGCCACGCCCAGCGCCAGCACGATCCAGGCCGGCCGGCCCATCAGCCCCGGCAGGCCGCGCGGCGCCAGCCAGGCCAGCACGAGGACGACGCCGAGGGCGCCCCAGATCAGCACGGCCGGCCCGATCAGCGGGCCGCCCACGGCGAGCACGATGCGGCCCTCTGGCACGTTCAATGTCAGCGCGTCGTTGACGCCGGGCAGGCCCAGGGCGAGGCCCTCGTGGCGCCACAGCACCCCCATGCCGGCGGGCTCGCGCCAATGGATGTCGACCAGCTGCGGGCCTGGCGTCAGCGGCAGGCTGAGCACGCTGTCGCGTGGCTGCAGGGCCAGCTTCTGGCCGTTGATCTGCACGTCCAGCAGTTCGGCGCCGGCCGGCAGCTTCAGCGCGTGCGTGCCGCCGAGGCTGGTGCGCAGGCGCATGGACAACTCGACGTCGCTGCTGCGCTCGCCGGGCTTGATGGTGGTGCGCACATCGTCCAGCGTCAACGTCTGGCCGCCCACGCCGGCGGGCTTGGCGATGGCGAGTTTCAGTGTCTCGCCGGGCCAGGGCCGCCACTCGGGCAGCCAGTCGCCGCCCTGCTGCAGCGCCGTCGCCGGCAGGCCGCTGGCGTCCACGTGCCACTGGGCCGATGCGGCCAGCGTCCAGCGCTCGACCTGGTGAGGCTCCTTGCCTGCCACCAGCGTCAGCGCCTCGCCCGGTGGCAGGCTGCTGGCCACCTCGACGGTGTCCTCGCCGCCGAGCTGCAGGCTGGCCACGCCGCCGTCCACCGTCACGCGTGCGTCACTGACCGCCTCGCCCGGCAGCAGCGCCCAGCGCACGCGCAGCGGTGCCCGGCTCGCGGCCAGGCGCTCGATGCGCGTGTGCACCTGCCAGCGCAGGCCCAGCGCCAGGCGACGGTCCACGCGTACCAGCGGCGGCAGCGCGTCGCGCTGGGTGCCGGCGTCCTCRGCACGCCGGCTGCCGGCCACGGCCTCGCGGCTCAGCGTGATCGCGCCCGTGCTCTGGCCATTCGGGTCCAGGCCCGCCAGCGTCCAGCCCTTGAGTTCGGTCTGCAGCGTGCGCGGCGGCAGCGGCAGCGCGATGTCCAGGCCGCTGGCGCTGCCGACATCGGCGGCGAGCACGACCTGGTGCACGCCGGCCGGCACGGCGATCAGCAGGCGGCCCTCGTCGTCGCGTCGCGTTGCGGCGGGCTGGCCGTCCAGCAGCACGCTGCCCGGCTGCCAACCCGTGCCCTGGCCGGGCAGCGGCACGGCCACCAGCGCCAGCGCGTGGATCTCGGCGCGCAGCTGCACCGCCGAGCCCGACGCACTGATGAGCAACCGCGCCAGCTCGGCGCAGCGTGGCAGRCAGTCGGGCGGCGCGGCGATCTTGCCGCGCAACGCCTGCAGCTGCTCGTCGCTGGGCCACGGTGCCGAGGTAGAAGCCTGGGCTTCGCTCGGTTGGGGCGCTAGCGCCAGCGCCAGCGCCAGCAACAGGGCTGCGGCCGCCACACCGCCGGCCCGCTGCAAGGACGGCAGGCGCGGCAGCTTCCAGCCCGCCACGGCGGCCAGCGCCAGCGCGAGCAGCGCCACGCCGGCGAGCTTGAGCAGCGCCGTCGCCCAGGGCGGCAGCAGCCACAGGTTCAGCGTCTCCTCGGGCGTGACAGGGCCGCTCCAGCTGAGCCGATGGGCGCGCCAGCTCCAGGTCGGCAGGCCAGGGCCGGTCTGCACGCGCGCGCCGGGGTCGACGCGGCTGAGGTCGCTGCTGGCGTACGCGTCCTTGCGGACCTTGCCGCCCGAGACGACGACGGACTCCAGCCGCTGTTCGGCAGCGGGCATTCTTCGATCAGGCGGCGCAGGGGCGGCCACCTGGAATTCGGGCGGCGGCACCACCTTCTCCTCGATGATCTGCACCTCGCTTGGTGCTGCCACCTCCTTGGCCATGCCCCAGGCCATGCCGTTGTGCTCCAGGCTCGGATAGATTGCCTGGCGCAGCTCGGCCACCGCGAACACCAGCAACACCAGCGCCAGCATGGCGGCCACCGCCAATCGGCCACGCGCGAACGCGGCCCGCGCCCGCCCCGCCGGCAGCACGCGCGCCAGCGCCGTCAGCGCCAGCAGGCCGAACCACAGCGCCGCCGGCGGGCTGCCGGGCGTGTGCCAGGTCAGCGCAAGCGCCGCGCCCAGCAGCAGGCCCGTGCGCCAGCCCAGCAGCCGGTAGGCGGCCAGCGCCGCCAGCAGCACGAAGAAGAAATCCCACAGCGTCCACATCGACACCCAGGCACCGTCGGCGCGGCTGGGGCCTTGCGCGTGCAGCAGGCGCCAGCCGGGCGGCAGCTGCAGCGTGGCGCTCAGGCTGTCCACGCTCGCGCTCCAGCCGCTGGCGGGCAGGGCGCCGTTGCGCGGCCAGCGGCTGTCGGCCTCGATGCGGGCGTTGCGCTGGCGCACCTCGAAGCCGGCGGGGCCGTCGGCGGCCAGGCGGGTGATGGGCTGGTCCTGCCCGCCCAGCGCCGCGCGGCCGAGCTGGCCGGGCGCGGGCATGGCCAGGCGCGAGCTGGCCGACAGCTGGCCCTCGAACCTGTCACTGGCCGTCAGGCCTTGGCCGTCGAAGTCCAGCCACAGCCGGCGCGCCAGCGTCAGCGTGTCGGGCGCGGGCTTGGCGTTGCCGCGCTGCAGCTCGGTCAGTTTCAGCGTCTCGCCGGGCTTCAAGCGAAAGGCCGGCAGCGCGCGCCAGGCCTCGGGCATCTCGACCTGGCGCGGGTCCACGCTGGCCGGGCCTTCGGGGCGGATCAGCCGCAGCGCGGGTTGGGCCTTGACGACCCAGACCTCTTCGTCCGCTGCCGTGCCGGGCAGCGTCAGCGCCTGCACCGGCGCGCTCAGCCGCGCGCGCAACTCGACATGCCAGTTGCCGGGCCGCGCCTGCACGACGAGGCGGCCGTCATCCGCCAGGCGGGCCGGCAACGGGCTGTCCAACTGCATGGCGCGCAGTCCCGGCAGCAGGGCCAGCGGCAGCTCCACGGCGCGGGCACGGCCGGACACGCGCAGCTCGAAGACGGTCGTCACCGTCAGCGGCAGGTCGTCGTCGACGAGACGCGTGGTCTGCACGCTGACGCTGTCGCTGGCCTCGGCCGGGCTGGCGACGGCGCGCAGCCACAGCCGGCCTTCGCCGTCCGGCGCGCGGGCCTGCGTGGCGCCATCGCTGGTCACGACGATGGCCGCCAGGCCGGCCGGCACGGCGAGGTTCTGCGGCATCTCCGTCCAGACGATGCGGCCTTCGACGACATGCACGCCCGGCGCCAGCCAGACGGCGGGGTGCTCGTCGGCCTCGACGACGGCCAGCGCCGTGCCGCCGGCCTTCACGTCTTGCGGCCACGCGCCGGCCTCACCGGGCAGGGCCACGCGCGCCGGAGCGCCGAAGACCCGCACCTCCAGCCTGAAGGTCGCGTCACGCGGCCCGGCACCGAGCTGCAGCCGGCCCGGCCATACGCAGACGGCCGGCTCGGCGGCATCCATGGGTGTCGGGCAGCCCAGTGGCGGCTGGCCTTGCTGAGCCCAGGGCAGCCAGTCGCGCGTGGTGGCGGGCAGCTCGGCGGTGGTGAGCGGGGCGGCCTGGGCCGAGATGGCGGCGAGCGCCAGCAGCGCGGCGCGGATCGAACGTGCGAACGGAACATTCAGTGGCATGAGCCCTCCCTGGGTTCAGGGCCGCATGCTCGCAGAAGTACCGGTGTGTTCGACCTAGGGTGTGCGAGGCCGTTGCCGCAGCCGCGTGGCCGGGCTGCGGGCTTGGCTCAGGGCTTCACCCGCACGATGCGGCCATGCGCTTCCAGTACGAGATAGAGCAGCCCGTCCGGCCCCTCGCGCACGTCGCGCATGCGGCCGGCGTCGGGGAAGAGGCGTTCCTGCTCGGCGGGCCGGTTGTCGGCATCGAGCTTCACGCGCTCCAGGTGGCCGAACTTCAGCGAGCCGATGAAGAAGCTGTTCTGCCAGGCCGGGCCGTACTTGGCGCTCTTGAGCCGCACGAGGCCGGCGGGCGCGATGGACGGCACCCACTTCACGATGGGCTGCTCCATGCCGGCCTTGGCCGCGATGCCGTCGCCGATCTTGCCGCCGCCGTAGTTCTCGCCGTAGGTGATGACGGGCCAGCCGTAGTTGAGCTTGGGCGTGATGAGGTTGAGCTCGTCACCCCCTTGCGGGCCATGCTCGTGTTCCCACAGCCGGCCTTGCGCGTCCAGCGTCAGGCCCTGCGAGTTGCGGTGGCCATAGCTCCAGATCTCCGGCAGGGCGCCGGGCGTGTTCACGAAGGGGTTGTCGGCCGGCACGCTGCCGTCCTTGCCGACGCGCACGATCTTTCCGAGGTGGTTGTCCAGCGTCTGCGCGCTCTGCATCTGGCTGAAGCGCTCGCCCAGGCTCAGCATCAGCTTGCCGTCCGGCATCTCGACGATGCGGCAGCCGAAGTGGTGCTTGCTCTCGACCTTGGGCTTCTGGCTGAAGATGACCTTGACGTCGGTCAGGCGCTTGAGGTCGTCGCTCAGGCGCGCGCGCGCCAGGGCCGTGCTGTTGGTCTTCCTGTCGGCGCCGGGTTCGGCGTAGCAGAAGTAGATCGTCCGGTTGCGGGCGAAGTCACTGTCCAGCTGCACATCCAGCAGGCCGCCCTGGCCGACGGCGTCCACAGCCGGCACGCCCGCGATGGGGGCGCTGGGCTTGCCGCCGGGTTGGGCCGTGCGCATGGCGCCATCGCGTTCGGTGATGAGGAGCTGGCCGCCAGGCAGGAAGGCGACCGCCCAGGGGGTCTTGAGGCCTTCGACGACGGTTTCGAGTTCTGGGGCGGCCTGGGCGAGGGTGCAGCTCAGGGCCGCAACAAGGGGGACAAGGCGCTTGCTCATCGGCTCTGTGGGGCTGGAAGGAAAAGCACATCATCGCAGCGCCCTGCTCGCCTCACTGCCCATGAATGGCATGCCCCGCCGGCACGCTGCTTGCCAGTCCTCCACTGTGAAGATGCAGCGCTATGCCAACCGCGAGGGTGACTCGGGCGTGGTGGCCTTTGCCACTGGCCCGGCGGGCATTGCCGTGCAGTTCACCAACGGCTCGATCTATGTCTACGACGTGGAGCACCCGGGGCGCGAGGTCGTGTCGGACATGAAGCGGCTGGCCCTTGCCGGCCGCGGGCTGTCGACCTACATCAGCCAGCACGTGCGCGACAACTACGCCAAGAAGCTGCGCTGAGCCGGGTTCAGCGGCGCATCACGACCAGCAGCCCATCGACGGCTTCGTCGCTTTCCTTGCGGATGGCGCAACGTGTCGATGATTCGACGGTGAAGCCATGGGCGGCAGCCAGGCGCTGCAGATAGGGCAGCGAATGGGCGTAGCGCCGCTTGGTGCCGAGGGCGAAGTCACCGCTTTCGCAAGCCTCGACCGAAAAGGCGAACAACCCGCCCGCGCGCAGCGCGGCCGCGGTGGCGGCGAACACGGCTTGCAGGTCGCCGATGTAGACGAACACGTCGGCGGCAATGGCGATGTCGAAGCGCTGCGGCGGCCCCTGCAGCGCCGCGACGATGTCGCCCTGCACCAGTTCGTCATACAGGCCCAGCTCGCGCGCCTTGGCCAGCATCAGGCCGGACAGGTCCACGCCGGTCAGCCTTCGGCTCACCGGGCGCAGCAGCGGCCCGCACAGGCCGGTGCCGCAGCC
The DNA here is from genome assembly GCF_054049335.1 of Roseateles sp. P5_E1. Taxonomy (NCBI): domain Bacteria; kingdom Pseudomonadati; phylum Pseudomonadota; class Betaproteobacteria; order Burkholderiales; family Sphaerotilaceae; genus Roseateles; species Roseateles sp. P5_E1. Next base: position 32,620 of record NZ_JBFUMN010000033.1, read on the forward strand.
GAGGTCGATGACCTCGCCACCGCTGGGTGGATCGGCGCGCTGCAGTTCCGCGACCAGCAACTCGGGTGTGCGGTAGCCGAGGGTCTTGACGAGGTGGTCGTCGAAGTTGTGGGCATACATGTCGAACAAGGCCTCGACATAGCCGGCGGGCGCCGTGGGCGGCGCGGGTTCGATGCCGAGAGCGGCCAGGGCATAGCGGATCTGGTCGGCGTCCTTGCCCAGGGGCAGGGCCTGCTGGAAGGCTTCGATGGCTTGCGAGCGGCGGTGCAGGGTCAACAGGCATTCGGCGCGGCCGATCAGCGCCTCGGCGTAGCTGGGCTGCAGGGCCAGGGCGGCGTCGAAGCTGGCCAGCGCTTCGACGGGCCGCTCCAGCGCGCGCAGGCTGGTGCCGCGGTTGCGCAGCGCCTTGGCGTCTTCAGGGCGCACCGCAAGAGCGCGCTCGAAGGCCTGCACGGCCTCCTGGTGGCGGCCCAGGCTGCCCAGGGTGTTGCCCAGGTTGTTCAGCGCCGGCGCGCTGCCGGGGCGCTGGGCCAGGGCGCGGTGCAGCAGGTCCAGCGCCTCGTCGAAGCGGTCGGTCTGGCCGCAAATGACGCCCAGCAAGTGCAGCGCGTCGAAATGCCTCGGTGCCGTGCGCAGCACGCGGCGGTACAGCAGCTCGGCCTCGGTGAGCCGGCCTTGCTGGTGCAGGGCCAGGCCCTTGTCGAAGTCAGAGGGCATCCGTCGTCCTTCAGTCATCCCACAAGCTGCTGACGAGGGTGAGGCCCACAGCGAACAGATCCACCGCCAGACCTGCGCCGGTGAGCCTGGCGTCGGCCGGCCAGACGTCGAGGCGCTCCGTGCGCGAGCGCTCGCGCGCCATCGCGACAAGGGCGTCTGCCACAGCGGTTGCGGGCGCATCATGAGCGAATGGCGCCTTGGCGTAGTTCTGCAACGCCTTCTCCACGGCCTCCGGGTCCAGCAGCGACAGCGCCGAGCGGCAGTGCGAACAACTGTCTTCCCTGCGCAGGTCCACCGGCGCGCCGCAGTTGCTGCAATTGATGACACCAACCTTTTTGGCGATGTCGGCGATCTCGGGCTTGGTGAGCTGGCGCACGAAGCCCTTCTCGATCATGAAGGACGAGAAGCTGCTGAAGCGGCCGTGGCGGTTGTCGCAGCGGTGGGTGATGTAGCGGCCGCTGCGGACGACGTCGAAGCCTTGTGCGAGGCCGCCGCGGCATTGCGGGCAGCGCAGCCGGCCGGCGAGCGGCGTATGCGGCGCGTCGCGGTGCCGATGCATCTCCTTGAACATCGTGGCCACCGCGGCGGGCGCCAGCTTGAGGTTCTCCATGCTGTCGAACCAGATGCCCTGGCAGCCGAAGCAGAAGTCGATCTCCACCCGGCTGTCGTACTGGCCGGGCAGCTCATGCACCTGCATGGCGTCGTTGCAGGAGGGGCAGGGGCGGGATGAGGGCGTAGGCATCGTTGAAGTGAGTGGGATTGCCGCTGGCGCATTTTGGTGCCTGAGCTGGCGTCACTGACGCGGCCGCAGCGTGACTTGCAACCGAGGGATGTCGCCGTCTCGCTCGAACTGCTGCAATGCGCGCCTTTTGCTAGCCTCCCGGCCGACATCCATGTCCCAGCTTCGTCCGATCCGTCTCAGCGTCCTGCCGGCCGCGTTGTCCCTCACCCTGTTCGCGGGCGCCTGCGGCGCTGCGCCCATCCTCGAGGTCAATCCCGGCCTGTGGACGTCCGAAAGCGAGATCTGGATCAACGGCCAGTCCATCAAGCCCGGGGTCCAGGCGCTGCGGGCCAAGCTGCGCGGTCGCCTGACCGATGCGCAGAAGGCGGAGATGGACCGCCAGCAGGCCGCCGAGAAGCAGGCCTGCCTGAGTCCGCAGCAAGCGAAGATCGACCTGGCCGCCTATCTGGAGTCGGCCCTCAGCGGCAGCGGTCCCTGGAAATGCGAGCTGAGCGCCACCAAGATGAACACCAGCGAGGCGACGGGCAAATACGTCTGCCGCACCGGCGGCGGCGGGCTGACGCAGGGCAGTTTCGCGGCCACCTATGGCCCGAGCAGCTACCGCATCGAACTCAAGGGTCGGGGTAATGCGGTCGATGGCCGCAACGGCAATGCGGTGGGCAGCGAAGAAATGGACCAGCGCATGCTGTCCACCGGCCGCTGGCTGGGCTCGTCCTGCTGACGAGCCTCAGCCATCCAGCCTTTGTTGGAACACCAGCCCCGCGTGCTCGCGCAGCGCGTGGAACCTGATCTTGGGCCAGTTGCTCTCGATGGCGCGCAGCTCGGGCGCGTACTCCACCAGCACCGTGGGCGCGTCGACCGCGTCATAGGCCATGCGGTGATCGTTGGCGTCGATGAAGCGCTTCAGCTCCGCCGGGTCGTCGCAGGTCACCCAGCGTGCCACCTGGAAGCGGCTCGGCATGATGCGGGCCTTGCAGCCGTATTCATGCTCCAGCCGGTGCGCGACGACTTCGAACTGCAGCTGGCCGACGGCGCCCAGCAGCAGCACGCTGCCGGCGATGGGGCGGAAGACCTGGATGGCGCCCTCTTCGCCGAGCTGGGTCAGGCCGGCGCGCAACTGCTTGGTCTTCAATGGGTCAGCCACTTCGACGGCGCGGAACATTTCCGGCGCGAAGAAGGGCAGGCCGGTGTACTGCAGCGCCTCGCCTTCGGTGATGGTGTCGCCTAGCTGCAGCACGCCGTGGTTGGGAATGCCGATGATGTCGCCGGCAAAGGCCTCATCCAGCAGCTCGCGGCGCTGCGACAGGAAGCTCACCACCGTGTTGGGCCGCAGCTCCTTGCCGGAGCGCACGACCTTGAGCCGCATGCCGCGCTCGAAGTGACCCGAGGCCACGCGCAGGAAGGCGATGCGGTCGCGGTGGGCCGGGTCCATATTGGCCTGGATCTTGAACACCACGCCGGTGAACTTGGGCTCATCGGGCTGCACCGTGCGCTGCATGGCGACGCGCGAGTCCGGTGCGGGGGCCAGCTCGACGAGGGCGTCCAGCACCTCCTGCACGCCGAAGTTGTTGACGGCCGAGCCGAAGAACATCGGCGTCTGCTTGCCGGTCAGGAACTCCTCGCGGTTGAACGCGGGGGCCGCCTCGCGCACCAGTTCGATCTCGCCTTTGGCCTGGTCGTACTGCATGCCGAAGCGCTCGGCATAGGCGGGGTTGTCCAGGCCTTCCAGCACTTCCTCGGTGCCGGCGGCGCGGTCCTCGCCGGGAGCGAACACGCGCATGCGCTGCTGGCGCAGGTCCATCACGCCGTGGAACTGCTTGCCCATGCCGACCGGCCAGGTGAACGGCACGACCGTCATGCCCAGTTCGGCCTCGATCTCGTCCATCAGCGCCAGCGGGTCTTTCACCTCGCGGTCCATCTTGTTGACGAAGGTCAGGATGGGTGTGTTGCGGGCGCGGCAGACCTGCAGCAGGCGGCGGGTCTGCGGCTCCACGCCGTTGGCGGCGTCGATGACCATCAGCGCCGCGTCCACGGCGGTCAGCACGCGGTAGGTGTCCTCGGAGAAGTCCTGGTGGCCCGGGGTGTCCAGCAGGTTGATGACGCAGTCGCGGTATTCCATCTGCATGACGGAGGACGCTACCGAGATGCCACGCTGCTTTTCGATCTCCATCCAGTCCGACGTCGCATGCCGGGTGGCCTTGCGCGCCTTCACCGAGCCGGCGATCTGGATGGCGCCGGAGAACAGCAGCAGCTTCTCCGTCAGCGTGGTCTTGCCGGCGTCGGGGTGGCTGATGATGGCGAAGGTGCGGCGGCGGCGGACTTCCGTCTCGATGCGGCTGGCGGTGGTTTCGGACATGGAGTTCTGGAAGCAGGCTAGCCCGGGATTATCCGTGGGCCTCTTGCTTGAGACCCTCCCCAGCTACATGCCCTTGAACCGCCCCCGGTGCGCACGGCTCACAGGCAGCGCCTGGGCCAGCCCGCGCAGGTGCACCCACAGCTCGCCGTCGTCGCGCCGCTCGATGCGCTCGATGGCCCGCGCGTTGACCACCGAACCGCGGTGGATCTGCCAGAAAAGTTGCGGGTCCAGCTCCTTTTGCAGCTCGCCCAGCGAGGTGCGCAGCAGCAGCTGTTCACCGCCCTGGCTCAGCGCCCGCGTGTGGCGCAGCTCCGAGCGCAGCGCGGCGAGGTGGTCCACGTCCAGCAGCTTCATCGTGTTGCCGGTCCAGGCCTGCAGGAAGCGCAGATCCGACCGCTGGGGTTGAGCCGCCTGCAGCCGCTGTACCGTGGCCGCCAGCCGGGCGGGCGTGACGGGCTTGTGCAGGTAATCCACCGCCGCGCGCTCGAAGGCAGCCAGCGCGTGCTCGGCATGCGCCGTGACGAAGACCAGGCGGGTGGCCGGCGGCGCGAGCTGGGCCAGGCCGAGGCCGTCGATGCCGGGCATGCGGATGTCGAGGAAGGCGATGTCGGGGCGCAGCTCGTCCAGCAGCCGGCGCGCCTCGGTGCCGTTGCGGGCCTGGGCGACGATCTCCAGCTCGGGCCAGGCCTCTCCCAGCAGTTGCTGCAGCTCTTCAAGCAGCTGGGGTTCGTCGTCGGCGATCAGCGCAGTCGTCATGGCATCGGCAGGATGAGCGTGGCCTCGGTCAGGCCGTCAGCGTTGGTGGCGAGGCTCAGGCCGGCGCGGTCGCCGTGCAGGGCTTGCAGGCGCTGGCGCAGGTTGACCAGGGCCAGGCCGTGGCCTGCGGTCGCGTCTGCCGTCAGCGCGCAACCGTTGTTGATGACCTTGAGCCGCAACTGCCCGTCGGCCCGTTCGGCTTGCAACAGCACCTGCCCGCCGCTCTCGCTGGGCTCGATACCGTGCTGGATGGCGTTCTCCACCAGCGGCTGCAGCATCAGCGGTGGCAGGGGCAGGTCGTGCAGCTCGGGGTCGACCTCGACGCGGTAGCTCAGCCGCTCGCCCAGCCGCAGTGCCATGATGGCCAGGTAGTGCTCGACGATCTGGCACTCCTGGCCCAGCGTCGAGTCCTCGGCCTGGCGCACCCGCTCCAGCGTGGTCTCCAGCAGGCCGCTGACGGCGTCCAGCAGGGGCAGCGCGCGCTCCGAGCCCTGGCGCACGAAGCTGCGCAGCGTGGCCAGCGTGTTGAACAGGAAATGCGGCTCGATCTGCGCCTGCAGCATCTGCAGCTCGGCGCGCAACCGGGCGCGCTCCTGTTCCACGCGCTGCACGGCGCGTTGGCGGCGCAGGCCTTGCAGCAGCGGCAGGCCCAGCAGCAGGGCGCAGAAGCTGAAGTGCAGCCAGGCACGGGTGATGCGGTCATTGCCGCTCAGCAGCTCGCGCGTCAGGCCCTGCTCGGCGGACCAACCGGACATCGCGCCCAGCAGCAGGGCCAGGAACAGCAGGCCAGGCAAGGCGCCGTGGTGCTCGGGCCGCATCCGCCGGGCAACCAGGCCGCACAGGCCATCGGTGATGGCGTGGCCCAGCCACAAGCCCAGGGACAGCGCCCAGGCGCCGTGATCGCGCAACCAGGGCGCCGCCAGTGCAAACAGCGCGACGCCGGCCAGCAGCGGGCCGGGCCGTTGCCAGCCCAGCCTTTCCTCTCTCAGGGCCTGGGCCAGCTCGCCGCCCAGCGTGCGCGCGGTGCGGCTCAAGGCGGGGTCAGGTTGCCGGCCTGGCGCGGCAACACCTGGATGGGGCCCTGGCCGGTCGTCGGCGTGCTGGCGGGCACGACGTCCAGCTGGAACTGCGTGGCCTGCAACTGGCCGGTACCTTCCAGCAGGAAGCCGAAGCTCAGCGTCGTTGCGTCGGCGGGAATGTCCAGTACGACCTGCGCGGTCTGCCAGCCGAAGCTGCCGCGCAGCGGCCGGTCGTTCATGTTGTCGAACGCGGTGCCGGGCCGCTGGCCGCTGTCGGCGCGCATCCACAGGCCGGCCCACGCAGCGATCTGGTCGCCGTGGACCTGGGCGGTCAGGCGCACACGCTTGCCGGCATAGTCGGCGCTGCCGATCTGCTGCATCAGTGTCGAGAAGCCCTCGGTGTCTGGCTTGCACTCGATGTTGAAGACCTTGGCGCTAGGCGCGCCGTTGGCCGGCACCACCGAGCCTTCGCAGGTCTTGGCGCTGCCGGTCTGCAGCCAACCCGAAGGCAGGCCTGTGGGCTTGGCAAGGGCCGTGGCGAGCACGCCCACCCCGATGGCGGCAACGATGGCTGAGGCTTTCATCAATCAATCTCCCGTGACGGACACGAATCGGTCCGCACGCAGACTAGGTGGGTGAGGCCCGACTCGCCGGGCAACGGGGCGAACGGTCGCCGGGCGCGCGGCAAGGCGTCAAAAGTCGACATCAACGGATACCGCTCGTCTGGAAAACATGGAGCGCGGATTGCCGCTGAATTATCGTGGGCGGGTTTTGCAAGACGAGAGCACGATGGATAAACAGGTTGACATGAAGCGGGTGCAGGAGCTGGTGGCCGACCTGCGCGAGCCCAACCAGGCGCATTACTTCGCCGACCTGCTGCTTTGCGCCGCCGTGGGGTGGGTGGCCTTGGTCGTCGCCGTGCTGCCGGGGGCGCCGCTGCTGCGCACGCTCGCCTTCGTCGCGGCGGTGCTGCTGCTCTACCGCACGCTGGCCTTCATCCACGAGATCTTCCACCAGCAGGGCATGAAGGCTTTTCGCCTGACCTGGCATGCGGTCTCCGGCGTGCCGCTGCTCATCCCCTTCATGCTCTATCTGCCCATCCACCAGGGCCACCACAACAAGGCGACCTATGGCACCCGTGAGGACGGCGAGTACGACCAGTTCCAGGGTCGCGCCGGCCTGGCCAGCGCCAAGCTGTTTGCGCTGAACTTCGCGCTGCCGCTGGCGCTGTGGGTGCGCTTCGCCGTCCTGACGCCGTTGGCCGCCGTGCTGCCGCCCATCCGCGAAAAGATGATCCCGGAGTTCGTCCACATGGCCCTGCGTATGCCGTTTCGTGCGCCGGCCATCAAGGAAAGCGCCCGCGCCGAGGCGATGGCGGTCGAGTGGTGGTGCTGCGCCTGGGGCTGGGCGCTGGTGGCCATCGGCGTCTTTGCGGGCTGGGTGTGGGTGGCGGCCTGGGCGCTGCTCGTCGTGCTGATTGCGACGCTGAACACCATCCGCGCGATGGGCGGCACGCATCTCTACGTCGAGGAGCTTGAAGGCCGCGATGCGCGCGGCCAGTTGCTGGACTCGCTGAACGTCGACTCCAACGGCCCGATCTCGGTGCTGCTCTGCCCCGTGGGCCTGCGCTTCCACGCGCTGCACCACGTGGCGCCCTACCTGCCCTATCACGCGCTGCCGACGGCCAACCGCCGGCTGATGGAGCAGCTGCCGGCCGACTCTGAATACCACCAGGTGAGGGTGGGCTCCGTCGCCGAGGGCATCGGCCGACTGCGGCAGGCGACGCGGGCGGTCAGGCCTGCGGCAGGAAAGGTTTGACGACGCCGAGCAGGCGCTCCACGTAGGCTTCCTTCTCGCCGACCGGCGCTGCGTAATGCAACGCGCTGCGCGCGGCGTCCAGCCCGGCGCGCGAGGCCATGACCCACGCGGCCAGGTATTGCGAGGCCAGGCAGCCGCCGGCCGTGGCGATGGGGCCGCGGGCATGAAAGGGCTCCTCGACGACGCGCACGCCGGCCTCGACGACCCAGGGCTTGGTGGTCGAGTCGGTGCAGGCGGGCATGTCCGCCAGCAGCCCGAGGCGGGCCATCAGCAGCGTGCCCGAGCACTGGCCGCCGATGAGCTGGCGCACCGGGTCGAGCTGCAGCCGGTCCAGCAGCGCGCTGTCGTTGGCGATGGTGCGGGTGTGGATGCCGCTGCCAAACAGCACGACGTCGGCCTCGTTGGCGAACTCCAGCGGCTGCTGGGCCGTGACGACCACGCCGTTCATCGACGTCACCTGCGCGTTCGGGCTGGTGATGGCGGCCGACCAGCCCTGGGCATAGAGCCGGTTGATCAGGCCCAGCGCGATGAAGCTGTCGAGCTCGTTGAAGCCGTCGAATGTGAGGACGGCGACTTTCATCACTCCTCCAGCAGGCTCCGGAGCATCCATGCGGTTTGCTCGTGCACTGTCAGTCGCTGCGTCAGCAGGTCGGCGCTCGGCTCATCACTGGCCTTGTCGACCAGCGGGAACAGCGCGCGCGCCGTGCGGGCGACGGCCTCGTGGCCCTGCATCAGCACCTCGACCATCTTCATGGCCTTGGGCGGCGTGGCGGGCGCGTCGGGCAGGCCGCTGAGCTTGGCGAACTGGGCATAGCTGCCGGGCGCCGGGAAGCCCAGCGAGCGGATGCGCTCGGCGATGGGGTCGACCGCATTCCACAGCTCGGTGTACTGGGCCATGAACATCGCATGCAGGCTGTTGAACATCGGGCCCGTGACGTTCCAGTGGAAGTTGTGCGTCGTCAGGTAGAGCGTGTAGGTCTCGGCCAGCAGCTTGGACAGGCCGGCGGCAACCGCGGCGCGGTCTTTCTCGCTGATGCCGATGCTGATGGACGGGGCGGCGGACTTCTTGGCCATGCGGGGGGGCTCCAAAACGGTACGGGGTGAGCCTAACGGATTCGGCCCACCCCGGGGTCAACGGGGTCGTGACGTCAGCTTGCGGGCCGAGCGCAGGGCCGCTCCCAAGCCGGCCCGCCTTGGGCGATGTGCTTGCGGCTCGATGCGGCGAGCATCGCCGTCCCCGCGGGGGACCGGTCAGCCACGCTCGCGTTCAGCGATGCGGGGCTGGACGAGGGGCTCACTGGATGTCAAAGCGGTCCAGTTCCATGACCTTGGTCCAGGCGGCGACAAAGTCCTTGACGAACCTGGCCCTGCCGTCGGCGCTGGCATAGACCTCGGCATAGGCGCGCAGCACGGAGTTGCTGCCGAAGATGAGGTCGGCGCGCGTGCCGGTGTACTTGACGGCACCGCTCTTGCGGTCGCGGCCTTCGAAAATCTCGGCGCTGGCGTCCGTCGGCTTCCAGACCGTGCCCATGTCGAGCAGCTTGACGAAGAAGTCGTTGCTCAGCGTGCCGGGCTTGTCGGTCAGCACGCCATGACTGCCGTCGTCGGCATTGCTACCGAGCACGCGCAGGCCCCCAACCAGCGCGGTCAGCTCGGGCGCGGTCAGCGTCAGCAACTGGGCGCGGTCGATCAGCAGGGCCTCGGTGGACGCACCCAGATTGCCCTTGCTGTAGTTGCGGAAACCGTCGGCCAGGGGTTCCAGCACGGCGAAGGATTCGACGTCGGTTTGTTCCTGGGTGGCATCGACACGGCCCGGCGTGAAGGGCACGTCCACCGTCACCCCGGCAGCCTTGGCGGCCTGCTCGACGCCGACGACGCCGGCCAGCACGATGACGTCGGCGAGTGACGCCTTGCCCGAGGCCTTCTGGATCTCGGCCAGCTTGGGCAGGGCCTTCACGGCGACCTTGTTGACGGCCCAGTCCTTCTGCGGCGCGAGTGCCAGGCGGGCGCCGTTGGCGCCGCCGCGCTTGTCGCCACCGCGGAAGGTCGAGGCCGAGGCCCAGGCGACGGCGACGAGGTCAGCGACGGACAGGCCCGAGGCGGCGATCCTGGCCTTCAGGTCGGCGATGTCGCCGGGGGTGGGGTGATGGCTGGGCGCGGGCAGCGGGTCCTGCCAGATCAGGTCTTCCTTGGGCACCTCGGGGCCGAGGTAGCGCGCCTTGGGGCCCATGTCGCGGTGGGTCAGCTTGAACCAGGCGCGGGCGAAGGCGTTGGCAAAGGCCTGCGGGTCGTCGCGGAAGCGCTGGGAGATCTTGCCGAACTCGGGGTCGAAGCGCAGCGTCAGGTCGGTCGTCAGCATGGTGGGCTTGTGGAACTTGCCCGGGACGTGAGCGTCGGGGATGTCCTCGGGCGCGTTCTTGGCCACCCATTGCTTGGCGCCGGCCGGCGAGGTGGTGGCCTCCCACTCGTACTTGAACAGGTTGTCGAAGAAGTGGTTGCTCCACTGCGCGGGGGTCTGGGTCCAGGTGACTTCCAGGCCGCTGGAGATGGTGTCCTTGCCATGGCCGCCGCCGAAGCCGCTGGTCCAGCCCAGGCCCTGGGACTCGATGCCGGCACCCTCGGGCTCAAGGCCCTTGTGGTGCTCGGGTGCCGCGCCATGGGCCTTGCCGAAGGTGTGGCCGCCGGCGATCAGCGCGACGGTCTCCTCGTCGTCCATGGCCATGCGGCCGAAGGTGGCGCGGATGTCCTTGGCCGCGGCCAGGTAGTCGCCGTTGGCATTGGGGCCTTCGGGGTTCACATAGATCAGGCCCATATGGGTCGCGCCGACGCTGGCAACGAGGTTGCGGTCGCCCTCGAAGCGCTTGTCATCGGCCAGCCACTTGGTTTCGGCGCCCCAGGCCACGTCCATGTCGGGTTCCCAGACGTCCTCGCGGCCGCCGGCGAAGCCCAGCGTGCGAAAGCCCATGGACTCCAGCGCCACATTGCCGGCCAGGATGAAGAGGTCGGCCCAGGAGATGGCCTGGCCGTATTTCTGTTTGATGGGCCAGAGCAGGCGGCGGCTCTTGTCGATGTTGACGTTGTCGGGCCAGGAGTTGAGCGGCGCGAAGCGCTGCTGGCCACGCCCGCCGCCGCCGCGGCCGTCGGTGGTGCGGTAGGTGCCGGCCGCGTGCCAGGCCATGCGGATCATCTGCGGGCCATAGTGGCCGAAGTCGGCCGGCCACCAGTCCTGGCTGTCGGTCATCAGCTTGACGAGGTCGGCCTTGAGCGCCGGGTAGTCGAGCTTGGCGAAGGCCTCGGCGTAATTGAACGCGTCACCGAGAGGGTCGGACTTGCTCGAATGCTGGTTCAGCAGGTCGACGCGCAGCTGGTTGGGCCACCAGTCCCGGTTCGTCGTGCCGCTGCCGGCGGCGTGGTGGAAGGGGCACTTGCCTTCGCTCTTGGAGGTCGGGTCGCTCATGTCTGCTCCTGGTGTCTGGGGGGAGACCGAAGCTTAATGATGACTATTGAGTTTTGGATTTGAATAGAACTAATCTACCAATAGCCAAAATCATCATCAAGCGCCGCGCGGGCGGCGCCCGATGTTGCACCGTCTCGCCCTAAACGCCCAGCCGCGCCAGCTCGCTCTCCACCAGCGCCAGCCACACGCGCAGGCGCTGGCGCTCCAGCAAGCCGAGCTTGGCGCCCTCGCCGCTGGACGCGGTTCGGGCCGACCAGAAACTCGCATCCGCCGCGTCGATCTTGCGCAGCACCGCGTCTTGCAGATGCTTGAGCGGCATGGTGCGGGCGCCCAGCCCTTGAGCGCGGGCGAGCTGGCCGGAGCGCTCCAGCTGCGAGAAGTCGTCGCCGCGCAACTGGTTGAGCACCAGCACATAGCGCAGCCGGTCGCCGAAGCGGTCAAGCAGGCGGGCCAGCAGGTCCACCGAGTCGCGTCCGGCGTCCATCACATGCCAGTACTGCACGGCCACGCCGGCCTCGGCCGCCAGCTCCAGCACGCCGGACTCGTCCATCCAGCGCGCCAGCGGCTCGTGCGTCTGCGCGGCCAGATCCACCAGCACGCGCCGGCCGGGCTCGGCCAGGGCACTCTCGACGATAGCGTCCAGCGCCGCGAAGTTGTCCACCAGCGCCGGCGAGGCGTAGTCGGCATAAAAGCGCAGCAGGGCGCCGTGCGAGCGGTCGGTGTCGAAGCCGGTGAAGGGGATGCCGCGGTCGATCATGTATTGCGCCAGCAGGCGCGACAGCAGCGACTTGCCGACGCCGCCCTTTTCACCGCCAACGAAATGGATGGCGCCAGCCGTGGTGTCAGCGGGAAGGGTGCTCATGGTGAAGGCGGATGTGAAGATGATGCGCAGTAGAACATTGTGCGGCGCAACATGGCTGTTTCAGGCCGTCACTGCGACAGCCGGGTCACACCGTCCAGCTGGCAGGCATAGATGGCATTGCGCAGCGCCGCAGTGGCCTCGTAGCGCGTGAAGCTGCGCCGCCAGGCGAGCACGACGCGTCGCGTCGGAATGGGCTCACTGAAGGGCACGAAGCGCAGGTGCCGGCTCGGCTCGCGCGGCACGCTGAGTGCGGGCACGACGGTCACGCCCATGCCCGAGGCGACCATGTGCTTGATCGTCTCCAGCGACGAGCCCTCGAAGCTGCGCCGTATGCCCTCGGCATCGCTGGAGAAGCGCGCGAACTCCGGGCAGACCTCCAGCACGTGGTCGCGAAAGCAGTGGCCGGTGCCCAGCAGCAGCATGGTCTCGCGCTTGAGTTCCTCGGCGCTGATGGTCTCGCGCGTGGCCAGCGGGTGCACGGCCGGCAGCGCGACGACAAAGGGCTCGTCATAGAGCTGGGCAGTGGCCAGGCCCGCCTCGGGGAAGGGCTCGGCCATGATGGCGCAGTCCAGCTCGCCGGTGCGCAGCATCTCCAGCAGCTTCACCGTGAAGTTCTCCTGCAGCATCAGTGGCATCTGTGGGTAGAGCTCGATGGTGTGCTTGACCAGCTCGGGCAGCAGATAGGGGCCGATGGTGTAGATGATCCCGAGGCGCAGGGCGCCGGCCAGCGGGTCCTTGCCGCGCTTGGCGATCTCCTTGATGGCGCCGGCCTGGTCCAGCACCGACTGCGCCTGCCGCACGATCTCGTCACCCAGCAGCGTGACCGACACCTCGTTGCCGCCGCGCTCGAAGATCTTCAGGTCCAGCTCTTCTTCCAGTTTCTTGATGGCCACCGACAGCGTCGGCTGCGACACGTGGCAGGCCTCGGCCGCGCGGCCGAAATGCCGCTCGCGGGCGACGGCGACGATGTAGCGCAACTCTGTGAGGGTCATACAGGCCTTGCCCCGGCAGCTGACCGCTCGCCATTGCTCGAAATGCTTGTCACATCAAAACCTCATGTCTTTGTCGGCGCTCACCACTCCGATCCGAAGCGCTGCATGGCCGCTGGTCTGGCGCTTCGAGCCGCTGGGGGTGTTGCTCCGCCTCGTGGGCACAAGCCCACATTCGTCGTCGCGCCTACCCAGCGGCCCGCCTCGCCAGTCTCTCGGCCATGCTCAGCCACCGGAGCAAGGCCCGAACGCTACACTGCGGCCGCCTCGGGGGTGGCCCCAGGGTTTTCACTGAGAGGTGGCCATGATTGACCGCAAGCCCATGACCCTGCCGCGCCTGGCGCAGATGCATGCCAGCGGCGAGAAGATCGCCATGCTGACCTGCTACGACGCGGCCTTCGCCAGCCTGCTCGATGAAGCCGGTGTCGACATCCTGCTGATCGGCGATTCCCTGGGCAATGTGCTGCAGGGCCGCGGCTCCACGGCGCCGGTCAGCCTGGAGGACATGGTCTATCACACCTTCTGCGTGTCACGCGGCCACAAGTGGGCCTGGATCATTGCCGACCTGCCTTTCGACAGCTATCACGTCAGCAAGGAAGAGGCCTGGAAAAGCGCTGCGGCCTTGGTGAAAGCCGGTGCCCATATGGTCAAGCTCGAGGGTGGCGGCTGGACGGCCGAGACCGTGCGCTTCATCAGCGAGCGCGGCATCCCGGTCTGCGCTCACCTGGGCTTCACGCCGCAGACGGTGAACGCTTTAGGCGGCTTCAAGGTCCAGGGCCGCGACGAGGCCGGCGCGGCGCGCATGAAGCGCGAGTCGCGGGAACTGGTGGACGCGGGCGCGGCCATGCTGCTGTACGAGATGGTGCCGGCCGCTCTGGCCGCCGAGATCACCGCCGAGTCCCCGGTGCCCGTCATCGGCATCGGCGCGGGTGTGGGCACCTCGGGCCAGGTGCTGGTGCTGCATGACATGCTCAACATCACGCCGGGCAGGAAGCCGCGCTTCGTCAAGGACTTCATGGCCGGCAAGGACTCGGTGCTGGCCGCCGTGAAAGGCTATGTGGACGAGGTGAAGGCCAAGACTTTCCCGGAGAACGAAGTTCATGGGTTCTAAGACGCCGGAACACAGCCACAGAGGCACGGAGACACAGAGGAAAACGTCAATGTCTGCGATATCTCTGTGCCTCTGTGCCTCTGTGGCTTTGTTTGCTTCAGGCTGTTAGCAACATGCAAGTCATCCACACCATCGCCGAACTGCGCGACGCCCTCGCCATCCACCGCCAGCGGGGCTTCGTGCCGACGATGGGCAACCTGCACGACGGCCACTTGCAGCTCGTCAGACAGGCGCGCGAGCTGGTCGGCCCGGCGGGCGCCGTCGTCGCCAGCATCTTCGTCAACCGGCTGCAGTTCGCGCCACACGAGGATTTCGACACTTACCCGCGCACGCTGGAGCGCGACTGCGCGCTGCTCGAAGGCGCGGGCTGCGACATCGTTTTCGCGCCGTCGGAGAAGGAGCTCTACCCCGAGCCGCAGGGCTACAAGGTGCAGCCGCCGACCGAACTGGCCGACATCCTCGAAGGCCATTTCCGCCCCGGCTTCTTCACGGGGGTTTGCACCGTCGTGCACAAGCTCTTCAACATCGTGCAGCCGACGCTGGCGGTGTTCGGCAAGAAGGACTACCAGCAGCTGATGGTGCTGCGCCGCATGACGGCGCAGATGGCCCTGCCCATCGAGATCCACGGTGGCGAGACGCGCCGCAGCGAGCAAGGCCTGGCGCTGTCTTCGCGCAACGGCTACCTGAGCGAGGCCGAGAAGACCGAGGCGCTGCGGCTGTCCCGAACGCTGAAAGAGCTGATCGCCCGCTGGCACGCCGGAGAGCGCGACTTGGACGGGATGGAAGCCCAGGCGCTGCAGTCGCTGCGCGATGCGGGCTGGGCGCCAGACTATCTGACGCTGCGCCGGCAGCACGATCTTGGGGCAGCGGTGGAAGGTCAGCCGCTGGTCGCGTTAGGAGCTGCGAAACTAAGCAGCACCCGTTTGATCGATAACCTTGAAACTTGAAATGACAAAGATTCGACTGCGCCGCCGCCCGCTGCTGGCCCTGGCCGCCGCTTCCCTTGTGCTGACCATGGCCGCCTGCGGTGGCGGTGGCGGCAGCAGCGGTGACCCTGTCACCCCGCCGCCGCCCTCGACGCCGGTCACCCTGACCGTCACGCACAAGGTCAAGATCACGACCTCCATGGGCGACATCGAGCTGGGCCTGGACCACAATCACGCGCCCATCAGCGTGGACAACTTCCTGAAGTATGTGAACGACGGCTTCTACAAGGGCACGGTCTTCCACCGCGTCATCAGGGATTTCGTCATCCAGGGCGGCGGTGTCACGCGCGGGCCGGACGGCCTGCGGGACAAGACGCCGACCTACGCGGCCATCAAGCTGGAAAGCCAGAACGGCCTGTCCAACCTGCGCGGCACGCTGGCCATGGCCCGCACCTCGGTGCCCGACAGCGCCACCAGCCAGTTCTACATCAACACCGTGGACAACACGAGCCTGAACTACGCCAGTGCCGCCAACCCTGGCTATGCCGTGTTCGGCCAGGTGACGGCGGGCATGGACATCGTGGACAAGATCCGTGCGGTCAACACCAATGCCTCGGACGTGCCGCTCGTCGACATCACCATCACCGATGCCAAGGTGATTCCGTAACAAGCTGCGTCCGCTGTCGTCCAGACGGCGGGCCGCTTCGTTAGGCAGGCCCCTTCACCTCGCGGGTGTCCTGCCATGTTCAAACGTCTCGCCACCTTGTTGCTGGTCACCGGCTCGGCCACCCTGTTCAGCGCCTGCGGCGGCGGTGTCGAGATCGAAGTGGGCGGCGGAGGCGGAGGCGGAGGGGGCGGCACCCAATACCCGCGCCCCAATCCCAACCCGAATCCGCCCACGCAGTCATGCAGCCCCGCAGGCCTGGCCGCGTCCGCCGCGAGCCAATGGGGCACGGTCTGCATGCTGACGAGCAGCGGCGAGATCGTCGTTGAGCTCTACGACACCTACGCGCCGCTGACGGTGGCCAACTTCTACAAATACGTCTCGGCGGGCTTCTACACGAGCACGCTGATCCACCGCGTCGACCGCGACTTCGTCGTCCAAGGCGGTGGCTACACAAGCGGCATGGTCACCAAGACGCCGCTGTATGCGCCGATCAAGCTGGAAAGCAACAACGACCTGTCCAACCTGCGCGGCACCATCGCCATGGCCCGCCGCAGCGATGCGGACTCGGCGACCAGCCAGTTCTTCTTCAACGTGAAGGACAACACCAGCCTGGATTACCAGAGCGCTGCCAACCCGGGCTATGCCGTCTTCGGTCGCATCATCTCCGGCCTCAACACGCTGGACGCGATCAACGTCGTGCCGACCTACACCTACAGCTCGACCGACATCGAGCCGCGCACCGAGGTGCTGGTCTACTGGGCCCAAAGGTTGAAGTAAGGTCTGAAGTAGGCCCGTCCGTCCTGGCGGCTCGCCATTCGTCAGCGCGGCTTGCCGTTCGTCATCGGGCCCGGGCAGCCCGGCCTGGACATGGCCAACATGCCTCCATCACAACCTTGATGGAGAAGACGCCATGACCCGCAAGACCTCGTGGATCGGCCTGTTCGGCGCCGCCGTGGGCATCGCCACCGCCCTTTGGGTGAGCAACACTCAGGCCGCGACGACCGAGTTCCGTGACTTGCGCGTGGACCTGGTCGGCCAGGGCCGGCCGGTCGTCATGATCCCTGGCCTGAACAGCGCGGCCAGCACCTGGACGGAGACCTGCGCTGCCCTGCAGCCCGGCGTGCAATGCCACATCGTGCAGCTGCCCGGCTTTGCCGGCGCGCCTGCGGTGGTGACGGACAACTTCCTGGCCGGCATGCGCGACCGCCTGCTGGCCTACCTGGACGACCGCAAGCTCGACCGACCTGTCGTCATGGGCCACAGCCTGGGCGGCGTGCTGGCCCTGCAGATGGCGGCCGAGAAGCCCGGCCGCATCGAGCGCCTCGTCATCGTCGACTCCCTGCCCTTCCTGGCCGGCCTGCGCGGCATGACGCCCGAAGCTGCGCGCGGCATGGCGGCTGGCATGCGCCAGCAGATGCTGGCCGGCTCCAAGGAGCAATGGGAGGCCGGCACCCGCCAGGGCGCGGGTGGCATGAGCCGCAACCCGGCCAACGCCGAGCGCATCGTCGGTTGGGGCCTGGCCAGCGACCGTGCGACAACGGCTCAGGCCATGTCCGAGCTGTGGGGCGACGACCTGCGCCCGCTGCTGCCCCGCATCACTGCGCCGACGCTGGTGCTGGGCGCCTGGGCCGCCTACGAGCCCATGGGCTCGACGCTGGAGAGCACGAAGAAGATCTTCGAGGCCCAGTACGCCGGCCTGAACGGCGCCAAGGTGTCCATGAGCCAGCGCGGCTATCACTTCCTCATGTGGGACGATGCCGACTGGCTGGTTGGCGAGGTCAAGGGCTTCCTGGCCGCCGGCAAGTAAATCGAGAGGGCTGAGGGGCATGGACACGCGCAAGCGGATGGGGGTGCAGGCGCTGCTGTGGGGCGGCTATGTGGCCATCTCGCTCGCGATGGTGTCGAGCTTCCAGCCGCTCAACGCCTCCTTCGTCTTTGTGATGGGCTGCGTCGGTGGCGGCTTGTGGGCGGCCAGCGAGGGCTTGCGCGCCCTGGCCCTGCGCCGCGCCTGGCTGGACCGTTCGCCACCCGCCCTGCTGCTGCGCCTGGCCCTGTTGCCGCCGCTGTTCGCCCTGGCAGTGCAGGTCGTGCTCTTCGCCATCAACTGGGCCGGGATCTCGCTCGGCCTGCTGCGCTTCCCACCCAATGTGCCGCAAGGCTGGCTGGTGCTGCTGAGCTACACGGTCAACACCACCATCATGCTGTGGCTGTGGATGGCCGTCTGGATGGGCCTGCAGATGCTGCACCGCTGGCGTGTCGGCGAGGTCGCCAAATGGCAGGCCGAGGCCGCCGCGCGCGAGCTGGAGCTGCAGGTGCTGCGCGCCCAGATCAACCCGCATTTCCTGTTCAACGCACTGAACAACCTGCGTGCCCTCATCAACGAAGATCCGTCCCGTGCCCGCGAGATGCTGAGCCGCCTGTCCAACACGCTGCGCCACACGCTGCAGCACAGCGCCAAGGAACGCGTGCCGCTGGCCGACGAGCTGGCCGTCGTGCGCGACTACATCGCGCTGGAGCAGCTGCACCATGAGGAGAGGCTGCGCGTGGACTGGCAGGTCGACCCGGCCACGGCGGGCGCCAGCGTGCCGCCCATGCTGCTGCAGCTGCTGGTGGAGAACGCGATCAAGCATGGCATCGCGCGCACGGCCGGTGGTGGTGTCGTGGACATCCATATCGGGCGCGACGGCGGCAAGCTGAGCATTGCCGTCGACAACCCAGGCCAATGGAAGCCGGGGTCGACGGACAGCACCGGCCTGGGCCTGGCCAACTTGCGCGAGCGCCTCGCGCGCGCTGGCGGCGACGGCGCGGGCTGCCGCATCGCGGCGGCCGACGGCCGCGTCAACGTCACCGWGGAACTGAACGCATGAGGATCTACATCGTCGAGGACTCGCGCCTGGCCCGCCAGGAGCTGCGCACGCTGCTGGCGGCCATCCCCGATGCCGACATCGTCGGCGAGGCCGCCGAGCTGGCGCCGGCGCGCGAGGCCATCGACACGCTGCAACCGGAGCTGCTGCTGCTCGACGTGGAACTGCCCGGCGCCACCGGCTTCGACCTGCTCGACCAACTCGAACACATGCCGCTCGTCGTCTTCACGACGGCCTATGACCAGCATGCGCTGGCCGCCTTCGAGCGCAATGCACTGGACTATTTGCTCAAGCCCATAGCCGCCGACCGTCTGGAAGCGGCGCTTGCCAAGGCCCGCGATCGCCTGCGTCCCGCGCCCGTCGCAGCACCGGCGACAACGCTCAAGGGCGTCGACGACATGGTCTTCCTGCGCGATGGCGAGCGCTGCTGGTTCGTGCGCCTGGGCGAAGTGGCCGGCTTCGAGGCCTGCGGCAACTATGCCCAGGCCTGGTTCGACGGTCAGCGTCCTCTGATCAACCGCACTCTCACCAGCCTGGAAGAGAAGCTTGACCCCCAGCTCTTCTTCCGCGCCAGCCGCAGCCATCTGATCAACCTGCGCTGGATCCAGGGCATCCAGCCCTGGAGCAACGACGGCTATCGCGTCACGCTGCGCGATGGGCATCAGGTCGAGGTGTCGAGGCGGCAGGCCAGGCTGCTGCGCGAGAGGCTGGAGCTGTAGCGGCTGTCAGCGCACGGCCTGTCCCAGGCGTTGCGCAGTTCGTCGCATGCCGCGGTCACCTGCGGCGGACATTGGCGACGATCCGCCTTCCTCAACACCTGACCCCACAACTCGAATGAACCGTCTCACAAGCTCTCTCCTCGCCCTGGCTTGCGCCGCCCTGCTCAGTGCCTGCGTCTTCGCACCGCCGGCCGGCTCATCCAATGCGTTTGATGCCGACGCCATGGCCAAGAACACCGAACGCGCCGTGGCTGCCTGTGGCGCCGGCAACGTGAAGGAAGTCAACGCGAAGAGCTTCGTCTGTAAGTAAGGCCTCCCACCTTCTCAGGCCTTCAGAAACTCCGCCTTTGTTCCGAGCCAGCGCGCGACCTGACGTCGCGCCGCCTCGGGATGCTCATCCAGCAGCCTGGGCGCCAACGCGCGCGCGGCGACCAGCAGGGGTGCGTCCTCCTGCAGATCGGCAAAGCGCAACAGCTCAGCGCCGCTCTGGCGCGAGCCCATGAACTCGCCCGGGCCGCGGATGTCCAGGTCGCGCCGCGCGATCTCGAAGCCGTCGGTCGTCTCCGCCATGGCCTTGAGCCGTGACTTGCCCGTGTCGGACAGCGGCGGGCTGTAGATCAGCACGCACACGCTCGCCTTGGCGCCGCGCCCGACGCGGCCGCGCAGCTGGTGCAGCTGCGCCAGGCCGAAGCGCTCGGCATGCTCGATGACCATAAGGCTGGCATTGGGCACGTCCACACCGACCTCGATGACGGTGGTGGCCACCAGCACGCGCATTGCACCCGCGGAGAACTGCGCCATGACGGCCGCCTTCTCGCCCGCGGCCATGCGGCCGTGCAGCAGGCCCACGCTGCAGCCCGGCAGCTCCCCGCTCAGCTCGGCGTGGGTCTCGGTGGCATTGCGCAGGTCCACCGCCTCGCTCTCCTCCACCAGCGGGCAGACCCAGTACACCTGGGCGCCGTCCGCCACCGCCATGCGGATCTTGTCGACCACGTCGTGGCGCTTGGACTCGGTGAACAACTTGGTCACGATGGGGCTGCGGCCGGGCGGCAGCTCGTCGATGGTGGAAACATCGAGGTCGGCGAAATAGGTCATCGCCAGAGTGCGGGGGATCGGTGTCGCGCTCATCATGAGCAGGTGGGGCTCCAGGTCCATCGCCTTGAGCTTGTTGCGCAAGGCCAGCCGCTGCGCCACGCCAAAGCGATGCTGCTCGTCAATGATGGCCAGGCCCAGCCGGGCGAACTTCACCTTGTCCTCGATGACGGCATGCGTGCCGATGACGAGCTGGGCCTCGCCCGAGCCGGCGGCATCGAGCATCTTCTGCCGCGCCTTGCCCTTCACGCTGCCGGTGATCCACGCGACCTTCAGGCCCAGCGGCTCCAGCCACTGCACCAGCTTGCGGAAATGCTGCTCGGCCAGGATCTCGGTGGGTGCCATCAGCGCGCACTGCCAGCCCGCGTCGATGGCCACGGCCGCGGCCAAGGCGGCGACGACGGTCTTGCCTGAACCGACGTCGCCTTGTAGCAGCCGGTGCGTCGGCTGTGGCCGGGCCAGGTCCTGCGCAATCTCCTCGGACACGCGCTGCTGAGCGCCGGTCAGCTGGAAGGGCAGGGCCGCGAGCAGCTTCTCGTGCAGGCCACCAGGGTGGGCGCGCAGGGCCGGCGCCGCCAGCAGTGCACGTTCGCGCTGCGCCTGCAGCTGAGACAACTGCTGAGCCAGCAGCTCCTCGAACTTGAGCCGCTGCCAGGCCGGGTGGCTGTGGTCTTCCAGCGCAGCCAGCGAGGCGCTGGGTGGCGGGTGGTGCAGGTAGTGCAGTGCGTCCTTCAAGCCCGGCAGCCCCTGCGGTACGACGCCGGCCGGCAGCAGCTCGCGCAGGTCCGCACGCGCCAGGCCCGAGGCCACGGCCTTGCGCAAATAGGCCTGCGGCAGTTGCGCCGAAGCCGGATAGACAGGGGTCAATGATTGGGCCAGCGGCGTGTCCTCGTCGACGACCTTGACGACGGGGTGCACCATTTCGCGGCCGAAGAAGCCGACGCGTGCCTCGCCGCGCACGCGCAGCCGGGTGGCCGCCGACATCTGCTTTTGCTGCGAGGGGTAGAAGTGCAGGAAGCGCAGCAGCAGCGTGCCGGAGTCGTCCTTCACGCGCACCAGCAGCTGGCGGCGGCTGCGCAGCTCCACCTGGCAGTCGACGACGACGCCCTCCACCTGCGCCGGCTCGTTCTCGCGCAGCGCGGCAATGGGGATCAGCTGGGTCTCGTCCTCATAGCGCATCGGCAGGTGAAGAGCCAGGTCGATGTCGCGCAGCAGGCCGAGCTTTTCCATCGCTTTCTGCGGTGCGGACTTGGCTGGCTCGGGCATGCCGGCATTTTGCGTTCGTAAAGCAGCGCGCCGACCGCCCGGCGTCGGGAGCCTCGAACCCCTCATTCGAGCGGACGAAGCCAACGCCATGCCCTCCTTTTGCATCACAATCCGGCCCGACAAAAACAGCCCGGATCGGGGCCAGGGAGGGTCTGCAATGCAGAAGTTGACGCTGCGCGTGCGCGCTTTGGGAATGGGAATGCTGGCTGCCGCCGTGCTCACGGCCTGCGGTGGTGGCGGTGGCGACAGCACGCCTCCCCCGCCGCCGGCACCCACCGTCATTCCGGAAAACCTGGCCATCACCGCCCCGGCCACGTCCGATTCGGCCACTGCCGTGGCGTTCGGCAATTCGGCCGGTACGCTCACCGGCCTCAAGTTCCAGTGGGACTTCGGCGACGGCAGCACCAGCACGGATGCCGCACCCAGCCACAGCTTTGCCAGCGGTGGCGAGTTCGATGTGGTGCTCAAGGTCACCAACGAGGCCGGCAGCAGCCGCGAGACGCGCACCAAGGTCGCGATCACCAACATCGCCAACGTGCGCGGACTCGAGTGCACCGGCGCATCGAACACCGGCTGGTGCTGGCAAAACCCCCGACCGACGGGCAATCACGTCAACACCGTCTATTTCCTGAACGCCACCACCGGCTGGCGTGGTGGCGAGAGCGGTGAAATCTTCAAGACGACCGATGGCGGTGGCACCTGGGTTCGCCAGAATTCGGGCGTCAACGCGGCCATCTACGGCATCAAGTTCTTCGATGCCCAGACGGGTTGGGCCACGGGTGCCTTCGGCGCACTGCTGCGCACGACCGACGGCGGCAACACCTGGACGGTGTCCAAGTTTGGAGACCCTTCGTACTACCTGAGCAGCGCTGACCTGGGTGTCATCACCGCCGTCGACGCCAAGACGGTCTATATCGGTCGGCCTGGTATCAGCAACGGCGGCACGGGGCTGTTCTTCACCAGCACGGACGGAGGTCTCACCTGGAAGACCATCACTTCGACGCCTTACCAGATCACGTCAAGCGGCAAGTTCTGGCTCATCCAGAACAACAGCGTCCGCGTGTCCACGGACGGTGGCCAGGCCTACACCAGCTCACTCGATCTCAAGCTCCCGCCGACGTCTTACTACTTCGAGGCTGCCACCATGCTGGCGCAGGATGACCAACATCTCGCGGCCTACACGCGGACGTCCAGCTACGACTACACGACGTACCGGTACGTCTATGCCGAGACCGTGTACACGACGGTGGATGGTGGCGCCAACTGGTCCAAGGTGGACCTGCCGGGCGGGACGACGGTGGGCATCCAGCGCCTGTATCAGGTCTCGGTCGACGCCAAGACGCTGGTGGCGAGCGGCAACAACGGCCTGATCCGCAGCACCGACGGCGGCATGACCTGGACCACGCTGGCCGGACCTCCGGCCGAGCCCTATTACTACTCCTTCTCCTACATTCCGATCGGCGGCAGCGACATCATCGCCAGCAACTACTCGACCCTGTGGTTGAGCCGTGATGCGGGCCAGACCTGGGCCAAGATCAGCATGCCGGGTGGCGTGAACTCCTTTTCCTATTCGAGTGACAGCTTCCGGCGCGTCGACACCAGCAGCCTGCTCGCCTCGGACGGCCAGGGCGCGATGTACCTGAGCAAGGACAACGGCCAGAACTGGACCAAGGTCTTCACGGCTGTCGACAGCGGCGGCTACTACGGCCAGATGGCTGTGGTGGGGTTCGGCGATGCCAAGAACGGCTTCATGACCGACGCCACCAACAAGTCCTACGCCACCAAGGACGGCGGCATCACCTGGGAAGTCAAGAGCGTCGGCTTCAACGGGGCACGCTCCGTTCAGTTCGTCAACAAGCAGACGGGCTGGTTGGTTGGCAACGATGGTCGACTCTACAAGTCGACCGACCTTGGCCAGAGCTGGACGAATGTGCCGACGGCGTCGGGTGTGAGCTTGACCGGTGCCTACTTTCAGACCGAGACGCTGGGCTGGTCGCAGCGCAATTCGGGGGCCCAGTTCGCCTACACGCGTGATGGCGGCAAGACCTGGACCGAAATGACACTGCCCAATGGCGTGATGTCTGTGCGCCTTGGCGAGCAGTCCTGGGTGGCCGTGGGCAACATGGGGGGCGTCTATGTCTCCACGGACTCTGGCGCGACCTGGAATGCTGCGTACACCGGCACCACCTCCACCCTCTATTCGCTGGCGTTCACTGACGCTAAGACGGTATGGGCCGTGGGTTCCGAAGGCACGCTGCTCAAGTCCGAAGATGCGGGAGCCAAATGGACCCTGGTCAAGCTGCCCAGCAGCAATGGCCTGCTGCGCGACATCAAGTTTGCCAATGCCAAGGTGGGCTGGATCGTCGGAGACGGCGGACTGATCCTGGCCACGCAGGACGGCGGCAAGACCTGGCGGCAACAGCCCAGCGGCACCAACCTGGCGCTGAGCYCCATTCAGGTGGTTGATGCCAATACGGCCTGGATCACGGGTGCCAATGGCCTCGTGCTGGCCACCGGCAACGGCGGCAACTGACGCCGCCGGCAGCGCTGCTTCAGCGGAAGTAGCGCTGCCTCAACCGCTCATAGCGGCCGTCGCGCTTCATCGCGTCCAGCGCTGCTTGCAGGCGTTTCACCAAGGCCGGGTCGGCCTCCGGTCGCAGGCCGTACCAGTAGGCGCGGGCGACATCCAACTCCATGACCGGCTGCAGCGTGGCGTAGGCCAGCTTGTGCTGGCGCATGGCCCAGGCGGCGGCCCAGTCCAGCAGCACGACGAACTCCATGCGGCTGGCCAACAGCTTGCGCACATTGGTGGCGTCGTCCAGCCCGTGCTCGAGCTCAATGCCCGGCCTGAGGCCGGCCGCCTGTAGCAGGCGATCGGCCGCCGAGTCGCGCACGACACCGATGCGGCGCTCGCCCAGTTCACTGAGCTGGGGCAGGCTGAGGTCGCCGCGCTTGGTGAGCCGGTAGATCAGCACGCGCCGCGGCGCGATCGGCCCGACCCACTGGAACTGTGACTCGCGCTCGGGCGTGCGCGTCAGCGAGAACAGCACGCTGGCGGGCTGGGTCTCGGCCATCTGCACGGCGCGCTGCCAAGGCAGCACCTGCAGTTCCAGTGGCAGGCCGACGGCGGCCGCCATCTTGCGCAGCAACTCGACGCTGAAGCCTCGAACGTCGGCGCCGTCCTGGTAATTCAGCGGCGCCAGGTTTTCGGTGAAGCCCACCAGCGCGCGCTCGGCCGGCGCCGCGACCGCCACGGCGGGCAGGCCGAAGACAGCGGGCAGGGCGAGACAGGTACGGCGCTTCACGGGGCCGCGAGTCTAGGGTGACAACGCTGACGTCCGTATGACCAAGCGGCCGGCGGTGTGGAATAAGACGCGGTCGGCCCGATGGGACAATGCGTCCTCCCTTTGGCACGGGTCTGTCCGGCCCTCCAACGCGCCTCATGAGCTCCTCCCCAGCCGCCGCCTACACGGTCGCCGACTTCGATTTCGACCTCCCCCCCGAGCTGATCGCTCAGCACCCGGCCTCCGAGCGCAGTGGCTCGCGTTTGCTGGACGCGAGTGGCGCCGACCTCGTGGATCGCGTCTTCCGTGAGCTGCCCGACCTGCTGAATCCTGGCGACCTGCTGGTCTTCAACAACACCCAGGTCATCAAGGCGCGTCTCTTCGGCGTGAAGGCGACGGGCGGTTCGGTGGAGGCCCTGATCGAACGAGTCTTGCCAGGTACCCAGGAAGTCTGGATGCATCTGCGCGCCAGCAAGAGCCCCAAGCCGGGCAGCCGCGTGCGGTTTGCCGATGCCTTCGATGCCGAAGTGCTGGGCCGCTGCGGGCCGGACAACGGCCTCTTCCATCTGCGCTTCGCCGGCGACCCCTTCGCGTTGCTGGAGGCGCACGGCCATGTGCCGCTGCCGCCCTACATCGCCCATGCCGACGGCGAAGACGATGTGCGCCGTTACCAGACGGTGTTTGCCAAGGAGCCCGGTGCCGTCGCCGCGCCGACGGCGGCCCTGCATTTCGACGAAGCCCTGCTCGCCCGCCTGGCCGAGCGTGGCGTTGCGAGCGCCCATGTGACCCTGCATGTGGGCGCCGGCACSTTCCAGCCGGTGCGCGTCGAGCAGCTGGCCGACCACAAGATGCACAGCGAATGGTTCGAGGTGCCGCCGGCGACGGTGGATGCCGTCGCCGCCTGCCGCGCGCGAGGCGGCCGGGTGGTTGCCGTCGGCACGACGACGCTGCGTGCCCTCGAATCGGCGGCGCGGGGTGGCCAACTCGAGGCCGGCGCGCGCGAGACCGACATCTTCATCACGCCAGGTTTCCAGTTCCGCGTCGTCGACTGCCTCGTCACCAACTTCCACCTGCCCAAGAGCACGCTGATGATGCTGGTCAGCGCCTTTGCGGGCTACGAGCGCATCAAGGCGTTGTACGCCCATGCGATTGTCGGGCGCTACCGCTTCTTCAGCTATGGCGATGCGATGCTGCTGGATCGACAGCACAAGGGCTGACACATGAAGAAAGCAGTCGTCGTTATTGGCGCTGGAGGAAGCTTTGACTACGGTCTGCCGACCGGCGATGCGCTGCTGACTGAGATCACGGAGCTATGCGAGGCTGCTTCGAGCAACGGCCCCAGTCGAAACAATGCCGAGCTGTTTGCTAATTTGGTGGACCTGGTCTTTCAAGGACGAGTCCAACCTGCGGAGTTGCGCCGACAACTTGGGAGCATGGCTCAGCTCATTCGCGGCCAAATGCCGCCCAGCATTGACTGGTTTCTTGGTCAGGAATTCGCTGCGAACTACGCGTCATTTCGCGAGCTCGGGATGCTGGCGATTGCATGGTGTATTGGTGGCGCAGAGCAGCATTTGAGCGATCAAAACGATCCGGTTCCTTGTAGCTCTTCCGGCGTTAACACGCAGCCCAGGCCCCATTGGTACAGGACGTTTTGGCAGTCATTGGCGATCCGCGACGTTGACGACTTTCAGCGATTGCTCGATGAGGATCGTCTTCGCATCATCACGTTCAATTACGAGCGAACCTTCGAGCAGTTCTTGCTCAATCGCCTGCGTGCGTTGCACCTAGCGCGAATCGGGGATGCTGCTTGGCAAGTCGATGTATTGAAGCAGTTGAAGCAATTGGACGTTTGCCATGTTTACGGCTCGCTTGGCGACCTGCGGCAATTGCCGCTTGGGAAAATCGCGGCCGAAATAAAGCACGGGCAGCTTTCGCACAACCTGACCTCCGTTGTGCAAGCTGCGGCTAGGCAACTTCAAGTCATTGCCCACGAAAGGACTGGCAATGAAGGCGTCAATTTCGAGAAGGCGCGTAGCTGGATTGAGCAGGCGGATCGTCTTGTATTCCTCGGTTTCGGGTTTGATGAGACAAACATCAAAGTGAACCGCCCCGGGATCTATGGAGGCCCGTTGGCTTGAGTCAGACCGCTGCGGTCTGAGACTCAAGAATTCGATAGTAGTTGGCCTCGAACTCTGCCGGCGGCACATGGCCGAGGGGTTCGAGCAGGCGGCGGTGGTTGAACCACGACACCCATTCGAGCGTGGCAATCTCCACCGCCTCGCGCGTCTTCCAGGGCCCGCGCCGGTGGATCAGCTCGGCCTTGTACAGCCCGTTGATCGTCTCGGCCAG
>NZ_JBFUMN010000034.1:0-56769 GCF_054049335.1 Roseateles sp. P5_E1
CCTCGAAGATGCGCGCGAACTGCGAGCCCACCGCGCGCAGCGGTGTCGCGTGGGCCGGCCGCGCCAGCCCCAGCCCCGCCATCCAGCCCAACCCCGCCTTGCACCACACGCGCCGTGTCGTCATGGCTCATCCCTCCGTTGGAGACGCCGTTGATGATGCGCGCCGCGGAGGGTGAGATCAAGGAATGTCGATGTCGTGCAGCGCAAAGCCGCCACCCTGGCGGCGGTCTTCGAAAAAGCAGCGCAGCGTCTCGCGTGTCGTCTTGAAGGCGATCTCGCCCCAGGGGATCTCTTCTTCGCTGAAGAGCCTGGCCTCCAGCGACTCCGGCCCCGGGTTGAACTCGGGCGAAAGCAGCCGGGCGCGGTAGAAAAGGTGGACCTGGCCCACCCGCACGACGTTGAGCACCGTGTACAGCGGCCCCATCTCGATGTCGGCGCCGGCTTCCTCCTGGGTCTCGCGCAGGGCGCCCTCGGTGGTGGTCTCGTTCAGCTCCATGAAGCCGGCCGGCAGCGTCCACAAGCCATGCCGCGGCTCGATGGCGCGCCGGCACAGCAACACGCGGCCGTCCTCCCAGACCGGCAGCGTGCCCACCACGTTCAGCGGGTTCTGGTAGTGGATGGCGCCACAGCCCGGGCAGACCGCGCGTTCGCGGTTGTCGTCGTCGGGGATGCGGTATTCCACGGCGGTGCCGCAGTTCGGGCAGTGTCTGAGCGGGCTGGGAAAGGGCATGCGGCCCAGTTTATGGCGAGCAGAATGACAGCCATGAAGCTCTACAACTACTTCCGCTCTTCCGCCTCGTGGCGCGTGCGCATCGGCCTGGCGATCAAGGGCCTGGACTACGACTACGCGGCCATCCACCTCGCAAAGAACGAGCAGTTCGCTGGCAGCTTCGCTGAGCAGCAGGTCTCCCACCTGGTGCCGGCGCTGGTGCTGGACGACGGCCCCTGGTTGAGCCAGTCCATGGCCATCCTGGAGTATCTGGAAGAGACCCATCCCGAGCCGCCCTTGCTGCCCAAGGGTGCCGTCGCGCGAGCCCAGGTGAGGGCGCTGGCCCAGGACATCGGTTGCGACATCCACCCGATCAACAACCTGCGCGTGCTGCGCTACTTGAAGAACGACCTCGGTCAGGAGCAGGCGATCGTCGACCGCTGGTACCGCCATTGGGTGGCGACGGGCCTGAGCATCGTCGAGCAGCGCCTGGCGGCCACGGCGGGGGAATACTGCTTTGGCGACACGCCGGGCCTTGCTGATTGCATGCTCGTGCCCCAGGTCTACAACGCCCAGCGCTTCGAATGCCCGCTGGACGACTTCCCGACCGTCATGCGCGTGAATGCCGCCTGCCTGGCCCTGCCGGCCTTTGCCAATACGCATCCCAGCGTCTGTCCCGATGCAGCCTGATCCGAACTGGCTGCGCCCGGATTGGCCGGGCGTGACGGCCTTCATGACCACTCGCGGTCCCAACTTCGGACGCAAGGCGGGCGACCCCGAACTGGCCAAGGCCAACCGCATCGGACTCGCCGAGGTGCTCGGCGCGCGGCCGGTCTTTCTCGATCAGGTCCATGGCGCCGATGTCGTGCGCCTGCGTGCCGGCTGGCACGATGACAACGCGCCCAAGGCCGATGCGGCCGTGTCGACCGACCCCGAGCTGGCCGTGGCCATCCTGGTCGCCGACTGCCTGCCGGTGCTGTTCTCGGCGCCGGGCGGTGTGGCCGGCGCGCATGCGGGCTGGCGCGGCCTGGCGGCTGGTGTGCTGGAGAACACGGTGGCCGAGCTTTGCGACGCCGCGAAATGCCAGCCCGGCGATGTGAAGGCCTGGCTGGGCGCCTGCATCGGCCCCGAGGCCTTCGAGGTGGGCCCAGAGGTCGTCGCCGCCTTTGGGCGTGAGCCCATCGAGTGCGACCAGCCCGGCTTCGTCTACCGGCCCAATCCCGAGCCTCGCTGGCGCGCTGATCTGCCCCTGTTGGCTCGCGAAAGATTGATCTCGGTCAATATCACCCAAATCAGCGGCGGCACCTGGTGCACCCTGACCGATGATTCACTTTTCTTCTCGTTCCGGGGCGAGGCCGTCGGCCGGCCCCGCGGCCGGATGGCCGCCTGCATCTCCTTGCGCGGCTAGCTCGGCAGCACGCCGCCGACGCTTGCGGCCGGGCGTGCCGAGGATGTAGAGCAGCAGGCCCAGTGGAAGGACGCCGTAGAGCATCAGCGTGACGAAGGCACCGAACAGCGAGCCCTGAGGGCTGATCGCTTCTGCTGCCGCCATCATCAGCGCGACGTAGGCCCACGCGATGGCAACGAGGTACATGATGGGGGTGTCATTGGCGCGTCAGTGCGCAAGAGTACAAACAGGGTCTGCGAGATGTGGCAAGCTTATTGCAACGGATCGAGACAACACCGCTGACGCGGGAGCTCCGAGGAAGACATGGCCACACGCAAGAAGAACGACGCCCCGCCCGCTATGGAGGGGCCGGCTGTATTCGCGGACCTGATGCAGCAGATGGCGCATCTGCCGCAGATCTCACCCACCGCACTGGCCGAATTGCAGGCCGATTATCTGAAGCAGGCCACGGCGTTGTGGAACACGTCGCTGGGGCAGGGCGAGGCTCCGGCCATCGGCGACCGCCGCTTCGCCGCGCCCGAATGGCGGAGCAACCCGGCCGCCAGCTTCATGACCCAGCTCTACCTGCTCAACAGCCAGACGCTGGGCCGGATGGCCTCGGCCATCGAGGCGGACGACAAGACCAAGGCGCGCATCCGTTTCGCCGTGCAGCAGTTCGTCGATGCCGTGTCGCCCAGCAATTACCTGGCGTTGAACCCCGAGGCGCAGAAGCTGGCGCTGGACAGCCAGGGCGAGACGCTGACCCGTGGCCTGCAGCAACTGTGGGGCGACGTGCAGCGCGGCCATGTGTCGCAGACGGACGAGAGCGCCTTCGAGGTCGGCAAGAACGTGGCCACCACGGCCGGCAGCATCGTTTTCGAGAACGAGCTGTTCCAGCTCATCGAATACGCGCCGCTGACGAAGGAAGTGCACACGCGACCCTTCCTGCTGGTGCCGCCCTGCATCAACAAGTTCTACATCCTGGACCTGCAGCCGGACAACTCGCTGATCCGCTACGCCGTCTCCGAAGGCCATCGCGTCTTCGTCGTCAGTTGGCGCAACCCGGATGAATCCATCAAGCAGCTGGGCTGGGACGACTACATCGAGACCGGCGCCATCGAAGCCATCCGCGTCGCGCAGGAGATCTCGGGCCAGGACAAGATCAACACTTTAGGCTTCTGCGTCGGCGGCACCATCCTCGCCACGGCGCTGGGCGTGCTGGCCGCGCGCGGCGAACAGCCGGCCGCCAGCGTCACGCTGCTGACCACGCTGCTGGACTTTGCCGACAACGGCATCCTCGACATCTTTGTCGACGAAGCCATGGTGAGGCTGCGCGAGGCGACGCTGGGCCCCGAGTCGCCCAAAGGCCCGCAACTGCTGCACGGCCAGGAGCTGGCCACGACCTTCAGCTTCCTGCGCCCCAACGACCTGGTCTGGAACTACGTCGTCGGCAACTACCTGAAGGGCGAGCAGCCGCCGCCCTTCGACCTGCTGTACTGGAACGGCGACTCGACCAATCTGCCCGGGCCGATGTACTGCTGGTATCTGCGCCACACCTACTTGCAAAACGAGTTGAAGCAGCCAGGCAAGCTGACGGTCTGCGGCGAGAAGCTGGACATCGGCGCCATCGAGGCCCCGGTCTACATCTACGGCTCGCGCGAGGACCATATCGTGCCTTGGACCAGCGCCTACCGCAGCACCCAGATCCTCAAGGGCAAGAAGCGCTTCGTGCTGGGTGCGTCGGGTCATATCGCCGGCGTCATCAACCCGCCCACCAAGGGCAAGCGCAGCCACTGGATTGCCAAGGGAGCAGCCCTGCCGGTCGACCCCGAGGCCTGGTTGGCCAGTGCCACCGAACACCCCGGCAGCTGGTGGCCGGACTGGTCCGCCTGGCTGGCCTTGCATGCCGGCGCCAAAAAGCCCGCGCCCAAAGAGCCGGGCAACCGCAAGTTCAAGGCGATCGAGCCCGCGCCCGGTCGCTATGTGAAGGTCAAGGCCTGATCGTTTTTAAGGAGACATCCATGAGCAAAGAAGACATCGTCATCGTCGCCGCCGCACGCACGGCCATCGGCAAGTTCGGCGGCACGCTCGCCAAGACGCCCGCCACCGAGCTGGGCGCCGCCGTCATCCAGGACCTGCTGCGCCGCACCGGCCTGGCCGGCGACCAGATCAACGAGGTCATCCTCGGCCAGGTGCTGACCGCTGGCGTCGGCCAGAACCCGGCGCGCCAGTCCGTCATCAAGTCCGGCCTGCCCAACGTCGTGCCAGCCATGACGATCAACAAGGTCTGCGGCTCGGGCCTCAAGGCCGTGATGCTGGCGGCTCAGGCCATCCGCGATGGCGACAGCGACATCATCATCGCCGGCGGCCAGGAGAGCATGAGCATGAGCCCCCACGTGCTCAACGGCTCGCGCGATGGCCAGCGCATGGGCGACTGGAAGATGGTCGACACCATGATCGTCGACGGCCTGTGGGACGTGTACAACCAGTACCACATGGGCATCACGGCCGAGAACGTGGCCAAGAAGTACGGCATCACGCGCGAGCAGCAGGATGCGCTCGCGCTGGGCAGCCAGCAGAAGGCCGCCGCGGCCCAGGACGCGGGCCGCTTCAAGGACGAAATCGTGCCGTTCAGCATCGCGCAGAAGAAGGGCGATCCGATCGTTTTTGCTGCCGACGAGTTCATCAACCGCAAGAGCAACGCCGAAGCTCTGGCCGGCCTGCGCCCGGCCTTCGATAAAGCCGGCAGCGTGACCGCAGGCAATGCCTCGGGCCTGAACGATGGCGCCGCCGGCGTCGTCGTCATGACGGCCGCCAAGGCCGCGGCCCTTGGCCTGACACCGCTGGCGCGCATTGCCTCCTACGCCTCGGCCGGCCTGGACCCTGCGCTGATGGGCATGGGCCCGGTGCCCGCGGCCCGCAAGGCGCTGGAGCGCGCCGGCTGGAAGCCCGCCGACCTCGACCTGCTGGAAATCAACGAAGCCTTCGCCGCCCAGGCCTGTGCCGTGCACAACGAGATGGGCTGGGACATGAGCAAGGTCAACGTCAACGGCGGCGCCATTGCGCTGGGCCACCCCATCGGCGCCAGCGGCTGCCGCGTGCTCGTCACGCTGCTGCACGAGATGGTCAAGCGCGATGCCAGGAAGGGCATCGCCTCGCTGTGCATCGGCGGCGGCATGGGTGTCGCACTCACCGTCGAACGTTGATACCCTCACCCAATCACAACAGGAGACATCCATGAGCAAGAAAGTTGCCTACGTCACGGGCGGTATGGGCGGCATCGGTACCGCCATCTGCCAGCGCCTGCACAAGGAAGGCTTCAAGGTCATCGCCGGCTGCGGTCCGAGCCGCGACTTCAAGAAATGGCTCGATGAACAGAAGGCGCTCGACTACGACTTCTACGCCTCCGTCGGCAACGTGGCCGACTGGGACTCCACCGTTGAGGCTTTCTCCAAGGCCATCGGTGAGCATGGCGCCATCGACGTGCTGGTCAACAACGCCGGCATCACCAAGGACCGCATGTTCTTGAAGATGACGCCGGACGACTGGCATGCCGTCATCGACACCAACCTGAACAGCATGTTCAACGTGACCAAGCAGGTCGTGCCGGGCATGGTGGAAAAGGGCTGGGGCCGCATCATCCAGATCAGCTCGGTCAACGGCGAAAAGGGCCAGGCCGGCCAGACCAACTACTCGGCCGCCAAGGCCGGCATGCACGGCTTCACGATGGCGCTGGCGCAGGAGCTGGCGTCCAAGGGCGTGACAGTCAACACCGTCAGCCCCGGCTATATCGGCACCGACATGGTCCGCGCGATCAAGCCCGAGGTGCTGGAGAAGATCGTTGCGACGATTCCCGTCAAGCGCCTGGGTACGCCCGAGGAGATCGGTTCCATCGTCGCCTGGCTGGCCAGCGGGGATTCGGGCTTCTCGACCGGCGCCGACTTCTCCTGCAACGGCGGCATGCACATGGGGTGAGAGCCGGGCGGCTCCCTTCTGCAAAGCCGGCGCCAGCCGGCTTTTTGTTGCTTGCACCGCATTGGGGCGACACGGCAACAATTCCACGCTTGCCCGCGCAACGACCTGCGCTTGTGAACTTATCCCCTGCATCGGGAAGGCGGCCTGACTACATTCCGGCATCTGTGCCAAGCAACTGGCGCATTAGCAATGGGAAGAGCCGGATGAACCTTGTCTTTCTGCCCGCCGTGAGCCTGATGCGCCGCCTGCCGATGGCGCACAAGTTCTTCATCGTCTGCCTGTGCTTTGCGATTCCGCTGGTCTACCTGCTGGTGGCGCTGGCGGGCGATCGCTCGGACGCCCGCGACTTCTCGGCCAAGGAACTGGTCGGTGTTGCCCAGGTGCGCCAGGTCAGTGGGCTGCTGAACGCGGCCATGGTGCTGCGCGGGGCCTCCATCGGCGTGAGCGCCAAGATGCCCGGCGCCGAGGCCAGGCGCGAAGAGGCCCTGGGCAAGTTCGAGACCCAGGCTCAGGCG
Source organism: Roseateles sp. P5_E1 (assembly GCF_054049335.1). Lineage (NCBI taxonomy): Bacteria > Pseudomonadati > Pseudomonadota > Betaproteobacteria > Burkholderiales > Sphaerotilaceae > Roseateles > Roseateles sp. P5_E1. The sequence goes on from NZ_JBFUMN010000034.1 coordinate 6,587, forward strand.
CTGGAACGCGAGATCGCAACCGACAAGGACCCACTCAAGCTCGCTTCAGGCCTGGCCGCTGCGCGCGCCAAGGCCAAGGCCCTGGTCGCTCTCGGTGCGGCCGAGCCCGAGCCGGTCGTCGTGGCCAGCTTTGCGCTGACCGACGCGGTGCAGTCCCTCGTCGAGCAGGCGTCGTCCGAGTCCAACCTGGCCTTGGACCCGGACGCAGATACCTACTACCTGATGCTGAGCGTCACCGATGCCTTGCCACGGCTGCGGGATGCTGTCGGCCGCATGCGCGCCCTCGGCGCCGCCGCTGCTCAAATGGGCTCGCCGCCCGCTGGCGTGCTGCAGCGCCTGCACCAGGCCGACACGGTGACCGAGGAATACCTGACGCGCCTGACCGCCGCACTGAACCGGGTTGCGGCGGCCAATCCCGAGGCCGTGAAAGGCCTGGACGTGCAGCTCGTGGACCGGATCCGCAAGGACTTTCGCGAGAAGTTCGCTCAGGGCTTTGTGCTGGGCGAGCCGCCCAAGGTCGATGCGGCCGAGTGGTTCGCGCTGGGCACGGCGCAGATTGCCGCGTGCGACAAATTGGAGCGCGCCGCGGAGGCGAAGCTGGCCGAACTCGTCACCGCGCGGGTCCAGCGCCTGACGCGCGACCTGTGGACAGCCATGATCCTGGCCATCAGCTTTGTCACCATTGCCGCCTATGCGCTGGTGAGTTATTACCTGGCGTCGCGCAGCAGCTGCGCCGTGCTGGGCCGCCGCATCGAGGCCCTGGGCGCCGGCGATCTCAGCGAGACCCCGACCCTGGCCGGCCGCGACGAGGTCGTGCTGGCGACGAATGCCTTGCGCGAAGCCACGTTGCGCTTGAGTGGCCTCGTGCACGAGGTGCGCGCAGGCGCCGAACACATCTCCACGTCGGCCACGCAGATCTCGGGCGCCAACCAGGATCTCTCGGCGCGCGGCAATGCGATGGCTTCGGTCGTCGAGCAGACCAGCGCCAGCACCGGCGTGCTGGAACAGACCGTCGACCACAACATGAACAGTGCCCGCGAGGCTCATGACCTGGTGCAAGGCGCGGCCGAGCTGGCCGGACGTGGCGGCGCCATCGTGCAGCGTGCCGTGAACTCCATGGAGGAGATCACCGCGAGCTCGCGCAAGATCGGCGACATCATCCAGGTCATCGACTCCATCGCCTTTCAGACCAACATCCTGGCGCTGAACGCCGCCGTCGAGGCTGCCCGCGCGGGCGAGCAGGGCCGCGGCTTCGCGGTTGTGGCGAGCGAGGTGCGCTCGCTGGCCCAGCGCTCGGCCGAAGCGGCGAAAGAGATCAAGACGCTGATCAATTCCTCCATCGAGACCGTCCACCAGGGCGAGGCCTATGTGGCCCAGGCTGGTGGCTCCATGGGCGAGATCGTGCAGGCCATCCACCGCGTGGCCGCCATCGTGGGCGACATCAGCAGCCAGTCTTCCTCCCAGGCCGACCAGGTCCGCCAGCTCGCGGCTGCCATTCGCGAGGTGGATTCGACGACGCAGCAGAACGCCGCCCTCGTCGAGGAAACGGCGGCTTCGGCGTCGATGCTGGAAGACCGTGCCGGTCAGCTGCGCGAGGCGGCGGCGAGGTTCAGGACAGCGATGGCTTGACCGGGATCCGGCGTCGCTGCCAGTGGTCCACTGCGTCCACGACTGCTTCCCAGGCGCGGCGGTCGTAGGTGACCGCGGCGAAGAGGTTGTCCGCGCTGGGTTGCTGGCGGACTGCGGTGAGGGCGAGCCGCTCCAGCGGCTCACGCGCCGCCGCGACGCAGCCCGCCAGATCGGCGAATCCCGCGCCGACCCTGTGAAACAGCACCGCGCGGCGCAACTCGGTGGCCTTCAACGAAGGTGACTCGAGCACCCTCAGGAAGATTCGCGCCTGGCCTTCGCCCCGCAATTCGACGCAGAACTCCCTGCGCCAGCCGGTCAAGGCCTGCTCCGCCGTCAACTCGGGCTGGAGGTCATCGATCTGTAGTGTCATCGGCTGCAGTCTGGGGCATCGGGCGGGCGCGCAAGGCGTTCATGTATCTCGATGCTTCCTTGCGGCGCTGGCCGATGCACAGGGACACAAATTGGCGGCCCGTCATCCGGCGCCACGGCAACGGCTTGCCGGGCCCGAAATCCCTGACGCCGCCGCACGGCACCGACACCCGCATGTCGCCCTATCATCCAGGCCGTTTTTTTATCGCCGGGAGAGCCACATGGCCATGGATGTTGTCGACTATGAGATCAAGGGTGCCGAGATGCAGTTCGTCGAGATCGAGCTCGATCCCGGCGAGGCGGCCATCGGCGAGGCGGGCTCGATGTTCTTCATGGACTCCGCCATTGGCATGGACGCCGTCTTCGGCGACGGCTCGGCCAACCAGGGCGGCTTCCTCGGCAAGCTGCTGGGCGCGGGAAAAAGGCTGCTGACGGGCGAGTCGCTGTTCACGACCATTTACACCAACAACGGCGCCGGCAAGCAGCGCGTGGCTTTCGCGGCGCCCTATCCGGGCAAGATCATCCCCATGGATCTGTCGGCGCTGGGCGGCACGCTGATTTGCCAGAAGGACGCCTTCCTGTGCGCGGCGCGTGGCGTGTCCCTGGGCATCGCCTTCCAGCAGAAGCTGTCCGCCGGCTTCTTCGGCGGCGAGGGCTTCATCATGGAGCGCCTGGAGGGCGACGGCCTGGCCTTCGTGCACGCCGGCGGCACCATCGTCCGGCGCAGCCTGCAGCCGGGCCAGACCCTGCTGGTGGACACGGGCTGCGTCGTCGCCTACACGCCCAACGTCAATTTCGAGATCCAGTACGTCGGCAAGATCAAGACGGCGCTGTTCGGCGGCGAAGGCCTGTTCCTGGCCAAGCTGACCGGCCCGGGCGAGGTCTGGCTGCAGAGCCTGCCTTTCTCGCGCCTGGCTTCGCGCATCTTTGCGGCGGCGCCGCAGATGGGCGGCCACAAGGAAGAGGGCTCGGTTCTCGGTGGTTTTGCCGGCGGCGGACTGCTGGGAAGCATCCTCGGCGGCGACGACGAGTAAGCGCCCCGGTAAACTGGCGCGTTGTGGAGGGCGGCGGCTGCCGCCCTTTTTGCTTTTAAGGACTCCTGGAATGTTTCGTCGCAGCGCGTTCGCGCTCCTGATGGTCCTGGCCGGCCTGGCCCAGGCCAATGCCCAGGGCAATGCCCAGGCCAATGCCCAGGCCAATGGCCGCCCCCCGGTCTTCGTGCTGAACTCGCTGGACGCCGACATCTCCGTCGTCGACCCGGCCAGCTTCACCGTCATCAAGCGCATCCCGACCGGCAAGGAGCCTCACCACCTCTACCTGTCGCCCGACGAGAAGTCCCTCATCGTCGCCAATGCGCTGGCCGATTCGCTGACCTTCATCGATCCGCGCACGGCCGAGGTCCAGCGTGTGGTGCGTGGCATTCCCGACCCCTATCACCTGCGCTTTTCGCCGGACATGAAGTGGCTCGTCACGGCGTCCAATCGACTGGACCGCGTCGACCTCTACCGTTGGCAGGGCAGCGTTGCGGCCGAGCCGCTGCAATTGGTCAAGCGCATCCCGGCGCCGAAGACGCCGAGTCACCTCAACATCGACACCAAGAGCACGACGCTCTACGCCAGTCTGCAGGACAGCGATGAGCTGCTGGCCATCGACCTGGCGACGCAGACCATCAAGTGGAAGCAGGCCGTCGGCAAGATGCCGGCCGACATCTACCTGACGCCGGATGACCGCTTCATCCTCGTCGGCCTGACCGGCGACAAGTTCGTCGAGGTCTGGGACGTCAGCGGCGCCGGTGCGCCCAAGCTCGCCAAGCGCATCCTGACAGGCGCCGGCGCCCACTCCTTCCGTGCCTGGGGCGACAAGCGCCATGTGCTGGTCAGCAACCGCGCCGCCAACACCATCAGCAAGATCGACCTGACGACGCTGACCGTCGTCGATCAATATCCGGCGCCGGCAGGTCCCGACGACATGGAGCTGCTGACCGATGGCAAGACGCTGCTCGTCACCTCGCGCTGGGCCGGCAAGCTGACGCAGATCGACACCGCTACGCGCAAGGTCGTCAGGCAGGTCAAGGTGGGCAAGTCGCCGCACGGCATCTGGACGCTGGATCACCAACCTCGTCTATGAAAGCCTGGGCCCTGGCGCTGGTGGTCACTGCGGCCACCGCGCAACCGTCTTGCGACAAGCCGGTCTACCTCACCTTCGACACCGGCCACATGGGTGTTGCGCCGCTGATCGCCGAGACACTGAAGAAGCACAACGCGAAGGCGACCTTCTTCCTCGCCAGCGAACCGACGCTGACCGGCGGCACGACGCTGGACGAGACCTGGGCGCCCTGGTGGCGCGAGCGTGCGGCCGAAGGCCATGACTTCGGCGCCCACACCTGGGACCACGACATCTTCATGGAAGACGTGCTGGATGCCGACGGCAAGGTGGTGCGCTTCAAGGTGAAGACGCAGGCCGGCGTCAACCCGCCTGTCGTTCACGAGGTCACGCCCGAGCAGTATTGCGAGAGCCTGAAGAAGGTCGGCGAGCGCTTCACGGCCATGACGGGCAAGTCGCTGGGCCCCATCTTCCGCGCGCCGGCGGGACGCTCGTCCAAGGCCCTGCTGAATACCGCCAAGGCCTGCGGCTTCACCCATGTGGGCTGGAGCAGCGCGGGCTTCCTGGGCGATGAACTGCCCAGCCAGAGCCACCCCAACGCGCAGCTGCTGGACAAGGCGCTGCGCGACATCAAGCCCGGTGACATCCTGCTCGCCCACCTTGGCATCTGGGAACGCCAGGACCCCTGGGCGCCGGCCGTGCTGGAGCCGCTGATGACGGGATTGGAGCAGCGGGGCCTATGCTTTGCACTGCTGCGCGAGCATCCCCGCTACGCCCCACTGTTCAAGGCCGCCGACACCAAGGTCGCCCTGAAGATCGAACCCAAAACCTACGCCCGCAAGCCGTGATCGACTGGATCGCCAACGCCTTCGACAGCCTGCAGCTGTGGCTCTACGAGTCCGTCGTGCAGCCGGTCGTGTTCGGACTGGGCTTTGGCAACCTGCTGGAGGACGCCTTCGATGCGACCGGCTGGCTGCTACTGGGGCTGATCCAGATCGTCGTCATCGTTTTGGGCATCGGCATCCTGGAGCGGCGCTGGCCGGTCGAGCCGGTGACTGACCACGCGGCCGTGCGCACCGACGTCATCTACACGCTGATCCACCGCCTCGGCCTCGTTCGCCTGTTGATCTTCTTCAGCATCGAGCCGCTGTGGGACGGCATCGCTGGCGAGCTGCGCATGGCGGGCCTGCCGACCTGGCAGCTCGACGGCATCTGGCCCGGCGTTACCGATGTCGCCTGGGTCAGCCTGCTGCTCTACCTCGCCGTCTTCGACTTCGTCGGCTACTGGCTGCACCGCGCCCAGCACCAGTTCAACTGGTGGTGGGCCCTGCACAGCCTGCACCACAGCCAACGCCAGATGACGATGTGGAGCGACAACCGCAATCACCTGCTGGACGACGTGCTGCTCGGCACGGCGCTGGCCCTGCTGGCCCGCCTCATCGGTGTGGAGCCGGGGCAGTTCGTCGCCATCACCGTCATCACCCAGCTGCACGAGAGCCTGCAGCATGCGAACGCGCGCATCAGCTTTGGGCGCATCGGCGAGCGCCTCTTGATCAGCCCACGCTTCCACCGCCTGCACCACAGCATCGGCATCGGCCACGAATCCGGTGGCCGCGGCACGCTGGGCGGCCACAACTTCGGCGTCCTGCTGCCGCTATGGGACCTGCTGTTCCGCACCGCCAACTTCGAGAATCGCTTCGACGCCACCGGTGTGCGCGACCAGTTGCCCGAGGAAGGTGGCCGCGACTACGGCGGCGGCTTCTGGCACCAGCAATGGCTGGGGCTGACCCGCCTGTTCCGCTCGTTCAGGAAAGCCGCTTGATGCAAAGCCTCGTCGACTCCTTCTGGCGCGCCGCCGCCTACTGCCTGCATCCGCGCGTTATCGGGCTGTCGTTGCTGCCGCTGCTCATCTGTGGCGTGTTGGTGTTCGGCTTCATGTTCTTCTTCTGGGAGGGCGCCATTGCCGCAGTGCGCGCGACGCTGGAGAGCTGGCGCCTCATCGAGAGCCTGCTGCAGTGGCTGGACAGCTGGGGTCTGCAGGCCTTCCGCAGCGCGTTGGCGGCCATCGTCGTGCTGGCTGGCGTGCTGCCGGTCGTCATTCTGATGAGCCTGCTGCTGGTCGCGCTGCTGATGACGCCGGCCATCGTCCGCCTCGTCGCCCAGCGCCGCTTCCCGCTGCTGGAGAAGAAGCGCGGCGGCACGCTGATGCAGAGCGTCGCGGCCTCGCTGGGCGCCACCGTCATCGCGCTGGTGCTCATCCTGCTGTCCATGCCGCTGTGGCTGATCCCGCCCCTCGTCATGGTGCTGCCGCCGTTGATCTGGGGCTGGCTGACCTACCGTGTCTTCGGCTTCGACGTGCTGGCGGACCATGCCTCCGCCGAGGAGCGCCGCGCATTGCTGAAGGAGCACCGCATCCCGATGCTGGCCATGGGCGTGGTCTGCGGTTATCTCGGCGCAGTGCCGTCACTGATCTGGGCCGTTTCCGGTGTGGCCGCCGTCATCTTTGCGCCCTTCGTCGTGCTGCTGGCGATCTGGCTGTACACCTTGGTCTTCGCCTTCTCGACCGCCTGGTTCACCCATTACGCGCTGGGCGCCCTGCAGGCGCGGCGGGCGGCGGAGCCGGTGGCTGAATCTGCCGTCCTCATCGAAAGCTGAAGCTATGCAAGTGGGTCTCATCATCATTGGCGACGAGATCCTCTCGGGCAAACGCCAGGACTCGCACCTGGCCAAGTTCATCGAGTTGCTGGGGCAGCGCGGCATGCAGCTCGCCTGGGCGCAATACCTGGGCGATGACCGTGAGCAGCTTGTCGGCAAGCTGCGCGAGGCTTTTGCGAGCGGTGACCTCATCATCAGCTGTGGCGGCATTGGCGCGACGCCCGACGATCACACCCGCCAGTCCGCCGCAGCGGCGCTAGGCCGGCCGCTGGCCCTGCACCCCGAGGCGCGCGAGCTGATCTGGCAGCGCATCCAGCAGATGGCGGCCGAACAGGGCAAGACGGTGACGGCCGACGAGCCCGACACTCTGCGCCGGTTGGAGATGGGCGTCTTCCCGGAAGGCGCCGGCATCGTGCCCAACCCCTTCAACAAGATCCCCGGCTTCTTCGTTGGTAACGTCCACTTCGTGCCGGGTTTTCCGGTCATGGCGCATCCGATGATGGCCTGGGTGCTGGACCGCTTCCCGCAATTGCATCGCCAGGCCGGCGTCATCGAGCGCTCGCTGATCGTGCAGGGCGCGATGGAGGCCAGCCTGACGCCGCTGATGGAGACCATCGAGGCCGAGTTCGCCGGCATCAAGGTCTTCAGCCTGCCGAGCGTCGACCATCCGCAATGGGGACGCTGTATCGAGTTGGGAGTGAAGGGGGAGGCGCAAAGCCTCGACGTCGCCTATGACGCCCTGAAGCGGGGCGTGATCCAGTTTGGTGCGACCATCAGCACCGAGCTGGTGCGATAGTTCTCGCGCTGTCACGGGCCCCGCCACATAATCCCCGGCGATGCCGGGCAGCAACCCATGTCGGTGCATCTGGCATGCAACCTGCTTTAAATCCCCCCGTGGCCGCTGGCGCGTGTGCGTCGGTGGCGGCATTCCACCCCTGTCCAGATCCCGCTAGGAGCTATTGATGGCCAAGACCGTCGCCGATGTGATGAACATCGTCAAGGAAAACGAAGTCAAGTTCGTTGACTTCCGCTTCACCGATACCCGTGGCAAGGAGCAGCACGTCTCCGTGCCGGTCTCCCATTTCGACGAAGACAAGTTCATTTCGGGCCACGCCTTCGACGGCTCCTCGATCGCCGGCTGGAAGGGCATCGAAGCCTCGGACATGCTGCTCATGCCCGATCCGAACACTGCCAACATCGACCCCTTCTTCGAAGAGCCGACGCTGATCCTGTCCTGCGACGTCGTCGACCCCGCCGACGGCAAGGCCTATGAGCGCGACCCGCGTTCGCTGGCCAAGCGCGCCGAGGCTTACCTCAAGGCTTCCGGCCTGGGCGACACGGCTTATTTCGGCCCGGAACCCGAGTTCTTCATCTTCGACAGCGTGCGCTGGGGCAATGAAATGTCCGGCTCGTTCTTCAAGATCGAGTCCGAGGAAGGCGCCTGGAACTCCTCCAAGGAATACGAGCACGGCAACTCCGGCTACCGTCCCACCGTCAAGGGCGGCTACTTCCCCGTGCCCCCGGTCGACAGCGGCCAGGACATGCGCTCGGAGATGTGCCTGATCCTCGAGCAGATGGGCATTCCGGTCGAGGTGCATCACCACGAAGTGGCGAACGCGGGCCAGATGGAAATCGGCACCAAGTTCAGCTCGCTGGTGCAGCGCGCCGACTGGCTGCAGCTGCAGAAGTACATCATCCAGAACGTCGCCCATGCCTATGGCAAGACCGCGACCTTCATGCCCAAGCCCCTGGTGGGCGACAACGGCAGCGGCATGCACGTTCACCAGTCCGTCTGGAAGGACGGCAAGAACCTGTTCGCCGGTGACGGTTACGCCGGCCTGAGCGAATTCGCGCTGTACTACATCGGCGGCATCATCAAGCACGCCCGCGCGCTGAACGCCATCACCAATCCCGGTACGAACTCGTACAAGCGTCTGGTGCCTGGCTTCGAAGCCCCGGTCAAGCTGGCCTACTCGGCCAAGAACCGCTCGGCCTCGATCCGCATCCCTTACGTCGCCAACCCCAAGGGCCGCCGCATCGAAGCGCGCTTCCCGGATCCTTCCGCCAACCCCTACCTGGCCTTCAGCGCGCTGCTGATGGCCGGCCTGGACGGCGTGGAGAACAAGATCCATCCGGGCGAAGCCGCCACCAAGGACCTGTACCACCTGCCGCCCGAGGAAGACGCGAAGATCCCGACCGTCTGCCACAGCCTCGACCAGGCGCTGGACTACCTGGACAAGGGCCGCTCCTTCCTGACCAAGGGTGGCGTGTTCACCGACAGCTACATCGATGCCTATATCGAGCTGAAGATGCAGGAAGTGACGCGCTTCCGCATGGCCACGCACCCGGTCGAGTTCGACATGTACTACGCGCTGTGATGGCCATGGGCAGCACGCGCGCTGCCTGTGTCATCCCCGTGGAAGGGGGCCGCTGGTGCGGCCCCTTTTTTGTTGCCGACGCTGAGCCACAATCCCGCCATGCTGAATCGATTGCTGGCTCCGTTGTTCGTCCTGGCCAGCCTGGGCGCGCAAGCCCAGGGCACGGTCTATCGCTGCCCCGGGCCGCCGGTGCTCTACACCGATGCCTTGAGCGCGAAGGAAGCCAACGAGAAAGGCTGCCGCACGATCGAAGGCACGCCGATCACCGTCTTGCAGGCACCCAGGCCGCGCGCCAGCGCTTCGGCGGCACCGGTGGCCGAGGGGCCGCGCGGTGCTGAAAGCCGCATCGACGCCGGCCAGCAGCGCGTGCGCGACGACGAGCGCCGCCGCGTGCTGCAGACCGAGCTGCGCCAGGCGGAAGAACGCCTCGCGGCCGCGCAGCGCGAGTTCAACAACGGCCAGGGTGAGCGCCGCGGCGACGAGCGCAACTACCAGAAGTACCTCGACCGCATGGCCGAGCTCAAGGACAGCATCGCCCGCCACGAGTCCGACATCCAGGCGCTCAAGCGCGAAATCGCCAAACTTCCCTGAGGCGCAGAGCGCCGGAGGAGCGTGGTCGGTGGCAGGCCGGGCTCGCGTTGGCCCCAAAACGGAGGCTAGGCAAGGCGCGGCGTGCAGCCCGGGCTGGTTGCCCGGGCAAACGGCGCAACGAAGAATCGCCTCCGTTTTGGGGCCAACCCTTCGGGCCGGCGCGATTTGCGGCGTCATGCCGCGTTGCGCCCTCGTTGCGGGAGCCCCTCCCGCGCCTCGCGCGCGCCTTGCTTGGCGCCGCAACTCGCGTCGGCGCGGGCCCGGCCTGCCACCGACCACGCTCCTGCTCCATGACTGATACCTCTTTGCTGCCGGCCGAATTTGCCGGCCTGGACTTGCTGGCGACCATGGTCGTTGTCACCAGCGCGGAGGGCGAATGCCTGTTCGCCAATGCCGCCTTCGAGAACGTCATGCGGCTGTCGCGCCGCAGCGTGCAGAAGGCCCAGTTACCCGACTGGTTCGATGACGCCCAGCGCCTCACCGAGACCCTGGCCGGCGTTGCTGCCAACCACTACTCCAGCAGCCGCTTCGACGCCTTGCTGCGCCGCGGCTCCTGGGCCCACGAGGATGGGCTGCCCGTGCATGTCATCGTGTCGCAGATGGATGCGGGCGACGACGACGTGCCGCGCGTGCTGGTGGAGCTCATCGAGATTGCCCAGCAGGCGCGCCAGGACCGTGACGAGCGCAGCCTCGACCAGGTCCAGGCCACCAAGGAGCTGACCCGCAACCTCGCTCACGAGATCAAGAACCCGCTGGGGGGCATCCGCGGTGCAGCGCAACTGCTGGCGCTGGAGCTGCAAGACGGCAATCCCGAGCTGACCGAATACACCCAGGTCATCGTGCATGAGGTGGACCGCCTGCAAAGCCTGGTCGACCGCCTGCTGGCCCCGCATCGCCGCGCCCAGGTCGTCGGTGATGCCAACATCCACGAGATCTGCGAGCGGGTGCGCGCGCTGGTGCTCATCGAGCATCCCAAGGGCCTGGTCATTCACCGCGACTACGACACCTCGCTGCCTGACTTCCGCGGCGACCGCGAGCAACTGATCCAGATGGTGTTGAACATCGTGCAGAACGCCGCGCAGGTGCTGGGTTCGCGCATCGCGGCCGGCGACGCCCAGATCGTTTTGCGCACGCGGGTGGCCCGGCAGGTGACCATCGGCAAGCAGCGCTGGCGCTTGGCATTGGAATTGCATATTGAGGACAACGGTCCCGGCGTCCCCGCCGAGATCCGGGATCGCATCTTCTTTCCCCTGGTCTCAGGGCGGGAGGGCGGCTCGGGACTCGGACTCACGCTTGCGCAGACGATCGCCCAGCAACATCAGGGCATGATCGATTGCGAAAGCGAGCCGGGCCTGACGAATTTCCGAATCACGCTGCCCTTGCCTTGACGCCACAAGCCGACAGGATGGGCTGAGGAACCGCATGAAATCCATCTGGGTTGTTGACGACGACCACTCGATCCGCTTCGTGCTCGAGAAGGCCCTGGCCCGCGAGGGGCTGCCGGTGCGCAGCTTCAGCAATGCGCGCGACATGCTCGCTGCTCTCGACGACGACAGTCCGCAAGTGCTGGTGTCTGACATCCGCATGCCCGGCGGCTCGGGCCTGGAACTGCTGGCCAAGGTCAAGGCGCGGCTGCCGGCGCTGCCCGTCATCATCATGACGGCCTACTCCGACCTGGACAGTGCCGTATCGGCCTTCCAAGGCGGCGCGTTTGAATACCTGCCCAAGCCCTTCGACCTGCCGCGCGCCGTGGAGCTGATCCGCCGCGCCCAGGAAGAGAGCCAGCGCGAGGCCGGCGAGCAGGAGGCCGCCGCGCAGGTGCCCGAGATGCTGGGCCAGGCGCCGGCCATGCAGGACGTCTTCCGCGCCATCGGCCGCCTGTCGCAGAGCAACGTCACCGTCATGATCACGGGCGAGAGCGGCTCGGGCAAGGAACTGGTCGCCCGCGCGCTGCACAAGCACAGCCCGCGTGGCGAAGGCCCCTTCGTTGCCATCAACACCGCGGCCATCCCGAAGGACCTGCTGGAAAGCGAGCTCTTCGGCCACGAGCGCGGCGCCTTCACCGGTGCCCAGGCCTCGCGGCGCGGCCGCTTCGAGCAGGCCGACGGCGGCACGCTCTTCCTCGACGAAATCGGCGACATGCCCTTCGAGCTGCAGACGCGCCTGTTGCGTGTGCTGTCTGATGGCCAGTTCTACCGCGTCGGTGGGCACAGCCCGATGCGCAGCAATGTGCGCGTCATCGCCGCCACACACCAGAACCTGGAAGACCGTGTTCGCCAGGGCGTGTTCCGCGAGGACCTGTTCCACCGCCTCAACGTCATCCGCCTGCGCCTGCCGCCGCTGCGCGAGCGCCGCGAGGACGTGCCCTCGCTGGCCCGTCATTTCCTGCAGCGCAGTGCGACCGAGCTGGGTGTCGAGGCCAAGCGCCTGTCTGACGCCGCCCTCGTCGTGCTGACCAATTTCGACTTCCCTGGCAATGTGCGCCAGCTGGAGAACATCTGTCACTGGCTCAGCGTCATGGCGCCCAGCCAGACCGTCGAGCCCAAGGACCTGCCGGACGAGGTGCAGCCCGGCTATGTCCCGGCGCCTTCCACGACGGCCATGACAAGCGTGCCGGCTGCGCAGTCCAGTGCCGCTGCGCCCCTGCCGGCCGCCGCGCCGGCCAGCACCAGCAGCGGCGAAGGTTGGCTGGCCGACATGGCTGCCGATGCGCGCGCAAGGCTGCTAGCGGGTGAACCTGACGTGTGGGATGCGCTGACGAAGAAGTTCGAGGCACAGCTCATCCTGACGGCGCTGGACATCACGCGCGGCCGCCGCATCGAGGCCGCCCAGAAGCTCGGCATCGGCCGCAATACCATCACACGCAAGATCCAGGAGCTGGGCCTGGACGTTTGAGAAACGCCGCTCCCCGGTCTGCCGGGGAGCCGCTACAGCGTGTCCACCATGATCGGCCTGCCGGTCAGATAGCCCTGGATCAGGCGAAAGCCCATCTCACGGCAGACCTGGGCCTCGGCCTCCTGTTCGACGCCTTCGGCCAAGGGCACCGAGCCCAGCTCCAGCACCATGCGCACCAGGTCGCGCACCATGCGTTGCTTGCGCTCGCTGGCCTCATGCAGGTTGCGCACGATGCCCATGTCGAACTTGACGAAGTGCGCCGGCACCTCGGCCAGCTCGTTCAGCCGTGCCTGGCCGGCGCCGAAGTCGTCGTAGGCGAACTCCACGCCGATGCCGTTCAGGCGCTCGGCCAGCTCGCGCATGCGGTCGACTTCGACCACAGCGCTTTCGTGCACCTCCACCACCAGCTGTGGCCGCGTGGGCAGGGCCAGCAGCCCCTGCAGGGCCTGGAAGAACTCTTCCGAGAAGGTCTCGCTCGGATGGGCGTTGACGAAGACGCGCATCCCCTGCGCTTTGGGCGCCAGCGCCGCTACGCCATGGGAGCGGAACGCTTCGCTCAACTCGGCCTCGCGCCGCAGCGTGGCGGCCATCCGGAACAGGTGCATCGGCGAGCCGGGCAGCTCAGGGTGCGTGCAGCGGCCCAGTAGCTCGTAGGCGAACAGCCCGCCCGTGCGCGCGTCGACGATGGGTTGCGCCGCTGCCGTCAGGCCTCGGCCGGCCAGGAACTCCAGGAACTGCGCCTCCAGGCGCACGAAGTTCTGGCTGAGGGGGTTCATGCCCGGTGAGACCACCATCGTGCGCATGGGCAGCGGGCCCGCCACGGTGGCCGCAGCAAGCGTCTCGTCGTGGGTCAGGCGGAACTCGGCGGTGCAGAAATGGATGATGTCGTTCGGTGCCAGCTGCCGCGGGCCCACCAGGCGCTCGTGGTTCACGAAAGTGCCGTTGGTGCTGCCCAGGTCGACCACCAGCAGGCCGCCCGCCTCGTCGGCCTGCAGTTCGGCATGCCGTCGAGACAGCCCCTGCGCCTCGATGGTCAGGTCATTGCCGGCATCGCGACCCACGCTGAACGGCAACCGGTCGATGCGATGCGTGACGCGCGATCCATCGGCGGCCACGCTCTCCAGAAACCACGGCGTACTGCCCATTCAAGCCCCTCCACGCTCCTACCGCCAACCTGCGGCGCACACACTTTCGGCGCGTGCTGCGGAATGAGCACATTCTGAAACACATTCACCGGGCAGGAGCACCGGTCCTTCCCTCGGTTGGGGGTCAGCTGCCGCTCAGCCTTAATCCCAGCAACACCAGCGTCGCCAGGCCGAAAACCAGCGTCAGCACGCGCCAGAACAGCAGCGGATGGCGCTGCTGCAGCGGCGTGCGGTCCCGGCTCATGAACTCGGGGCCGGGCGCATAAAGGTCATGCGCCAGCTCTGACAGTGCCTGCTGACGCCGTGAGGGTTGGGGATGCAAGGCCTTGCGCAGCACGCGGTCCAGCCAGTCGGGCAGGTCGGGGCGCCGGGTGCGCAGCGGCACGTATTGCAGCTTGTGCAGGTCACGGGGGCCACGCACCTGGGGCACCTGCAGGCCGTAGGGCAGGGCGCCGGTCAGCATCTGGTAGGCCAGCACGGCCAGCGAGAACAGCTCGGACACCTGCGTGCCGCCGTCGCCGGTGAAGTATTCCGGCGCGGTGTACTGCAGGCTGCCGGCGATGTCGGTGGCGCGCGCATCGCCCAGGCCCTCGTTCAGGCCCGCCACATGGGCCGAGGCGAGGTCGATGAGGATGACAGTGCCCTGGCGGTCGATCATCAGGTTCTCGGGCCGCAGGTCCTGGTGCAGCATTTCCTTGCGATGCAGGGCTTGCAGGCCACGGGCGATCTGGTCGACGAGCTGGCGCACCTCGTCGAGCCCAGGCTTCGGGTGATCGGTCATCCACTGGGCCAGGGTCTGGCCGGTGATGAACTCCATCGCGGTGAAGAGGTGCTCACGCCGCTTCTCGGCCGGCGCGGCCTTGATGACGTGCGGGCTGTCGACGCGCCGCGCCACCCACTCCTCGATCGCGAAGCGGTCCAGGGCCCGGCTGTCGGTGCCCATCTCGGCGGAGGGCAGCTTGAGCGCCCATTCGCGCTCCTGGGCATCGACGGCCAGCACGACCTGGCTCCTTGCGCTCGCATAGAGCTCGCGAATGACGCGGTAGCCCTCGAACTCCATGCGCGGGGCCAACCGTGGCGGCAGGCGCAGGCGCTCCCGCTGCACGGGCGGCGCGAGCTGATCGGGCAGGGATTCAACGCGCGCCAGCATGACGGTGGCGTTGTCCTGGCTGCCCCGCGCCAGCGCCGCGGCCACGAGGGCCTGGGCGGCGGCCTGCAGGTCGGCGCCGTGGCGGCTGACGGTGCTGACGACGAGCGCCGGGTCCAGGTGCTCGTAGGCGCCGTCGGTGGCCAGCAGATAGGTCTCGCCGACCTCGGTGGGCCAGCAGGCGTGGTCGATCTCGAGATGCGGGCTGATGCCCAGTGCCCGGCCCAGATAGGTCTGGCCGCCGTCCAGGCGCACGCGGTGGTCGTGGCTCAGCTGCTCCAGCGCGGTGGGATGGATGCGGTAGGCGCGCGTGTCGCCCACATGCAGCAGGTGCACCTCGCGGCCCTTGAAGACCAGGGCGCTGAAGGTGCAGACATGGCCGCGGTCCTTGTCGAAGCGGCCTTCGCCGAGCTGCGTCTGGGCGTGCAGCCAGCCGTTGGTGGCGGCCAGCACGCATTGGGCGGCGCGGCGTACTGTCCAGGCCTCGGAGGTGCCGTAGTAGTCCTCCAGGAAGCCGCGCACCGCCGCCGCGCTGGCGATCTGGCTGACGGGGCTGCTGCTGATGCCGTCGGCAATCGCCAGCGCAATGCCCCGCGAGCGGCGCTGTGCGTCGGTCGGCAGGGCTGCGCCGTGGAAGTCCTGGTTCAGCGGCTTGACGCCGGCCTCGGAGTGCTGGCCGACTGCGACCCGTAGAGTCATGCAATGACACCGGAGCGTTTCGGGCCGAGCGCCGGGCCGCTCCCAAGCCGGCCCGCTTTGGCGATGTGCTTGCGGCTCGATGCCGCAAGCATCGCCGTCCCCTCGGGGGACCGGCCAAGGTACTCCTTGGACGAGGGGCTCACACGATCACGCGTTTGGGAGCTGTCTTGTAATGCGTCGAGTACAGCGACAAGCCCACGAAGGTCAGGCCGCCGACCAGGTTGCCGACCACGGTGGGAATTTCGTTCCAGATCAGGTAATCCATGATCGTGAACTTGCCGCCCAGCATCAGGCCCGAGGGGAACAGGAACATGTTGACGATGCTGTGCTCGAAACCCATGTAGAAGAACACCATGATGGGCATCCACATGCCGATGGCCTTGCCTGAAACCGAGGTCGACATCATCGCCGCGACCACGCCGGTGGACACCATCCAGTTGCACAGCACGCCACGGATGAAGAGGGTCAGCATGCCGGCGGCGCCATGGGCCGCGTAGCCCACCGTGCGGCCCTCGCCGATGGTGCCGATCTTCTGTCCGACCGCGTTGGGCGCCTCGCTGAAGCCGAAGGTGAAGATGATGGCCATGAAGACGGCCACCGTCAGCGCCCCAGCAAAGTTGCCGAAGAAGACCAGCGTCCAGTTGCGCATGACGCCGCCCCAGGTCGCGCCGGGGCGCTTGTCCAGCACGGCCAGCGGCACCAGCGTGAACACGCCGGTCAGCAGGTCGAAGCCCATCAGGTAGAGCAGGATGAAGCCGACCGGGAACAGCAGCGCGCCAACCAGCGGGTTTCCGGTGTTGACGCTGACCGTCACCGCGAAGGCCGCAGCCAGCGCCAGGATGGCGCCCGCCATGTAGGAGCGGATCAGCGTGTCGCGGGTGGACATCAGCAGCTTGGATTCACCGGCATCGACCATCTTGGTCACGAACTCGGTGGGTACGACGTAGGCCATGGTTTGTCTCCTCTTTCGCCAATCAAATAGTCAACGCAGCGCGACGAGCACGCGGCCGTCCTGCACCTGCACGGCATGGGCGCGCACCGACTGCTCGGGCGCTTCCAGGCACTCGCCGGTGTTCAGGTCGAAATGGTTCTTGTAGAGCGGCGACGCGACGACGATGCGCTCGCCCAGGTTGCCCACCAGGCCGCGGGCCAGCACGCTGGCGCCGGAGCGCGGGTCGATGTTGTCGATGGCGTGGAAGTTCTCCTGGCCCACGCGGAACACGGCCACGTGGTGGTCACCGACGCGAGCGGCCACGCCGGTGTTGGGCAGGATGTCGTCGACGGCGCAGATGTGGGTGAAAGTCATGTCGGCTCCTTGATCAAACGGTGGCTTCTTCTTCGCGCTCTTCGGCACGCGCGGGGCGGATCTGGCCGCGCTCTTCCACGAAGATGATTCGCTCGTCCGGCTTGTCGCTGTTGACGAAGGAGCGGAAGCGCTGGCGCACCTCGGGCGTCGTGACGGCCGTCTTCCATTCGCACTGGTAGGTGTCGACGACGGCCTGCATCTGCGCCTCCAGCTCGGCGGCGAGGCCCAGGCTGTCGTTGATGACGACGTCCTTCAGGTAGTCCAGGCCACCTTCGAGGTTGTCGCGCCAGGTGCTGGTGCGCTGCAGGCGGTCGGCCGTGCGCACGTAGAACATCAGGAAGCGGTCGATGTACTTGATCAGGTCGACCTTGCTCAGGTCGCTGGCGATCAGCTCGGCGTGACGCGGCTTCATGCCGCCGTTGCCGGCGACGTAGAGGTTCCAGCCCTTTTCCGTCGCGATGATGCCGACGTCCTTGCCCTGGGCCTCGGCGCATTCCCGCGTGCAGCCGGAGACGCCGAACTTGATCTTGTGCGGCGCACGCAGGCCCTTGTAGCGGTTCTCGATTTCAACGGCGAGGCCCACCGAGTCGTCGACGCCATAGCGGCACCAGGTGCTGCCCACGCAGCTCTTCACCGTGCGCAGCGACTTGCCGTAGGCATGGCCGCTCTCGAAGCCGGCGGCGATCAGCTCTTCCCAGATGAAGGGCAGCTGCTCGACGCGGGCGCCGAACATGTCGACGCGCGCGCCGCCGGTGATCTTGGTGTACAGGCCGTACTTCTTGGCCACCTGGCCGACGGCGATCAGGCCATCGGGCGTGACCTCGCCGCCCGGCATGCGCGGCACGACGGAGTAGCTGCCGTCCTTCTGGATGTTGCCGAGGTAGTAGTCGTTGCTGTCCTGCAGCGCGGCCAGCTTGGGCTCCAGCACGAACTCGTTCCAGCACGACGCGAAGATGCTGGCTGCCGCGGGCTTGCAGATGTCGCAGCCCAGGCCCTTGCCGTGCTTGGCCATCAGGTCGCTGAAGGTCTTGATGCCGCCCACGCGGATGAGGTGGTACAGCTCCTGGCGCGAATGCGGGAAGTGCTCGCAGATGTGGTTGTTCACGGCCATGCCGCGCTTGGCCATCTCGAACTTCATCACCTGGGTAACGAGCGGCACGCAGCCGCCGCAAGTCGCGCCGGCCTTGGTGCAGGCCTTGAGTGCGCCGATGGTGGTCGCACCGTCGCCGACGGCCGAGCAGATCTGGCCCTTGCTGACGTTGTTGCACGAGCACAGCTGGGCGCTGTCGGGCAGGGCGTCCGGGCCGATGCCGACCTTGGCCTTGCCGTCGCTGCTGGGCAGGATCAGGAACTCGGGGTCGGCCGGCAGCTTGATGCCGTTCAGCTGCATCTGCTGCAGCGTGCCGTACTCGGCGGCGTCGCCCACCAGCACGGCGCCGAGCAGCTTCTCACCGTCCTCGCTGACGACGATCTTCTTGTAGACCTGCTTGCGCTCGTCCACATATTGGTAGCTGCGGCAGTTCGGCGTCTTGCCATGAGCGTCGCCGATGCTGGCCACGTCCACGCCCATCAGCTTGAGCTTGGTGGACAGGTCGGCGCCGGGGAAGGCCGCCTCGGCATCGCCGGCGATATGGCGGGCTGCCACACGGGCCATCTCATAGCCAGGGGCGACCAGGCCGTAGGTCTGCTCGTTCCAGGCCGCGACCTCGCCGACGGCGTAGACATTGCGGTCGCTGGTGCGGCAGTGGTCGTCGATGACGACGCCGCCGCGCGGGCCGATGGCCAGCACGCACTGGCGGGGCAGTTCGTCACGCGGGCGGATGCCGGCGGAGAACACGATCATGTCGGTCTCCAGCCAGGTGCCGTCGGCGAACACCATGCGGTGGCGGGCCATCGCGCCGTCGGTGATCTCCAGGGTGTTGCGGCCGGTGTGGACCTGCACGCCGAGGTCTTCGATCTTCTTGCGCAGCACGCGGCCGCCACCTTCGTCGATCTGCACGGCCATCAGGCGCGGTGCGAACTCGACGACGTGCGTCTCCAGGCCCATGTCGCGCAGTGCCTTGGCGCATTCCAGGCCCAGCAGGCCGCCGCCGATGACGACGCCGGTCTTGGAGACCGCGCCGCTGGCTTTCATGCCTTCCAGGTCTTCGATGGTGCGGTAAACGTGGCAATGCGGCCGATCACGGCCGGGCACTGACGGCACGAAGGGGTAGGAGCCCGTGGCCAGCACCAGCTTGTCGTAGTGGACGACTTCGCCGTCGGCCAGCGTGATGGTGTGGTCGCGGCGCTCGATGGCCACGGCCTTGGCGGCCAGGCGCAGCTTGAAGCCGGGGTGGTTCTCGAAGAAGCCCTCGGGCACCAGGGACAGGTCCTCGGCCGATTTGCCCGAAAAGAATTCGGACAGGTGCACGCGGTCATAGGCCGGGCGTGGCTCCTCGCACAGCACCGTCACCTGCACGTCGGCGGCAGCAGGCCCCTCTGCGAGGGATTCGAGAAATTTCTGGCCCACCATTCCGTGGCCGATGAGGACGATGTGCTGCATGTCTTTTCAGGGCGAAGCAGGCTGCGCCGACGGGCTTGGAAAGGCCAGATCGGAGCCACCAGTAAGAAGGCCCCGAGAGCAGCGGTCTGCTCGGTCGGGGCCGGAAGATGAGGTTCGCCGCCTTTGGCGATGCTTCTGCGGAAGCAGAGGGCCGCGTCAGCGCAGCACCTCATCTCCTACGTCGCAAGGACCATGCCTGCGCCAGAAACGGGCATCGCCCATGAGCCGGCATGCACCACGCAGGGGTGGCACAGAGGCGGTGCGAGGCGACGCACCGCGGCGGGGCGCATCGCCCCGTCAGCGGGCCGGGCGGTCCAGCATCACCTCGAGGCCTTGCGCGTTCAGCTCGGCGTCCAGGGCCAGCCAGTCGGCGGCCTCGGCGTCAGCCGGGTGGCCGTGGCTGCGCAGGCGTGCGAGATAGCCATCCAGCAGGCCGGCCTTGAGCTGCTCGTGACGGCGCGGCGCGGCGCGCAGGGACTCGGCCAGCGCCACCATCTCGTCCACCTGCTCCAGCATCAGCGCGGCCAGGCGACGCACTTCGTCCACCGAGCCGCCGATGCGGCCGTAGTGGGTGACCTGCATCGCAAGCGGCTCGGCCGCCAGCAGCCGCGCGACGGTGGACTTGAGCGCTTCGGGCTCGAACTGCACCGGCGTGCTGGTCGGCAGGATCCAGGCGCGGCCGTCGACGTCGAAGGCGCGATAGGACAGGCCGAAGGTGTCGCCCGTGAACCAGCTGCGGCTCCTCTCGTCCCAGATCGCGTGGTGATGCCTGGCGTGGCCGGGGCTGTCGATGAGGCGTAGCGGCCGGCCGGCGAGGTGGATGACCTGCTCGTCATGGCTGGCCTCGGCGCGTTCAGCCGGCACGGGCACGAGCCTGCCGTAGCTGCGCTGCATCTCGGCCTCGCCGTAGACGGCGAGCGCTCCCAGCCATAGCGCCTTGGGGTCCACCATGTGGCGCAGGCCACGCGGGTGCACCAAGGCGCGGGCCTGGGGCAGGGCTTCCATCAGCAGGCCGACGCCGCCGGCATGGTCCAGGTGCACGTGGGTCGGGATCACCCAGTCCACTGCCTCCGGTGACAGCCCCAGCGCGTTCAATGCCGCCAGCAGGCGCGGCACGGCATGGTTGGTGCCGGTATCGATGAAGGCGGCGCGGCCGTTCTCGACCATCAGATAGGCGGCATCGAAGCGCGGGCGCTGGAAGCCGGTGTCGATGGCGTAGATGCCGTGGCCGAGGTCTTCGATGAAGTCAAGCATGAACGGGGCTTCCTAGAATCACCGATCACGATAGCCCAAGGAGGCCGCAGTGGCGGTGCACGAGATTTTGAAGATGGGCGACCCGCGCTTGCTGCGCGTGGCCCAACCGGTCACCGCCTTCGGCACGCCGGAGCTGAAAGCGCTGATCGCCGACATGTTCGAAACCATGGCCGCCGCCAATGGCGCGGGTCTGGCGGCGCCGCAGATCGGCGTGGACCTGCGCCTGGTCATCTTTGGCTACACGAAGAATGTGCGCTACCCGGATGCCCCGCCGGTGCCGCCCACCGTATTGATCAATCCGCAGATCGAAGTGCTGGACGGCGGCCGCACCGAGGGTTGGGAGGGCTGCCTGTCGGTGCCGGGGCTGCGCGGCGTCGTCGAGCGCGATGAACGCATCCGCTACACCGGCTTCGATGCCGATGGTGCGGTGATCGACCGCATCGCCGAGGGTTTCCATGCCCGCGTCGTGCAGCATGAGTGCGACCATCTGGACGGCATCCTCTACCCGATGCGGATCAAGGACTTCACTCGCTTCGGCTTCACGTCCGTGCTCTTCCCGGAGCTCGACCCCGCGTCCGACGACGACTGAGAGATGGAAACACTTGTAAGTGCGGTGCACCGCACGCGGATCTTGTGCGTTGCGCAGGCGCAAAGGAGCATTGGCTCATGACCACGTCCATCGAATCCAAGCTTGTCCTGAAGCGCAACAGCTGGCGCATGCTGGCTCTGGCGCTGTTCATTGCGATCGCGCCTGCCGTCAAGGCACAGGACGCCGACCGTGATCCTCCGACCCGCGCGGCCCGAGTCGTCGACGTTGTCGGCGATGCCTGGCTGTTCGACCACGACACCCGCGAATGGACGCGGCTGTTGCGCAACCAGACCGTCGGCGAGGGCGATCGCGTGCGCACCGACGACCGCGCCCGCATCAGCCTGCGTTCCGGCTCGACGTCAATCTGGGTTGACGAACGCAGCGACCTGGAGCTGAGCCAGCTCGATGAGGGCCAGACACTGCTGCAGATCGACCGCGGCGACGTTGCCGTGCGCCTGCGCAACTCCGAGAACGCCGCCGAAACCCGGCTGCGCACCCGTGAGGGTACGGCGCAGCCCGAGCGCGAGGGCCTCTACCGCGTGGAGCAACTCGACCGCGGCAGCAAGGCCTATGTCTGGCAGGGGCGCCTGCGATTTGAATGGGCTCGCACCGCCTCGCCCGTGACGCTGGGCACCGGCGAGCAGGCCGAATTCTGGTGGCCCGACGGTCCCCGCGCCGAGCGCAGCCCGCTGTTCAGCGACGGCTTTGGCGACTGGGTGCTGGCCGAAAGCCGCGAGGAAGGTGACCGCCCCGTCGCGCGCTACGTGTCACCCGAGATGACCGGCGCCGAGGACCTGGACCGTTACGGCCGCTGGGAGACGGCGCCCGAGTACGGCACGGTCTGGATTCCGACGACCATTGCCGTCGCGGACTGGGCGCCCTACCGGTACGGCCGCTGGACCTGGACGCGTCATTGGGGCTGGACCTGGGTGGACGACGCGCCCTGGGGCTTCGCGCCCTTCCACTATGGCCGCTGGGTCAGCTGGGGCGGGCGCTGGTGCTGGACGCCGGGCGCCTATGTGCACCGCCCGGTCTATGCACCGGCCCTGGTGGGCTGGGTCGGCAGTGGCTCCGTCAGCATCGGCATCAGCGTGGGCAGCCGTCCACCGCCGCCACGCTTTGGCTGGTACCCGCTGGCACCGCGTGAGGTCTATGTGCCGGCCTACCACCACAGCCCGCGCTATGTGAACCGCGTCAACGATCCGCGCGACGTGCGCGACCCCGTCACCGTGCGGCGCCCGCACCGATACCGCGATGCACCGGCGGCCGTCAGCACCTTGCCCGCCCCCGGCGCGGCCATCCAGCCGCTGCCGGTGCGCGGCCCCGACCGTCGCCCCGAGCCGGGCTGGAACCGCCCGCTGCCGACAGCGCCAGGCCGTGGGGACCTGGCAGCCGTGCTGCCGGCGGCACCCACCCGGCCGCCGGAGACCGAACTCCCGCGCCGCAATCCCCGCGCGCCGGAGGCCAGTATGGGCTGGCGCAGCGAGGGCAACCAGCGGCCCCAGCGCCGCGATCAACGCGGTCCTGACGCGCAGCCGCAGGTGCCTGTGCCTGCGGCGGCACAGCCGGCCGTTCCGGCCATCGCCCCTCAGCCTCAGGTTCCCCAGCAGCAGCGCCCCGGCGTCGAGCAGCCGCAGCGCAGTGGCGACAACATGCCTTGGCGCGCGCAGCAGCAACAGCAACAGCAACAGCAACAGCAACAGCAGCAGCAGCAGCAGCAACAGCAACAGCAACAGCTGCAACGGGAAGCGCAGCAGCGCGATACGCAGCATCGCGAAGCCCAGCAACGTGAGGTTCAGCAGCGTCGCGAGGAGATCCAGCAGCGCGAGGCGCAGCAGCGCGATACGCAGCATCGCGAAGCCCAACAGCGTGAGACGCAACAACGCGAGATGCAGCAGCGTCGCGAGGAGCAGCAGCGCCGCATCTCCCAGCCCGAGCCGCAGCGCCAGATCGAGGTGCCACGCCCGCAGCCTCAGCCGCAACCACAGGCGCAACCCCGCGCACAGCCGCGCGAAGAAGGCCCGAAGCGCGGCCGCCAGGACGGCGTGCCGACGCGCGGCGACAAGCAGCCGCGGGACCCCCAGCAGCAGGAGCGCTGAAGCAGCGGCTTGGTACGGCCGCCTAGAGCAGCGGCTTCAACGCCGGCCAGACGTTGTCCAGCATCAGCGGATGCGCCTTGGCCAGCGGGTGGATGCGGTCGCCCTGGAACCAATCCATCGCGTCTGCCCGGTCCGCCACGCCCTTGAGCAGGAAGGGCACGAAGGCCGCGCGGGCCTGCCTGGCGACCTGCTCGAACAGGTCGGCAAACTCCTTGCCGTAGGCCGTGCCGTAGTTGGGTGGCACCTGCATGCCGGCGATCAGCACCTTGGCGCCGCTCTCCTGGGCGGCCCGCGCCATGGCCAGCAGGTTGTCGCGCGTGCTCCCCAGCGGCAGGCCGCGCAGCGCGTCGTTGCCGCCCAGCTCGAGGATGACGATGGCCGGCTTGTGCGTGCGCAGTGCGGCTGGCAGCCGGCTGCGGCCACCTGCCGTGGTGTCGCCGCTGATGCTGGCGTTGACGACGCGGTAGGGCTTCTTCTGTTCGGCCAGGCGCTTTTGCAGCAGGGCCACCCAGCCGTCGCCGGCCTTGAGGCCGTATTCGGCGGACAGGCTGTCGCCGACGACCAGGATGACCGGTGCCTCGGCGGCCGCGGCCGCACCTGAGATCCCTGAAGAAAAGCCGGCGATCACCCCCAGGCTAAAGTGCGCCAACACCCATCGCCGCCGCAGTCCCGACATGCCCGAAGCCCTTGTTCAAGTTGACCAGATCACCAAGCGCGTGCGTGACGCGACCGGCGAGCTGACGATTCTGCATGACATCAGCTTCGAGCTGACTGCAAGGGAATCGGTGGCCATCGTCGGCGCTTCCGGCTCCGGCAAGAGCACGCTGCTGGCCATCCTCGCCGGCCTGGACACGCCCAGCGATGGCTCTGTCACGCTGCGCGGCCAGGATCTCTTCACGCTGGACGAGGACCAGCGCGCCGCCGTGCGCGCCCGCGAGCTGGGCTTTGTCTTCCAGAGCTTTCAGCTGCTGCCCAACCTGACGGCGCTGGAGAACGTCATGCTGCCGCTGGAGCTGCGCGGCGACCGCGACGCGCGCGAGCAGGCCGCCGCCATGCTCACGCGCGTGGGCCTGGGCGAGCGCCTGGGTCACTACCCGCGCGTGCTGTCGGGCGGCGAGCAGCAGCGCGTGGCGTTGGCTCGTGCCTTCGTGTTGCGCCCGGCGCTGCTGCTGGCCGATGAGCCCACCGGCAGCCTGGACTTCGCGACCGGCGCCTCGGTGATGGAGCTGATGTTCGAACTCAACCGCGAGGCCGGCACGACGCTGGTGCTCGTCACCCATGACCGGGAGATCGCCTCCCGGTGCGAGCGCCAGTTGCGCATCGAGGCCGGCCGCCTGGCGGCTTGAGCCCCTCGCCCGCTCCTGCCCCGCTGAACGCGGGCATGCCCGGTCGGTCCCCCGAGGGGACGGCGATGCTGCCCGGTTCGACCGGCCAGCACATCGCCAGACGGGCCGGCTAGGGAGCGGCCCGGCGCTCGGCCCGGCAAACGAAGTCAGTCAGCGAGCGCCTGGTCGAAGTCGGCGATCAAGTCTTCGGCCGCTTCCAGGCCCACCGACAGCCGAACCAGACCTTCTGCGATGCCCATGGCGGCTCGCGCCGCTTGGCCCATCTCCCAGAAGATGGTCGGCGCCACCGGGATGATCAATGTGCGCGTGTCGGCCAGGCCGGTGGCCTTGAGCGGCAGGCGCAGCCGGTTCAGCACCTCGACCATGCGCTCGGGGTCGCGCAGCTCGAAGCTCATCATCCATGAGCCGCTGCCGAACCAGGCGCGGGCCTTGTCGTATTCGGGATGGGTCTCGAGCATGGGGTAGTGCACGTGCTCGATGGCCGGGTGGGCGGCCAGGTGGCGAGCCAGCGCCAGCGCCGTATCGCTGCTGCGTTGCAGGCGCAGCGTCAGCGTCTCGGCGCCGACGAGGATGCGGTGGGCGGCCTCGCTGGACAAGGTGCCGCCCATGTCGCGCAAGCCCTTCTTGCGGATCTGCTGCAGGCCCCAGCCGCGCGCGTCGCCCTGGCGGTAGGCCGGGAAGATGTTCGGGTAGGTCGACCAGTCGAAGCAGCCGGTGTCGGTCACCGCACCGCCCAGGGCCTCGCCATGGCCGGCCAGCGTCTTGGTCAGGGAGTTCATCACCAGGCCGGCACCGAAGCGGTGCGGCTGGCACAGGGCCGGCGAGGTGACGGTGTTGTCGACGACGTAGAGCAGGCCGCGCTCACGGCACAGCGTGCCAATGCCTTCGAGGTCGGGAATGCGGGTGCTGGGGTTGGCGATGGTCTCGACGAAGACCAGCCGAGTCTCGGGCCGCAGCGCAGCCTGCACCGCAGCGGCCTCGCCGGCATCGACGCGGCTGACCGCGATGCCCAGACCCTCCAGCGTCTGGAAGAGGCTGTTGGTGTTGCCGAAGACGCGGTTGCTGGTGACGAGGTGGTCGCCCGCCTTCAGCAGCGTCAGGAAGAGGGCGCTCAGGGCCGCCATGCCGGTGGCGAAGCTGACGGTGCCGATGCCGCCTTCCATCTCCGTGACAACCGCTTCGAGCGCGGCCGTCGTCGGTGTGCCCTGGCGGGCGTAGTTGAAGCTGCCTTTGCTCTTGCCCTGGAAGACGGCGATCAGGTCCTCCACCTTCTCGTAGGCGTACTGCACGGAAGGATGGATGGGTGTATGGACGCCACCGAACTGGCGGTCAGGGCCGCTGGCGTGGACGAGACGGGTGCTGAGGGCGTCGGGCATGGTTTATCGGGTCCAGATGGCAGAAGACCCGCCGTAGCGGGTCTTGCAACAAGTGATCGGCAGGCCGGCTTACTTGCTGAACGTGTAGTCGGTCTTGGCCTTCTTGATCAGGCTGTCCTGGAACTCGGCCATCTTCTGCTGCTCGATGCGCTGCTTGATCTGGGCCTTGACGTCGTCGAAGGCCGGGAAGGTCGCGGGGCGGGTGTCTTCGAGCTTGATGATGTGATAGCCGAACTGGCTCTTGACCGGTTCCTGCGTCATCTCGCCCTTTTGCAGCGCCGTCATGGCCTTGCTGAATTCGGGCACGAAGTTGTTCGGATTGGCGAAGTCCAGGTCGCCGCCGTTGGCTGCGGAGCCGGTGTCCTTGGAGTTCTTCTTGGCCAGTTCCTCGAAATTGGCGCCGCCCTTGATCTGGGCGATCAGGGCCTTGGCGTCCTCTTCCTTCTCGACCAGGATGTGGCGGGCGCGGTATTCGTTGCCGGTGTTGGCGGCCTTGAACTTGTCGTACTCGCCCTGGGCTTCGGCATCCGTAACCGGGTTCTTGGTCTTGAAGTCGTCCATCAGGCCGCGGATCAGCAGCATCTGACGGGCCAGGTCCATCTGGACCTTGTAGTCGGCGGTCTGCGGAACGCCGCGCTTCTCGGCTTCCTGCATGAAGATCTCGCGGCGCACGACCTCGTCCTTGACCTGGGCTTCCAGCTCGGGCGAACGCTGCTGCTGGCCGCTCTTGGTGACTTGCTGGATCAGCGTCTCGACGCGCGCCTTGGGCACGGGCTTGCCGTTGACGGTGGCGACGTTCTGCGCGACTGCAGCAGCCGGCAGCAGGGCCGAAATGGTGGCCGCGACGACGGCGGCGAGCGCAAACTTCTTCATGGGTGGGGGAATTTGATTCAGGCTAAAAAAATCGCGCCCGGTGCCGGGCGCGCGGTTCTTCAATCACGCACGATCTGATCAGTGTTCACCCGGGGCCCGGGCGTCGATCGCCAGCGCGTGGATGCCGCGCTGCATCAGGTCGGACAAACAATGATAAACGAGGCGGTGCCGGGCCAATCTTTGCAGTCCGGTAAAGCGATCCGACACGACAGCCACGTGAAAGTGGCCGCCCTCGCGGGCACCGGCGTGGCCGGCGTGCTGGGCGCTGTCGTCGCGGATGCTGAGTTCCAGTGGCGCCAGCTCCGCGCGCAGGCGGGCCTCTATCTCTGCGCTGATCATGGCTTGCTGTCCTCTTCCGGCGGCAGGTGCTTGCTGAGATACAGGCCTTGGGCGAGTGTGAACAGCACGATGAGGCCCGTCACGCCAAAGACCTTGAAGTTGGCCCAGGCCGACGTCGAGAAGTGGTAAGCCACATAGAGGTTGAGCACGCCCATCGCGGCGAAGAACAGCACCCAGGCGCGGTTCAGCTTGAGCCAGATCAGGTCGGGCAGGGCGAGTTCGCTGCCGAGCATGGACTGGATCAGGTTCTTGCCGAACGCTGCCTGCGAGATCCACAGCGTCAGCGCCATGGCCCAGTACAGGCCGGTGGGCTTCCACTTGATGAAGGTCTCGTTGTGGAACCAGATCGTGGCACCGCCCAGAGTCACGACCAGCACGAGGCTGATCCACAGCATCAGATCGATCTTCTTGCCGCGCAGCTTCAGGATGGCCGCCTGCGCCAGCGTGGCGATCATGACCACCAGCGTGGCCAGCAGAACCGGCGCTTCCTGGGCGCCGACAACGCCGCCGGAGACCAGGAAGCCGAAATGTTCGGTCGAGAACGCTGCCGCTGCATCGGCGTGCCCTTCAGCGCCTTTGAAGACGATGAAGAAAAGGATCAGCGGAAGAAAGTCGAGCAGCAGTTTCATGCGCCGGGATTGTCTTTCACGAAATCGATGGAGGCGGAGTTGATGCAGTAACGCTCACCCGTCGGCTCGGGACCGTCCGGGAAGACGTGTCCCAGATGCGAGCCACATTTGTTGCAGCGGACCTCGACCCGCACCATGCCGTGGCTGCTGTCGACGATGCGTTCGATGACTTCGCTGTTGACCGGGGCCCAGTAGCTCGGCCAGCCGCAGCCGGCGTCGAACTTGGTGTCGGACTCGAACAGCGGCGTGCCGCAGCCGATGCAGTTGTAGTGGCCGTCCTTGAAGTGGTCCCAGTACTTGCCGCTGAAGGCGCGCTCCGTCCCCGCATGGCGGGCGACCTGGTACTGCGTGGCATCGAGTTGCTCGCGCCATTCGGCGTCGGTCTTTTGGACGGGGTAGGTCTTGCTGGAATCGTGGCTCATGATGAAAAGGACACTTCGGGGCTTGGGGCCCGGTCAGGCGGCAGGGCCGCGTCGCCGGGAAGAGCGGGTTCGTCGAACGGGCGACTCAGAACTTTCATCAGCCGGCCAGTTTAGTGAGAGGGCCGAAGGCCTCGCTCACCCGGGTGTTTCCCCGGGGTGCAAGGGTCGCGGTTGTGACGTTCAGGTGTCGGACCCCGGGACTAGACTGGCCGGAACCTGTTCGCAGTCTCCCCATGGCGCCCGTTGCCCCGCAAAGGCAGTGGCTGCAAGACGCAAACCGCAGTCGGGCTGGTTGCCCGGCGAGGATTTGCAACGCCGCAGACGCTGCCTTTGCGGGGCAACCCTGAGGGCAAGGCAGCACAGGGCCGCACTCGGCGTTGCGCACCTGGGTCGGGCAAGAGCCCGACCGGCGGCGCGCGCCTTGATTGCGACCCTGTGCTGCCTTGCGGGCGCCATGGGGAGACTGCAAACAGGTTCTACAAGACCGCCAGGAGACAACCATGGCATTGATGGGCCGGATGATGTCGGATCCGCTGCTGATCTCGTCGCTGCTGAAGCACGCCGAGCGGCATTCGGGCGAGACCGAGATCGTCAGCAAGCGGGTCGAGGGCGACCTGCACCGCAGCAATTGGCGCGAGCTGGCGCGGCGTTCGCGCCAGGCCGCGCAGGCATTTGCACGCCTGGGTTGCGAGCCCGGCGACCGCGTCGCGACGCTGGCCTGGAATGGCCACCGCCACATGGAGATCTACTACGGCAGTTCGGGCTCCGCGCTGGTCTGCCACACGATCAACCCGCGCCTCTTCCCCGAGCAGATCGTCTGGATTGCCAACGACGCGCAGGACCGCATCCTCTGTTTTGACGCCACCTTCCTGCCGCTGGTCGAGAAGATTGCGCCGCTGCTGAAGAGCGTTCAGCACTTCGTGCTGATGACCTCGCGTGCCCACATGCCAGCAAGCAGTGGCATCCCGAACCTGCTGTGCTTTGACGACCTGCTGGCCGCCGAGACCGGCGACTACGCCTGGCCGCAATTTGACGAGAACACCGCCTCCAGCATCTGTTACACGTCTGGCACCACCGGCAACCCCAAGGGCGCCATCTACAGCCACCGCTCGACGGTGCTGCATGCCTACGCCGCCGCGCTGCCGGACGCGATGGACTGCTCCAGCCGCGACGTCATCCTGCCCGTCGTGCCGATGTTTCATGTCAACGCCTGGGGCCTGCCGTACAGCGCGGCCATCGTCGGCTGCAAGTTCGTGCTGCCCGGCCCGCATCTGGACGGCAAGAGCCTGTATGAGCTGTTCGAGGGCGAGAAGGTGTCTTTCAGCGCCGGCGTGCCCACCGTCTGGCTGGGCCTGCTGAACTACGTCAAGGCCAACAACCTGAAGTTCTCGACCTTCAAGCGCACCGTCATCGGTGGCTCGGCCTGCCCGCCGGCGATGATGAAGTCGCTGCAGCAGGACTACGGCGTCGAGGTCATCCATGCCTGGGGCATGACCGAGATGTCGCCGCTGGGCACGCTGTCCAAGTTGACGACACGCCAGCTCGACCTGCCACCCGAACAGCAGCAGCGCCTGCTGGAGAAGCAGGGCCGCGTCATCTACGGCGTGGACATGGCCGTCATCGACGACGAAGGCCGCTCCCTGCCCTGGGACGGCCAGAGCTCGGGCAATCTGGTCGTGCGTGGCCACTGGGTGATCGCCCAGTACTACAACCACGACGAGTCGCCCCTGGTGAGTGTGGATGGCGAGCCAGGCTGGTTTCCGACCGGTGACGTGGCCACCATCGACGCCGACGGCTTCATGCAGATCACCGACCGCAGCAAGGACGTCATCAAGTCCGGCGGCGAATGGATCAGCTCCATCGATCTCGAGAACATCGCGATGGCCCACCCGGCCGTGCACGAGGCCGCCGTTATCGCTGCCAGGCACCCCAAATGGGACGAGCGGCCGCTGCTGGTCGTCGTGAAGAAGCCCGACGCGACATTGACGCGCGAAGAGTTGTTGGCCTTTTACGAGGGCCGCATCGCCAAGTGGCAGGTCCCGGACGACGTTGTCTTCGTTTCCGAAATTCCGCATACGGCCACTGGCAAGGTGCAGAAGCTCAAGCTGCGCGACCAGTTCCTGAGCCACAAGCTCCCGACGGCATGAGCGCGATGACCGGTCAGGGGTAAGCCCGGGACTGCGGCGTGGCCGCGCTGGATTAACTTCCGTTCACATTCAGACCCACAACAGGAGACAAGCATGTTCGACATCACTTCGGCCCATGTCCCACGCCTAACGCGCGCATTCACGGCAGTCGCCGTGCTGGCCTTGGCGGCCGGGGCCGCCCAGGCGCAGAAGGGCGAGACAGTCAAGCTGGCCTATATCGACGCGTTGTCCGGGCTGATGGGCCCGGTGGGCCAGAACCAGGTCAAGACCTTCCAGTTCCTCGGCGAGAAGACCAACAAGAGCAACCCCGCCGGCGTGAAGTTCGAGATCGTCACCTTCGACAACAAGCTCAGCCCCGCCGAATCGCTGAACCTGCTGAAGGCCGCGGCCGACCAGGGCATCCGCTACATCATGCAGGGCAATGGCTCCAGCGTGGCGCTGGCCCTGAGCGACGCCGTCAGCAAGCACAACGAGCGCAACCCGGGCAAGGAAATCCTCTACCTGAACTACTCGGCGGTGGACCCCGACCTGACCAACAGCAAGTGCAGCTACTGGCACTTCCGCTTCGACGCCGACACGTCCATGAAGATGGAGGCGCTGACGACGTTCATGAAGGACCAGGCCGACGTCAAGAAGGTCTTTCTGCTGAACCAGAACTACGCCCACGGCCACCAGGTCGCCAAATACGCCAAGGAGATGTTGGCCCGCAAGCGCCCCGACGTGCAGATCGTCGGCGAGGACCTGCACCCGCTGGCCCAGGTGCGCGATTTCGCCCCCTATGTCGCCAAGATCAAGGCCAGCGGTGCCGACACCGTCATCACCGGTAACTGGGGCTCGGACCTGGCCCTGCTCGTCAAGGCCGCCAACGAGGCCGGCTACAACGGCAAGTTCTTCACCTACTACACCGGTGTGACCGGCACGCCGACGGCACTGGGCACCGGCGGCGCGGGCCGCGTCTTCCAGGTGGCCTACAGCCATTACAACCTGGGCGGCCAGGCGCAGAAGGACGCCGAGGAATACAACAAGAAGTTCAACGACGACATGTACACGCTCAGCGTGCAGCACATCTACTCGCTGCTGAGCCAGGCCATGGCCAACGCCAAGTCGACCGACCCGGTCAAGGTGGCCGCGGCGATGGAAGGTCTGACAGTCAAGAGCTTCAATGGTGAAGTGACGATGCGCAAGACCGACCACCAGCTGCAGCAGCCGCTGTTCATCTCGGTCTGGCAGAAGGCCGACGCCAAGTACCCCTACAGCCCCGAGAAGACCGGCATGACGCTGGCGCCGGTGAAGATGTACGACAGCTACGTGTCGTCGACGCCGACCTCCTGCCAGATGAAGCGTCCGGGCTAAGCCGTCTTGCTGCTGCGCAAACCAATCTTGGGCCTGCAGTGCTCGCCGTACGGGTGTACGGCTCCGCGCTTCGGCCCAACCTTGGCTTGCTCGCGACGCAATCCGGCTCCGCCCGGAGCGTGGTTTCGCTGAGGATCGAGTCTTGGATCAAGTCTTCATCAATCTGCTGAACGGCCTGTCGTCCGGCCTGCTGCTCTTCATGCTGAGCTCGGGCCTGACGCTGATCTTCAGCATGATGGGCGTGCTGAACTTTGCCCACGCCAGCTTCTACATGGTGGGCGCCTACATCGCCTATTCGCTGGTGGGCATCATGGGCTTCTGGCCGGCGCTGCTGTTCGCGCCGCTGGCCGTTGGCGTGCTGGGGGCGGGCTTCGAGAGGCTGGCGCTGCGGCGCGTGCACAAGTTCGGCCATGTGCCCGAGCTGCTGATCACCTTCGGCCTGTCCTATGTGGTGCTGGAGCTGGTGCAGTTGATCTGGGGCCGTACCGCAGTGACGTTCACGCCGCCGGCGCTGCTGGAGGGGTCGGCCCTGACCATCGTTTCGCGCGCCCAGGAGGGCATGTCGCTGGTGCTGGGCAAGGCCTCGCCCGAGGTCTGCGCGGTGGCCAACTGCTCGACCTTCCCGGCCACCAAGGCCTTCATGATGTTGGTGGCCCTGCTGATGCTGCTGGCGCTGTGGCTGCTGCTGACGCGCACCCGCGTCGGGCTGATCATCCAGGCCTCGCTGACGCACCCAGAGATGGTCGAGGCGCTCGGCCACAACGTGCCGCGCGTACTGATGCTGGTGTTTGGCAGCGGTTGCGCGCTGGCAGGCCTGGCCGGCGTCATCGGCGGCATCACCTTCGTGACCGAGCCCAACATGGCGGCGTTCATCGGCGCCATCATCTTCGTCGTCGTGGTCGTCGGCGGCATTGGCTCGCTGGCCGGCGCCTTCGTCGGCTCCATCGTCGTGGGTCTGTTGCAGACGCTGCCCTTGACGATCAACGGCTCCCTCGCCACGCTGCTCGGCAGCCTGGGCTTCACCATCACCCAGGCCACGCCGGGCTACCCGCTGCTGCGCCTGACGATGGCCGAGGTCGCCCCCATCCTGCCCTATCTGCTGATGGTGCTGATCCTGATCTTCCGGCCCAAGGGCCTGCTGGGCACGCGGGAAGACTGATCCGATGAGCAAGTCCAAGGATTTCCATTTCAAGCCCCACAACGTCGGGCGCTGGTTCGTCTGGGGTTTCTTCGCCCTCATCCTCTTCGTCGCCCCGCGCATCTGGACGACGGGCCTGGCGCAGACCATGCTGACGCAGATGGGCATCGGCGTCATCGCCTGCCTGGCCTACAACATCCTGCTGGGCCAAGGCGGCATGCTGAGCTTCGGCCACGCTGTCTACAGCGGCATGGGCGCCTTCCTCGCCATCCATGCGCTGAACATGGCCGGTGCCGGCACGCTGGGCATTCCCGTCAGCCTGATCCCGCTGGTGGGCGGCTTCGCGGGCCTGGTCTGCGCGGCGCTGCTGGGCTACGTGTCGACGAAGAAGGCCGGCACGCCGTTCGCGATGATCACGCTGGGCATTGGCGAACTGGTGTTCGCGCTGACGCTGATGCTGCCTGAGTTCTCGGGCGGCGAGGGCGGCGTGTCCAGCAACCGCGTCATCGGCAAGCCCTTCATGGGCATCAGCTTCGGCCCGCAGATCCAGGTCTACTACCTCGTCGCCGTCTACTGCTTCATCTGCACGGCGGCCATGTTCGCGCTGACGCGCACGCCGCTGGGCCGCATGCTGAACGCCGTGCGCGACAACCCCGAGCGTGTCGAATTCGTCGGCTACGACACCCATTGGGTGCGCTTC
The DNA here is from genome assembly GCF_054049335.1 of Roseateles sp. P5_E1. Lineage (NCBI taxonomy): Bacteria > Pseudomonadati > Pseudomonadota > Betaproteobacteria > Burkholderiales > Sphaerotilaceae > Roseateles > Roseateles sp. P5_E1. The sequence continues at coordinate 40,311 of NZ_JBFUMN010000034.1, forward strand.
ATGGCCTTCGCCATCTCGGGCTTCTTTGCTGGCGTCGCGGGCGGCCTGGGGGCGATCAACGCCGAGATCGTCAATGGCAGCGACGTGCTGCACGCGGCGCGCTCGGGGGCCTTCCTTCTGTTCACCTTCCTGGGCGGCGCGACCTTCTTCTTCGGTCCCATCATCGGCGCCGTGCTGATGGTCATCTGCGGCGTGCTGTTGTCGGAGCTGACCAAGGCCTGGCTGCTCTACCTGGGCCTGATCTTCCTGTTCATGGTCATGTATGCCCCGGGCGGCTTTGCCAGCCTCATCCTGATGAACCTGCGCGTGGCGGCCTTCGGCAAGTTGAAGAAGCTCTGGACCTCGTATCTCGCCCTGGCCGGCACGGCCCTCGCAGCGCTGGTCGGCGCGGCGACCATGATCGAGATGCTCTACCACCGCCAGCTCAACGAGGCCCTGGGTCCCGAGCTGCGCTTCATGGGCGCGACGCTGAACAGCGGCACGCTGGATGCCTGGTTCGGTGCCGGCTTCCTCATCGTCGTCGGTGCGGGTCTTTTCGAGCTGGTGCGCCGCCACTATGTGCACGAGTGGGGTGAGATCCAGGAAGACATCGAAAAAGAAATCAAGCGGAGGGAAGCCCTGTGAGCACGGCCTACGCCCTCGAACTGCGCGACCTGCGCAAGAGCTTCGGCAAGAGCGAGATCATCCGCGGCGCCAACCTGGCCGTGCAGGCCGGCGAGCGCGTGGCCATCATCGGCCCCAACGGCGCCGGCAAGAGCACGCTGTTCAACCTGATCAGCGGCCGCTTCGCGCCGACCTCGGGCGAGATCCATCTGCATGGCCAGCGCATCGACGGCAAGAAGCCCTACGAGATCAACCGCCTGGGCCTGTCGCGCAGCTTCCAGGTCTCCAACCTGTTCACGCGGCTGTCGGTGTTCGAGAACATCCGCTGCGCCGTGCTGTGGAGCCTGGGCCACCGCTACGCCTTCTGGAAGTTCCTCGCCGACCTCGAGGACGCCAACGATCGCACCGAGCAGATCCTCGAGATGATCAAGCTCGACCGCAAGCGCGACGTGCTGGCCATGAACCTCACCTATGCCGAGGCGCGGGCACTGGAGATCGGCATCACCATCGCCGGCGGCTCCAGCGTCATCCTGCTGGACGAACCCACGGCCGGCATGAGCAAGAGCGAGACCAAGCGCTTCATCCAGCTGATCCGCGACGTCACCGTTGGCAAGACCCTGCTGACCGTGGAGCACGACATGGGCGTCGTCTTCGGCCTGGCGGACAAGATCGCCGTGCTGGTCTATGGCGAGGTCATTGCCTTTGACACGCCCGAGGCCGTGCGCGCGAACGCACGCGTGCAGGAAGCCTATCTGGGCTCGGTGCTCGCGGAAACACAGGCGGCGGCAGCATGACGCAAGGAAGAATCCTCAAGCTGGACAACGTCCACGCCTTCTACGGCAAGAGCCATGTGCTGCATGGCGTCAGCATGGAGGTCAAGCCGGGCGAGATCGTCAGCCTGCTGGGTCGCAATGGCGCTGGCCGCTCCACGACGGTCAAGACCATCATGGGCCAGGTCGATGCCAAGGGCTCGGTGCGCTGGGGCGACACGGAGCTGGTCGGCCGCAAGGCCTACGAGATCGCCCACATGGGCCTGGGCTATGTGCCCGAGAACCGCGACATCTTCCCCAAGCTGACCGTGCACCAGAACCTGATGCTGGGGCAGAAGTCCAAAGCCAAGAACCCGCGCTGGGGCTTCGAGGACATGTACAAGATGTTCCCGCGGCTGCGCGAGCGCCAGCATACCGAGGCCGGCGTGCTCTCGGGCGGCGAGCAGCAGATGCTCACACTCTGCCGCACGCTGATGGGCGACCCCGACCTCATCATGATCGACGAGCCCACCGAAGGCCTGGCACCCAAGATCGTCGAACTGGTGGCCGAGTACCTCAAGGAGCTGAAGAACCGCGGCATCGCCGTGCTGCTGGTCGAGCAGAAGCTGGCCATCGCGATGGAGATCTCCGAGCGCTGCTACGTGATGGGCCACGGCCGCATCGTCTTCGAGGGCTCGCCGGCGGACCTGCGCGCCAATGCCTACATCCGCAAGGAGTGGCTGGAAGTGTGAGGAGCGCTGCTCAGTCGCCCCCAGCCGCCGGCAGGTTCGCCCGCGCCGCTTCCGCCAGCTCGGCGCCGTTGCGCCCGGCCTGCGGGAACACGGCGGTGCCCAGGCGCACACCCACCTGCATCAGCCGGCCGTCGACGCCATAGGCGCCTCTGAGAGCCTGCCGCAGCCGCTCCTCGACGAGCTCAGCCTCGGGCGCGCCGGCCGCTACCAGCAGCACGGCAAAGCAGTGCTCTCCCATGTGCACGACCTCGTCCGCGCTGCGTACACGGTTGCGCAGGCGCAGGCTCACGGTCTGGATCAGGTTGTCGCGCTCGGCAGGGCTCAGGGTGTCGTCAGGCCGTGCCAGCAACTCGACCTGCAGCCACAACAAGGCCAGCTGCTCTCCCTTGCGGCGGCACTGCGCGAACTGGCGCGACACGCGCAGGCCGAATGCGCCGAGCGAGTCCACCTTGGGCACCTGCGTGAACGTGCCGGCGCGATCGGGCAGGGGAGGGTCGTCGGCGAGCTGGGAATGGAGCATGGCATCACGCGTTGGATTGGACGGCGCTGGCGGCCACCTGGCCGTTTCACAGCGGGGTGAGGAGCAATGAATGGGCGGCCCGCGGCTTTTGCCGGCTCCCTGGCTTGGCTTGGACATCGCTCCTCATCCTCTTAAACGGGGGATATCCGCCAAACCCGACATCGGGATGCAAAAAAGTTGCCGCTTGCCGGCAGCAGGCTCGTAACCAACCCCTGCGCCGGCGTTACCAGCCGTTAGAGTGCGGCCGGTGCAAGCCATCACCCAATTGCTGCAGGCCGCCGGCCAAGGCGACCGCGCCGCCGCCGACCAGGTGGTGGCCCAGCTCTACGTCGACCTGCAGCGCCTGGCGCGCCGGCATGTGCGCGACGCGGGTCATCTGACGTTGCTCGACACGACGGCCCTGGTGCACGAGGCCTGGATGCGCGTGGCCGGCGCCCAAGGGGCTGATTTCCCGGACCGGAGCCACTTCCTGGCCTATGCCGCGCAGGCCATGCGTTCGGTTGTTGTCGACCTGGTGCGCGCCCGCCGGGCCGAGCGCCGTGGCGGTGGCGAGTTGCATCTGACGCTGGACACCGCCATCGCCGACCAGTTGCCCCATGGCGACGCCGACGTGCTGCGAGTGCACGAGGCTCTGGACGAGCTGGCCCAGGTGGAGCCCCGCCTGGCCCAGGTCGTTGAGATGCGCTATTTCGCCGGCCTGAAGGAGCCAGAGATCGCCAAGGCTCTCGGCGTGACCGAACGCACCGTGCAGCGCGACTGGCAGAAGGCCCGCCTGTTCCTGTCCATGAGCCTGGCGGGCTAGTCCATGGACAGGCAACGCTGGCTCGCCCTGAGCCCTTTGCTGGATGAGCTGCTGGACCTGCCCCCGGCTGCCCGCGAGCATCGCCTGGAGCGGCTGCAGACAGAGGACGCCGACGCAGCCGAGCAACTGCGGCGCATGCTGGCGCGCGCCGAGGAGTTGCAGCAGCAGGGCTTCCTGAGCGAGCCCGTCGTGGCGCAATGGCAGGAGGCGTTGGCCTCGGTGCCCGACGACACACCGCCGCCCGACCTGGCCGGCCAGGCCATTGGCCCCTATCTGCTGGAGCGCCAGCTGGGGCAGGGCGGCATGGGCACAGTCTGGCTGGCGCGGCGCGCCGACGGTCGTTTCGAGGGCCAGGTCGCGGTCAAGTTCCTGATGGCCGGCCTGTTCGGGCGTGGTGACGCGGGTCGCTTCGCGCGCGAAGGCGAGATCCTGGCCCGCCTGTCCCACCCTCACATCGCCCGGCTGCTGGACGCCGGCCTGCACCAGGGCCAGCAGCCCTATCTGGTGCTGGAGTACGTCGATGGCCAGCCCATCGACGTCTACTGCCGCCAGCAGCAGCTCGATGTCGAGGGCCGGGTGCGCCTGTTCCTCGACGTGCTGGGCGCCGTGGCACATGCCCATGCGCGGCTGATCCTGCACCGTGACCTCAAGCCCAGCAACATCCTCGTGACGCGCGAGGGCGACGTGAAGCTGCTGGACTTCGGCATCGCCAAGCTACTGGCCGATGCGACCCAGGCGGAGCAGGGGGCCGCCGCCACCGAGCTGACGCAGCGCGCCGGCAGCGCCTTCACACCGCAGTTCGCCGCGCCCGAGCAGGTGCAGCAGTCGGACGTGACGACGGCCACCGATGTCTACGCCTTGGGGGTGCTGCTCTATCTGCTGCTGGGCGGCCATCACCCGACCGCCGACGACACGCAGACGCAGCTGGACCGGCTCAAAGCCGTCGTCGAGCATGTGCCGCGGCGGTTGTCGGACGTGGCGGCCAGCCAGGACGACACCGTCATCGCCGGGCAGGCGCGGCATCTGCGCGGCGATCTCGACACCATCGTCGCCAAGGCGCTGAAGAAGGCGCCAGCCCAGCGCTACGCGAACGCGCAGGCGTTGTCCGAGGACTTGCAGCGCTGGCTGGACCATGAACCCATCCGTGCGCGCCCGGACAGCCGGCTCTATGTGCTGGGTCGGTTCGTGCGCCGCCACCGCGTGGCCGTGGCGGCTGGCGGTGTGGCCGTGGGGGCCCTGCTGGCCCTGACGACCACCAGCCTGTTGCAGGCCCACCGGGCGGAACAGGCAGAGCAGCAGGCCCAGGCACGGCGCCAGCAGGCGGAGGACGTGCTCAGCTTCATGCTGGGTGAATTTGCCGACAAGCTGCGCCCCATCGGCCGCCTGGAGTTGCTGGACAGCGTGGGCGGCAAGGCATTGAAGGTGCTGGACAGCTCGGGGCCGCTCAGTGCGTCTGATCGGCTGCAACGGGCCAAGGCCTTGACCGTGATCGGCGAGGTCAGGGTGTCGAAGCGGGACCTGGAGAGCGCGCAGGAGCCGCTGGAGACGGCCACCGAGCTGCTGCAAGGCGATCCTCCCGCGGCCGACATGACGGCGGCCTGGCGCAAGGCTCAGGGCGCCGCGGCATTCTGGCAAGGCGAGGTGTTCTTCCGCCAGCGCCAGCTCGAACCCGCCGAGAAGCACTGGGCCCGCTATCGCGACGTCAGCGCGAAATGGCTGCAGGCCGATGCAAAGGACGCGGATGCGCAGCTGGAGCTGTCCTATGCCGAGAACAGCTTGGGCAGCCTGTGGTTGAGGCAGGGGCAATTCGCTCAGGCGGAAGAAGCTTTCAGGCATTCCCTGGTGCTCAAGGAGAGCTTGCTCGCCAAACGCCCCGACGACGCCGCCTTGCAGAGTGATTGGGGAGATACCGTCAGTTGGCTGGGCGGGCTGCTGCAGTTGACGGGTCGGTATGCGGGTGCTGCCCAGGCGTTCAACCGCGCGCTGCCGCCTGTGCAGTCGCTGCGCCAGCGGCACCCTGCGGACCTCGAATGGTTGAAGCGCGAGACCGGGCTGCTGCTGAATCTGAGCGACACCCAGATGGCGGCCGGCCTGAGCACTTTGACGGTGCTGAGCCAAGCCAAGTCAGCCGCGGATCAATTACGGCGAGGTGACCCCGCCAATGTGAGCTGGGCTTTCCTGGCCCTGGAGATTGACGCCAACCTGCTGGCGCAACGGGCCGACTTGCCGCCAGACGCGCGCGCCGTACAGGCCTTGGCCCTGCTGCAGAAGCTGGAGGGTCTGCGACCGGGCAAGCCGCCCCTGGACAGCTGGCTGCCTCGTTCGGTCCGGCTGTTGGAACTGGCGGCCAGTCCTGCTTGTGCAAGCCCGGCGTGCGAGGCGCGCGACCAGGCCCTGGTGCGAGTCGAACAACGCTTGTCCGCCGTGATGGCCAAGCGCCCCGTATCCCTGGAAGCCTTGAACGCAGCGGTGCGACTGCAATTGTTCAAGGCGAACCTGAATGCTACTGACGCGTCCGCCAGGCAGGCGGCTTGCGGCCAGGCGCAGCAACTGCTGCAGCTTCGCGCGGGATGGCTGCAGGCGCATGCCGAGTTGACTCAACGTTGGCTCGAAGTACAGAAATGCCTGGATCCGCGAGTCGTCGACCAGCCTGACTGGCAAGCAGGCCGTGCCTGGCTGCATCGGCAGCGTGACCTGTAGCTGCCACCTCTTTTCCCACCACAACCAGAGAAGTCCCTATGTCGACCTTCGTTCCTCCCTACACCGTCACCGTCACCGGTACCGCCGGTGGATTGGCGCAATGCACTTATGTCGATGGCAATGGCCAGCCCGTGCCGTCGGGCACAGTGCTCACCACGACGACCCCTGCGGGGCAGGATGGTGAACTGCCGTTCTCCTTCGTTGAAACGACGGTCGACGGCATGAGCCTGCGCCTGGTGGGTGCCGCGGTGAAGACGGTTGGCAACGACCCCACCATGAACCCCTACAACTACCTGCCAGCCAGCAGAACCGAGTCGGACGGCGCCTGGTGGGACGGCGTCATCGTTCCTTGGTCTGCCGATACCTACACCCGGCGTGGCGTTGTGTTGCTGTTCGCTCAGATCAGCGCTACGGGTGACATGGTGAACTTCTTTCCCAGCTCGGACCCGCAGACGCAGAACGACCAGTCGCAAGGCTGCGACTGAGCCCGCAGGACGACGGGCTCAGCCCAGGCCCAGCCCCGTCAGCCGCTGGTAGCGCTTGCGCAGGAAATCCGCCGCCATGCGGGCGTCGCTGCCGACACGCTCGCCGATGTAGAGCTCCTGGCGGCGCTCGGCGATCTGGGTGCGCAGCCGCGCGGCCATGATGTCCAGCGGCCGCATGCCGCCGCCCTCGGCACGTTCGATGGCGATGCGCAGTTGGTGCATCTGCAGGTTGTGCAGCAAGGCGGTCTGCGCCTGCACGACGCGGATGCGGCCCTGCACGAGGTGCTCGCACAGGCCGAGCCAGGCGCGTACCGCGTCGGCCGGGCCGCCGATGACCTTCTCGGGCAGTTCGCCCGCAGCGAGCAGCAGCGTTTCCAGCCGGTGGCGGTCGCTGTTCGCGTAAGCCTCGTTGACGATCATCATGCGCTGCTCGCAGACCTCGCGCTCCGGGCCGGAGGGCGCCAGGTCGGGGTGGAAGCGCATCGCCGCGCGCCGGTACAGCGTCTTCAGACTGGGCGGCGGCAGGTCGGTCAACGGGCCCGTGGGTTCGGGCGGCAGCGGCGTCGCGTCGGGCAGGGCGGGCACATCGGGCCAGGCCTTGGCGCGCTGGGATGCCGACACCGGGGCGTCGACACCCTGGCGCTTCAAGGCCTCAGACAACAGGGCCGTGGCCTGGTGCAGCTGGGCATCGATCTCGTCGAGCTCGCGCATCAGCGGGCCCAGGGCCTCGAGATAGCGCTGGCGAAAGCCGAGCAGCTTGGCGCGGGCGCCGTCGTGATCGGCCTCCAGCACGGCGAGGTAGCGCTGCAGATCCTGCAGTTGTTCGCGTCGCCGCGACAGCTCGTGCCTCGTGATTGCCATGCTCGCCATGAGCCGCGATTTTGCCTGGGCCAGACGTGGAAACGGCCCGAGAAGTCTGATTTCTCGGGCCGTTATGCCAGGGATTTACCTGGGTGTTACTGAGATGCGGCCGACGCGGGCATCTCCGCGGTGCTGGCCGCCGGTGCCGCCACGACAGCCGGGGCTGCGACGGGCTCGGGGGCCTTGCTGCCCGCAGGCAGCGGCAACAGCGGCACGATCAACAGGGCCACGATGTTGATGATCTTGATCAGTGGGTTCACGGCCGGGCCGGCGGTGTCCTTGTAGGGGTCGCCCACGGTGTCGCCGGTGACGGCGGCCTTGTGCGCTTCCGAGCCCTTCTTGTGCAGCACGCCCTTGTCGTCGGTGAAGCCTTCCTCGATCAGCTTCTTGGCGTTGTCCCAGGCGCCGCCGCCGGTGCACATCGAGATGCCGACGAAGAGGCCGGTCACGATGGTGCCCATCAGCAGGCCACCCAGTGCCGCCGGGCCGAGGATCAGCCCAACCAGGATGGGTGCCACCACGGGCAGCAGTGAAGGAACGATCATTTCCTTGATGGCGGCGGTGGTCAGCATGTCGACCGCGGCGCTGTAGTCGGGCTTGCGCTGGCCGGCCATGATGGCGCCATCGGCGAACTGCTTGCGCACCTCGACGACAACGGCACCGGCGGCCCGGCCGACAGCTTCCATCGCCATCGCGGCGAACAGGAAGGGGATCAGGCCGCCGAGGAAGAGGCCCAGGATCACCTTGTGGTCGGACAGCGAGAACACCTCGTGCATGCCACGCGCTTCCAGCGCGTGCGTGTAGTCGGCAAACAGCACCAGCGCAGCCAGGCCCGCGGAGCCGATGGCATAGCCCTTGGTGACGGCCTTGGTCGTGTTGCCCACGGCGTCCAGTGGGTCGGTGACGTCACGCACGGAAGCCGGCAGCTCGGCCATCTCGGCAATGCCGCCGGCGTTGTCGGTGATGGGACCGTAGGCGTCCAGCGCGACGATGATGCCGGCCATGCTGAGCATGGAGGTGGCCGCGACGGCGATGCCGTACAGGCCCGCCAAGGCAAAGGCCGCGTAGATGGCCGCGCAGACGAAGAGCACCGGCCAGGCGGTGGACTTCATCGACACACCCAGGCCGGCGATGACGTTGGTGCCGTGGCCGGTGGTGGAGGCCTGCGCCACGTGCTGCACCGGGTGGTACTGGGTGCCGGTGTAGTACTCCGTCACCCAAACCATGGCCGCCGTCAGCGCGAGGCCGACCGCGCAGGCGCCGAACAGGGCCATTGCGCTCGTCGTGCCACCCGTGCTCAGCTCGATGGGGCCGGGGAACATCGCCTTGGTGACGAAGAAGAAGGCGATCAGGCTCAGCACGCCGGCCACGATCAGGCCCTTGTACAGCGCCGGCATCACGTTCTTCATGCCGGGACTGGCCTTGACGAAGTAGCAGCCGATGATGGAGGCAATGATGGACACGCCGCCGAGCGCCAGCGGGTAGACGACGCCGGCCAGCGCGCTGCTGCCGGTGATCATCAACGCGCTGAGCGCCATCGCGGCGATCAGCGTGACCGCGTAGGTCTCGAACAGGTCGGCCGCCATGCCGGCGCAGTCGCCGACGTTGTCACCGACGTTGTCGGCAATGACTGCCGGGTTGCGCGGGTCGTCCTCGGGGATGCCGGCTTCGACCTTGCCCACCAGGTCGGCACCGACGTCCGCACCCTTGGTGAAGATGCCGCCGCCCAGGCGCGCGAAGATGGAAATCAGCGAGGAGCCGAAGGCCAGGCCCAGCATGGGCTTGAGGGCCGTGCTGTCATGCCCGCCGCCGATGGCCATGTAGAAGCCACCGACGCCCAGCAGGCCCAGGCCCACCACCAGCATGCCGGTGATGGCGCCGCCCTTGAAGGCCACGTCCAGCGCCGGGCCGATGCCCTTGGAGGCGGCCTGCGCGGTGCGCACATTGGCGCGCACCGAGATGTTCATGCCGATGAAGCCGCAGATGCCCGACAGCACCGCGCCGATGACGAAGCCGATGGCCGTCGTCGTTCCCAGGCCCGACACCGCGATGGCGATGGCCAGCACGACGCCGACGATGCCGATGGTGCGGTACTGCCGGCCGAGGTAGGCGGCGGCACCTTGCTGGATCGCCGCGGCGATCTCCTGCATGCGGGCATTGCCCGCATCCTGACTCAGGATCCAGCTTCGTTGGATGAAGCCATAAAGAACGGCCGCGAGGCCGCAAGCCAGCGCGAAATACAGCGCCACTTCTGTCGACATGTATGAGTCTCCTGTTTAGCGTGTCATCTGTGGCCCGCGGCAGGGTATGCCGGGGCTCGGCGGCCGAGCTTAAGGGCCGGGTTTGACGGCCGGGTTGCACGTTTACCAGCGATGTTGGGGAAACCTAGAATGCGGGTTTTCCTTAGCCCTAAAAGACGACCATGAGCCTGCACAACGTGACCCCCGGCGCCAAGGTGCCTGACGAGTTCAACGTCATCATCGAAATCCCGATGAATGCCGACCCGATCAAGTACGAGGTGGACAAGGAGAGCGGTGCGCTGTTCGTCGACCGCTTCCTGACGACGCCTATGTACTACCCGTGCAACTACGGGTACATCCCCAGGACGCTGGCGGACGACGGTGACCCGGTCGACGTGCTCGTCATCACCCCCTTCGCGCTGACGCCCGGCGTCGTCGTGACCTGCCGCCCCCTGGGCGTGCTGATGATGGACGACGAGGCCGGCGGCGACGCCAAGCTGCTGGCCGTGCCCACCAGCAAGATCCTGCCCATGTACGACCACTGGCAGAAGATCGAAGACGTGAACCCGGCCCGCCTGTCCGCGATCCAGCACTTCTTCGAGCACTACAAGGACCTGGAGAAGGGCAAGTGGGTCAAGGTCAAGGGCTGGGAAGGCCCGGAGAAGGCCAAGTCCGAGATTGCTGAAGGCCTGGCGAATTACGCCAAGGACCTGCCGAAGTAAGAGCGGGCCGTCTGGCCGTCGAAGAGCGCCTGAGCGGGTCTGAGGCGCTCTTTTTCATGGCGTCGCCGCGGGGCTGAAGTGCTCGGCCAGCAAGGCGGCGGCGTTGACCGGCTTGTAGAGCGTGGCGTCGAACAGGCCCGCCAGTTCGGATGCGAGCGGGCGATCGACGAGGGCGATGCACCGGCGTGACGCACCGCTGGCACGCCAGTGCTGCACCTGTGCAAGGCCGTCTGCATCCAGCAGGCAGGGGTCGCACAGCAGCAGATCCGCCGGCGCAAGCAGCGCGCCGGGCGCGGGCCGCAGCACCTCGACGTTGGCGGCGAATAGCAGTTCGGCGACGCGGTCGGCATGGCCCTGCGGCGCGTCGATCAGCAGCGCAAGCAGGTCGGTCTCGGCGGTCTCGACAGGTGTGACGCCGTCGGCGGGCATCAGAACCTCCTCGGCGCGACCTGCGCTCAGCGGCAGCAAGAACGAGAAGCGGCTGCCCTGGCCCACGGCGCTGTCCAGTTCGATCTGGCTGCCCATGGCCTCGACGATGTGTTTGGCCACCGCCAGGCCCAGGCCCGAGCCAGCCTCGGCGCGCTGATTCTCTTGCGGCGGAGCTTGCCAGAAGGGTTCGAACAGCCGGGCCTGGTCCGCGGGCGCAATGCCGCTGCCGGTGTCAGCCACTTCGAAGCACCAGACGCCCGGCGCCGTACTGCTTGGCATGACGCTCAGTTCGATCTGACCGCCGGTAGTGAACTTGGCGGCGTTGGACAAGAGGTTGAGCAGCACCTGGCGCAGGCGCTTGGCGTCGGCCAGCACCACGGCCGGCAATTCCGGGTCTATGCCTGCCCGAAAGGCGTTGCGGTGCTGGCGCGCCAGCAGCTCGCCTTGCTTTGCCAGCTCGTGCAGCAGGCCGTGGATGTAGAGCGGAGCGGGCACCAGGTCCAGCTCATGCAGCTCGCCGCGCGAGAACTCGACGAGCTCATCGATCAGCGCCAACTGGTAGCCCACGCTGTGCTCCACGCTGGCGCGCAGTTGCTGGTCGCGCCGGCCGCCGCCGCCGAGCAGGCGCAGATAGCTCACCGTCGCGGCCAGCGGTGCGCGCAGGTCGTGGCCAATGAAGGCCAGCAGGCGGCTGCGCTGCTGGTGCTGGCTGCGGGCCTCCTGCAGCGCATCGCACAGCTCGCCGGTGCGCTGTGCCACCTGCCGCTCCAGCTCCTGGCTGCGCGCGGCCCGTTCCTGCAGCAGCTGCGCCTGCGCGGCCAGCTCGGCGCGGCGCTGCTGCACCACCTGCTGCACCAGGGCCATCAGCAGGATCAGGTGCGACAGCAGCAGCACGACGGGCGTGGTCAGCCACATCACCGGCCCCAGCTCCAGCCAGCCCAGCACATAGGCGTAACGCGGCAGCGCGCCCAGCACCGTGGAGGCCATCACCACGGCCGCCCAGCCAGCCAGCGGCAGGCGTCGCCAGCAGGCCCAGCCGGCCAGCACCAGGGTCAGCAGGCCGCACAGCCCCGTCAGCGCGTTGACGAGGGGCGCCACGGCCCGGTAGTCGCCCCACAGCGCGGTCAACAGCGCGGCACCAATGGCGAGCCAGGCTGCGGCCAGCGGCCAGCGCAGCGCTCGCGCGGCCTGGCGCAGTGGCAGGATGGCGGCCACGGCCAGCGAATTGAGCAACTGCGCCGTGCCCATCAGCACCACCAGGCTGCGCGGCGCCCAGGCGGTGGCGTTGGGCCACAGGTACTGGAAGCTCAGGCCATGCAGGCTCAGCTCGTACAGCCCGTATGCGGCCACCGACCCCGCCATTAGCGCGAATGCCGCGCGACGCCAGAAGAAGAACAGCAGCAGATAGCCGGCGGCGGCCAGCATCTGGTTGCCAGCCAGCACGGCAATGGCCAGGGTGGTGTCGCGGTTTTCAGCGAAGCAGTCGCGCGGCCGGCACAGCAGCGCGTCGAAGGAGGCGTAGGTGCGGCCCGATTCGCGCAGCATCAGGCGCAGGGGCTGGTCTGGCTCGGGGCGCAGCTCGAAGCTCACGTCGCCGGTGTCCAGTGGCCATTGCGCGTGCGGCACCAGCAGGCCGGCCTGCGCGTGGTGCCACTGCCCGTCGGGCGCCTGGACCCACAGCTGCGCGTGCTCGATGCGCGTCAGCGTCATCACCAGCCAGAGGGTCTCGGGCCGCGCGTCGGCGGGCAGCTCCAGCCGGGCCCACAGCGCGGTGCGTGTGTAGCCGGGGGTGCGCAGATGGCCAGTCGGCTGGTGGGGCTTGAACTCGGCGGCTCGCGCCTGCACGTCGTCCAGCGTCAGGGCGCCGCCGGGGTCTTCGAGCAACTGCCAGGCTGGTTGAGGCGTTGGTGGCGGCTGCGCATGCAATGGTGTCCAGGCGGCCAGGGCCAGCGCGAGGCTCAGCAGCCGGGTCAGCCAGCGCCGGGTCAAGCGGTGCCGCCGTCGCGCTGGTGCTGGCGCCAAGCCTGCGGCGTCAGCCCCAGTCGCTCGCGGAAGGCGGTGGAGAAGTTGGACGCCGTGGTGAAACCCACGTCGAAGGCAATGTCCTGCACGCTCATGGGCGTGGCGGCCAGCAGGTGGCAGCCGACGCGGATGCGCTCCTCGCTGATGAAACCCGACACCGTCAGGCCGAGGTGCCTGCGAAACAGCGTGGACAGGCGTCGCTCGCTCAAGCCCAGGCGCTCGGCCAGGTCGCCCACCGAGGGCAGGTCCTCCAACTGCTCGCCAATGAGCTGGGTAGCTGCGTTGACGAAGGCCAGTTCGGGGTCGTGTGCGCCATCGCAGCGCCCCGGCGCGGTCTTGGCGCGCGGCAGATGGACGTAGACCCGCGCCAGCACCTCGTCGGCCAGAAAGGGCTTGGCGATGTAGTCCACCGCCCCCAGGCGCAAGCCGTCCAGCCGTTGCTGCGCGCTCGCCTGGGCAGAGAGAAAGATCACCGGGATCTCACAGGTGGCCGCATCGGCCTTCAGTAGCCGGCACACAGCATGCCCGTCCATGCCAGGCATCACGAGGTCCAGCAGGATCAGGTCGGGCCGCTGCGCCTGGGCGCGGTGAAAGCCGCCGAGCCCGTCGGCGGCATGGAGCAGCCGGTAGTGGCGGGCCAGCAGATCGCTGAGCTGGCGCAACTGCTCGGGCGCATCGTCGATCAGCAACAGCCGCGCCGCGCCTGGCGGAGCCATGTCGTCATGCGTGGCGAGAGCTTCACTCATCGCGGCGATTGTCAACCGTCTTTGCAGGCCGTTTACATCTGGTTATTTTTGCTAGACGACGAACCAGCACAGGTTTTCTGCGGTTTGGCAAAGGTGGGTTGGCCAGAGTGCGGAGAAAGTCACGCTGCACCGCTATCAGGGAGAGCCACCATGAAGACACGCCAGCCCGGCAAGACCCAGCCTGCCCGCCACCCGCACACCGTCCGCGTGATGCCGGCGCTGTCGCGGCTGAGCCTGCTGATCGGCCTGGGCCTGATGCCGGGCCTGGCGGCCCAAGGCACCACCCTCAGCGACCAGGTCAGCTTCAGCGCCACGGGCCAGAGCCTGTGGGGCAATGCCGGCGGCACGGCCACCGCGAGCTATGCGCTGCAGACCAGCTGGGGCACCTATGCGGGTGTCGCCGCGCAGGAGTTGTTCAACTTCGGCGGCTTCACCAACGTTTACGACCCGATCTTCAACACGTACCTGGGCCGCTACGGCGTCGCGGCCAGCATGCAAAGCTCGGGCCGGATCGGGCTGGAGTTCTCGGCCAGCGCGCGGGGTGGATCGATGGATTTCAGCCAGAGCTTCAACCCCGTGCTGACCCTGCCCGACAGTTTTACCAAGGGGCAGAACTTCATCGTCAAAGCCCGCGACACCCTGAAAGCGGCGGCCACCCTGACGCCCTATCTGCCCAGCGTGCAGGCCTCCGTGTCCGGTCTGTTCAATTTCGATGCCAAGGTCGCGGTGCAGGGCTGCTTTGTCGATTGCACCAGCACCAGCTTCGAGTTCGGGGTGAACCCGGGCAAGTTCTCGCTGCTCAACTTCGACAGCGCCGCGAGCGCCATGCTGACGGTCCTGGGCAAGCCGGTGGCGGTGCCGGCCCTGGGCCAGGATTTCCTGATCGGCAGCACCAACACCTTCATGCTCGACACCGTCAAGGCCGGTAACTGTTCGGCGCTGACGGGCGGCGCCCTGCATTGCGGCAACGAGGTGCTGCGTGGCGGCTGGGAGCTGGGGGCCATGCTGCCGCCCCTGTACGGCGTCGCCAACCCGCTGCGCTTCAGGGGCTCCGAAAAAGGCTTCAGCCTCGAGACCAATTTCCTCAGCGTGAATGCCGGCCCGTCCATGGGCATGAACTTCGACTTCGCGCCCACCGCGCCGGTGTTCGTCAAGCTGGTGTTCGATCAGCCGGTGCAAGAGGTCATCACCGGCGCCGGCGGCGCCGAGTCCTTCATCGACCATCTGGACGGCAAGGTCAGCTTTGCTCTGGGCAGCGACATCAAGCTGCGTTTTGCCGGCACCCCCGGCAAGCTGGTGGGGCGCAACTACTTCCTCGGCGACGCCAGCATCCAGACCTCGCTGAGCGCCGACCTGGACCAAGACCTGCGTGGCCACTACGGCTGCGGCTTCGAGGTCAAAGCGGTGGGCCTCAGCCTGGGCGACACCGGGCTGAACAACTGCCTGTACGAGAGCAACTCCAACATCAGCCGCGACACGCTGAAGGTCTATTCGGGCTCGACCACGCTCAGCGGCGTGCGCACCAGCCTCACGCTGGAGGGCAACCCCACCCGCATTGACGACCTGGTGGTCACCGGCACCACCGCCTACCGCGGTGGGTCGATGCTGAGCAACCGGGGGCGCGGCGTCCTGGCCACCTTCGCAGCCGGCAGTCGCACCGAAATCAGCGATGCCGGCAGCCGCATCGACAATGGCGACCATGCGCGAGCCCTGTTCGACAGGAGCTCCTCGGTCCTTGTGATGGCTGGCGGCCGCATTGACAACAGCGGCGGCGCGCAGATCGAGATCGAGCGCGACGCGGTGGTCAACGTGCTCGCCGGCGCTACGCTGTCCAATGAGAAGGCCTCGCCCGGCTACGGCGACAGCCTCATCAGCAACCGCGGCACGCTATCAGTCGCCGGCAAGCTCAGCAACCACGGCGTGATCGACAACCAGGGCAGCCTGTCCCTGGGGTCAGGCTTTGTCATGGACTCCGCCGGTGGCACCCTCAACAACGGCAACACGCTGGAGCTTCACGGCAACCTGGTGCTGGGTGCAGCCGAGGCCGGCAGCTTCAATCTGCTGGCCGGCAGCAGGCTCAATGTGTATGGCTCGCTGGGCATTGCCGCCGGCTACACACAGATCAACAGCGGCTTCCTGTGGCTGGCGCCCGGTACAGGCACGCTGAACATCCAGGGCACGCTTCAGATCGGCCAAGGTGGCAGCGATGGCCAGCTCAACGGTGACAGCACACTGGGCCCAGGGGGCAAGCTCGTCTTCAATCTCGCCGGCAACCAGGAGCATTTGAACCGGATCAGTGGTGAAGGCAGCGTGTGGAAGACGGGGCCCGGTACGGTGAACCTGAGCGCAGCCGGCCTTTACACCGGCTCCACCATCATCGACGGCGGTACGCTGCGGCTGAGTTCGACCACCCTGTCCCGCCAGTTCGACATCGGCACCAGTGGCGTGCTGGAGCTGAACCTGAACAGTGGCACGCGCGCGTTCACCAGCGACACCCGCTTCACCGGCAGCGGCGTGCTGAGCATCGTCGGCGGGGGTCAGGCGATCTGGCAGGGAAGCGCCGCCAGCTTTGCGATGGGCGCCGGCGGCCTGATCGATGTGCAGTTGGGCACCCTGGTGGGCGGCTCCTTCGGCAACGACGACTGGACCGCCAACCAGTCCCAACTGCGCGTCGGCACTTACGCGACCTTTCGTGGGGTGGAGGCGAATGTGCGGGTCGACACCCTGAGCGGCGAGGGGCTCATTCAATCGGGTTACCAAGGTGCCGGCTACCGCAGTTTTACCTTCGGCGTGGCCAACGGCTCGGGTTCCTTCGAAGGGGTGCTGGC
>NZ_JBFUMN010000035.1:0-55078 GCF_054049335.1 Roseateles sp. P5_E1
GTCTTCACCGCCGTGTCCGCGCAGATGGAGGCGTCTCAGCGCCAGATCGAGGCCGCCCAGGCCCAGGCGCGGCAGGCTCGCGTCAACTTCGACTACGCCACCGTGCGGGCGCCGTTTGACGGCGTCGTCACGGCCCGCGCGGCGCAGGTGGGCGAAATCATCTCGCCGCTGTCCGCCGGCGGGGGGTTCACCCGTACCGGCGTGGGCACCATCGTCGACATGGACTCGCTGGAGGTGAACGTCGACGTCAACGAGGCCTACATCGCCCAGGTCAAGCCCGACATGCCCTGTGAGGCCGTTCTCGACGCCTACCCGGACTGGAAGATCCCGGCCCATGTCGTCGCCGTCATCCCCAGCGCCGATCGTGGCAAGGCCACGGTCAAGGTGCGTGTGGCACTGGAAAAGAAGGACGAACGCCTGGTGCCCGACATGGGCGTGCGCGTGAGTTTCCTGGCGGCCAAGCCCAAGACCGAAGCCAAACCGGTACCCGGCGTGCTGCTGCCGCCGGAGGCCCTGGTGCAGCGCGACGGCGGCGACGCCGTGTTCGTCGCCCATGACGATCGCGCGGAGCAGCGCGCCGTGAAGCTCGGCGCCGACGCGGGCAAGTTCAAGCTGGTCACCAGCGGATTGAAGGCGGGCGAGACGGTCGTGCTGTCGCCGCCCACCGAACTGAAGCAGGGTTCCAACATCGTGAAGAAGGACTGAAGAGATGAGCGCACTGATCGAGATCCGTGACCTGTCCAAGGTCTACACCCGTGGCAAGCAGAAGGTGGAAGTGCTCCACCACATCGAGCTGGATGTGCAGCAGGGCGACTTCCTTGCTTTGATGGGCCCCTCGGGCTCCGGCAAGACCACGCTGCTCAACCTCATTGGCGGCCTGGACGCTCCCAGCGGCGGCGCCATCAGCGTTGGCGGTGAACGTATCGACAAGCTGTCCGGCGCGGCGCTGGCCAAGTGGCGCGCCTCGCGCGTCGGCTTCGTGTTCCAGTTCTACAACCTGATGCCCACGCTGTCGGCGCAGAAGAACGTCGAGCTGCCACTGCTGCTGACCAAGCTGTCAGCGGGCGAGCGCAAGAAGCGCGCGGCGATTGCGCTGCAGCTCGTCGGCCTGGCCGACCGCGCCTCGCACAAGCCGACCGAACTGTCGGGCGGCCAGCAGCAGCGCGTGTCCATCGCGCGGGCCATCGTGTCGGACCCAACGCTGCTGGTCTGCGACGAACCCACCGGCGACCTGGACCGGCAATCCGCCGAGGATGTGCTGACGCTGCTGCAGGCCCTCAACCGCGATCATGGCAAGACCATCGTCATGGTCACCCACGACCCGCGCGCCGCCGCCCGAGCGAGCCACACGCTGCATCTGGACAAGGGCACGCTGGTAACCGAAGCCACCGCTTGAAGGAGCAGATGATGCCCCCACGCTCACTTTGTTCGCAGCCCCCCGAGGGGGCGTCCAGCCTCTTTGAGACGGCCCTGCGGAGGCTGGCATGAAATACCTTCATCTCATCTGGGCGGCGCTGTTCCGGCGCAAGGGCCGGACCTTCCTGACCCTGGTGTCCATCATCACGGCCTTCCTGCTGTTCGGCCTGCTGGACGCGGTGCGCGTCGGCTTCGACCAGGCCGGCAAGAGTGCCAACGGCGCCCAACGGTTGCAGACGGGCTCCAAGCTCAGCTTCATCCAGTTGCTGCCGATGTCGCTGGGCGCACGCATCTCGCAGATCGACGGCGTCAAGGATGTAGCCTTCGCCAACTGGTTCGGCGGCGCCTACCAAAAGCCCGAGAACGCGGTCTTCAGCTTCGCCGTCGCACCCAACTACCTCGACATCTACCCCGAGATGGAAGTCTCGGCCGAGCACCGTAAGGCGTTTGCCGAGACCAAGAATGGCGCCCTGGTT
Organism: Roseateles sp. P5_E1; assembly: GCF_054049335.1. NCBI lineage: Bacteria > Pseudomonadati > Pseudomonadota > Betaproteobacteria > Burkholderiales > Sphaerotilaceae > Roseateles > Roseateles sp. P5_E1. The sequence continues at coordinate 1,893 of NZ_JBFUMN010000035.1, forward strand.
GGCGAAGGCCTGGCGCGCAAATTTGGCTGGAAGGTCGGCGACCAAGTGCCCATGCAGTCCACCATCTTCCCGGACCGCAACGGCAGCCAGAACTGGCCCTTCCAGATCGTCGGCATCATCCATGTGGCGGACAGGAAGGCGGCCGGCTGGTGGGACCAGATGTTCCTGCTGAACTGGAAATACTTCGACGACACCACGCCCTGGAACCAGGGCCAGGTGGGCTGGTATGTGACACGCGTCAAGGATGTGAACCAGGCTGACCGCGTGCTCAAGGCCATCGACGAGATCTCGGCCAACTCCGACCACGAGACGCGCACCCAGACCGAGGCAGCCGCCATGTCCAGCTGGATGAAGCAGGTGGCCGACATCAACCTCATCGTCACCTCCATCATGGGTGCGGTGTTCTTCACGCTGCTGCTGCTGGCCGGCAACACCATGATGCAGGCCGTGCGTGAACGCACCGGCGAGATCGCGGTGCTGAAGACCCTGGGCTTCTCGGGTGAGAGCGTGCTTTCGATGGTGCTGGCGGAGTCCGTGCTGCTGCTGCTGATCGGCGGCACGGCCGGCCTGGGGCTGGCCAGCGTCATCGGCCCCATCGTCAGCCAAGGCAGCGGCGGCGCACTCAACCTGCCCGCGGCCGGGGTGGACAGCTGGATGATCGGCGTGGGCCTGGCCCTGCTGTTCGGTCTGGCCGTCGGCGCGTTGCCGGCGTTGCGCGCCATGCGTATCAACATCACCGATGCACTGGCCGGGAGGGCATGAGCATGAAATTCCTGAAGAACTTCGGCCTCATCCTCCTCACAGTCCTGATGCTGGTCGCGTGGATCCTCATGCCTTGGTATGGCGCCCTCGCGCTGGCCGCGCTGCTGGCGCTGTGGATGCTGCTCTTTCGCAGCGGCGCGCAGGCGCTCTCGGTCACTTCGGTGGGTATCAGCACACTGACGCAGCGGCTGGGCTCCTCGGCCGTCATCGTCGTCGGCATTGCCGGCGTGGTGGGTGTGCTCGTGTCGCTGCTGGCCATGGCCGAGGGCTATGCGCAGACCCTGCGCAACTCGGGCAGCCTGGATACCGCCATCGTCATGCGCGGCGCATCCGCCAACGAGGTGTCGTCGTCGCTGACGCGGGAGGACGTCGTGCAGATCGGGCAGGCGCCTGGGGTGTCCCGCAACGCCAAGGGCGAGCCCATCCTCTCGGCCGAAACCGTGGTGGCGGCCAACCTGCCGGTCAAGGGCGGCAAGGCCGGCGACCAGGGCAGCGCCCAGGTGCGCGGCATCAGCGAGGCCGCCTTCACCGTGCGGCCCAATGTCAAGATCGTCGAGGGCAAGGTTTTCCAACCGGGCCTGCGGGAACTGGTCGTCGGTAAGGGCGCGGTGCGGCAGTTCGACGGGCTCACGGTGGGCGCCACGTTGAAGCTCGGCAACCAGCCCTGGACCGTCGTCGGCATCTTCGCCTCAGGCGACGCGATGGAGTCCGAACTGTGGGGCGACGCCACGATGGTCAACGACGCCTACCGGCGTGGCAACGGGGCCAACTCAGCCACGGTGAAACTGGACAGCCCGGCAGCGATCAAGGCCTTCAGCGAATCGCTGGAGAACAACCCGCAGCTCAAGGTCAAGGCGACCACGACGGTGGAGTTCTTCGCCAAGCAGAGCGAGCAGATGACCAAGATCCTGCGCATCATCGGCATCGTGGTCGGCTCCATCATGGCCGTGGGGGCGGTGTTCGGCGCGCTGAACACCATGTTCGCCGCCGTGGCCGCACGGGCCCGCGAGATCGCCACGCTGCGAGCCATCGGCTTTCGCGGCTTGCCGGTCGTTGTCGCCGTGATGCTGGAGACAACGTTGCTGGCCTTGATCGGCGGCCTCATCGGCGGCGGCATCGCCTGGCTGATCTTCAACGGCTACGAGGCCTCCACGATGGCGGCCGGCTCGGTCGGCAAGCTCAGCTTCAACCTGGCCGTGTCGCCGGGCCTGCTGTGGGAGGGCATCAAGTGGGCGCTGGCCATCGGCTTCGTGGGTGGCCTGTTCCCGGCGGTGCGGGCGGCTTCGCTGCCTGTGACGACGGCGTTGCGCGAGGCCTAACTGAATGCTGACAGCAGACGCTCCAGCGCCACCATGAACGGCGTCTGCATCAGCGGCAGGGTGGCCACCATGCCGATCAGGCCGATGCTGACGGTCAGCGGGAAGCCGACCGAGAAGACACCGATCTGAGGCGCAACGCGCGAGATCACGCCGAGCACGAGGTTGACGAACATCAGCATCGTGATCAGCGGCAGCGCGATCCACAGGCCGATGCTGAAGATCTCCGCGCCCCATTGCTGGGGCGTGGCCACGCGCAGGAAGGCGAAGGGCTCGCCCCCCACCGGGAAGGCGTGGAAGCTCTGGATCAGCGCGTTGATCAGCAGCAGATGGCCGTTGATGGCGATGAACAGGAAGGCCACCATGCTGCCGAAGAAGCGTGCGCTGGCSGTGCCCTGRGCGCCGGTGCTGGGGTCGAAGAAGCCGGCGAAGTTCAGGCCCATTTGCAGGCCGATGATTTCGCCGGCGAACTCCAGCGCCGCGAAGACGATGCGCACCGCAAAACCCATGGACAGGCCGATCAGCAGCTGCTGGGCGACCAGCAGCGTCAGCGCGGGCAGCGAGTCCAGCGGCGTGACCGGCATCGCCGGCAGTGAGGGCTGGGAGGCGACCGAGATGAAGAGGGCCAGGCCCACGCGCAGGCGCAGCGGCACATTGCGCTGGCTGAAGGTGGGCATGCCGGCGAACAGGGCCAGCGTGCGGATGAAGGGCCACAAAAGTGGATTCAACCAGGCGAGGAGTTGGGCTTCGGTGACGGAGAACATTTCAGCGCCTGTCGCCTGGTGTCGTGCTTTGTTCGTGGCGCCAAGCCAAAGCAGCAGACAGCCCCGCACACATGGCGTCGACTTATCCGACGACTTGCGGAATGGTCATCAACGTCCGCTGGATGTACTCCACCAGCGTCGTCATCATCCAAGGCCCCGCGACCGCCAGCGTCAGCACTGTGGCGATGACCTTGGGTACGAAGGACAGCGTCGCCTCGTTGATCTGCGTGGCCGCCTGGATCACGCTGACGACGACGCCGACGAGCAGCACGACGATGAGCACTGGTGCGGCGACCAGCATCATCATGTACAGGCCCTGCTGGCCAAAGGTGAAGACTTGTTGTGCGTCCATCTGTTTCCTTTGCGGGACTGACCTGGAGGCGTACTCGCCGACAGCTCTGTCCCCAACTGACTAAGTCACAAAGCTCGCTGCAAGAGAACCGAGAAGCAAATTCCAGCCGTCCGCCAAGACGAACAGCATCAGCTTGAAGGGCAGGGCGACGAGCACCGGCGACAGCATCATCATGCCCAKSSWCATCAGCACGCTSGCCACGAYCAKGTCGATGACGAGGAAGGGGATGAAGATCAGGAAGGCGATCTGGAAGGCGCTCTTCAGCTCGCTGGTCACGAAGGCCGGCACCAGCACCTTGAAGGGCACGTCCTCGGCCTTCACGCTGGCGTCCAGCTTGGCCAGGCGCGAGAACAGGGCCACGTCGGCCTGGCGCGTCTGCTTGAGCATGAAGCCGCGCATCGGCACCTCGGCGCGCTTCAAGGCCTCGTCGAACTGGATGGTGCCGGCGCTGTAGGGCTGCCAGGCCTCGGCGTAGACCTTGTCCAGCGTCGGGCTCATGACGAAGAAGGTCAGGAACAGGCTCAGGCCCACGATGACCTGGTTGGGCGGCGCGGCCTGCGTGCCCAGCGCCTGGCGCATCAGGCTCAGCACGATGGCGATGCGCGTGAAGGCCGTCATCATCAGGATGACTGCGGGCAGGAAGCCCAGGGCGGTGAAGAACAGCAGCGTCTGGATCGGCACCGAGTAGCTGCCGCCCGCACCCTGCCCAATCAGCAGCGGCACGGTGGCCGGCGGCGTCTGGGCTTGGGCAAAGGCGGCACCGGCTGCGAGCAGCAACGTGGCGCCAAGCAGGGGCTTAAGACGCATCTTGGCGCTCCTTGCTCAGCAGCTTGGCAAAGCTGGCTGGCGGGACGGGCTCGGCCTGCGGCGGCATCACATGCAGCGTCGTGATGTTCTGGGCCGTGGCCCCAAGCACCAGCCAGCGGCGGTCATCGCCCTGGCCGACCTCGACGACGAGGATGCGCTGGTTCGGCGCCGTGGGCAGTTGCGCCACGACACGCAGCACGCCGACAGCCGCCGCGCCACCCAGCGGCGTGCGCTTGAGCAGCCACAGCGCGACCGGGATCAGCGCGACGATGCCGAGGAACCAGAGAAAGGGGAGCAGGCCGGAAGCATTCATGCCTCGGCATTCTGCGGACGGACTTGAGCTGCCGAACCCCCTAAATGGCCCGGCAAACCCTTGGTTGTCCGAAGACCATGCCTCGGGCGTGGTCTCAAGCGGCCTTGGACAGGCGGCGCATGCGCTCGGAAGGCGTGACGATGTCTGTCAGCCGGATGCCGAACTTGTCGTTCACGACCACCACCTCGCCCTGGGCGATCAGGTAGCCGTTGACCAGCACGTCCATCGGCTCGCCGGCCAGCGCGTCCAGCTCCACGACCGAGCCCTGAGCCAGTTGCAGGATGTTCTTGATCGGGATGCGGGTGCGGCCCAGTTCAACGGTCAGCTGGACGGGGATGTCCAGGATCATGTTGATGTCATTGCCCGGACCCGCGCCGCTGGTCGGCGTGAAGTTGGCGAAGCTGGGCGTGGAAACCTGCTCCGGCACCTCGGTAACGACCTCGGTCGCGGTGGAGGGGGCGGGCGCGGCCTCGGCCAGCGCCGCGGCCCACTCGGCCGCCATCGCGTCTTGTTCTTCTTGGCTGGGTGAATCAGGGCTCATGTTTGGCTCCCAACCAGCTCTCTTGAGGGCCGGTCAGCATCTTGTCGATCTTGAGGGCATAACGCCCGTTGGACGTGCCGTAGTGGCAGTCGAAGACGGGCACGCCGTCCACCTTGGTCTGGATCATGGGGTCCAGGTCCAGTTCGATGAAATCGCCCGGCTTGAAGGCCAGCAATTGCTCGACGGTGGCCGGCGCCGTGCCCAGCTCCGCCACCAGCTCAACTTCGGCCGATTGGATCTGGGTCTTGAGCAGATTGATCCAGCGCCGGTCCGGCTCGGAGGAGTCGCCGACCGTCGTCGAATACAGCACGTCGCGGATGGGTTCCAGCGTCGAGTAGGGGATGCAGAAATAAATGGTGCCGCTGGTCTCGCCGATTTCCAGCGTGAACGAGGTCGACACGACGATCTCGCTGGGCGTGGCGATGGTGGCGAACTGGGGCTGCATCTCCGAGCGCTGGTATTCCAGCTCGAGCGGATAGATGCCCTTCCAGGCCTTGTGGTACTCGGCGAGGATGACCTCGACGATGCGGGTGATGACGCGCTGCTCGGTGGGCGAGAAGTCGCGGCCCTCGATGCGGGCGTGGAACTTGCCGATGCCGCCGAACAGGGAATCGATGACGGCGAACACCAGCGTCGGGTCGCAGACGATCAGCCCGCTGCCGCGCAGCGGCTTCACCGACACGATGTTGAAGTTGGTCGGGACGACGATCTCGCGCAGGAAGGCGCTGTACTTCTGCACCTTGATGCCGCCGATGGCGACTTCCGGGCTCTTGCGGATGAAGTTGAACAGGCCGACACGGATGTTGCGCGCGAACCGTTCGTTGATGATTTCCATCGTGGGCATGCGCCCACGAACGATGCGTTCCTGGCTGGCGAGGTTGTACTCGCGTATGCCGCCGACCTGCTCCTCTTCCTGCTCGAGCTTTTGGCTCTCGCCGGTGATGCCCTGGAGCAGTGCATCGACTTCGTCTTGGGAAAGGATCTGCTGATTCATTGCTGACCCAGGCTTACTGGACGATGAAGTTGGAGAACAGGACTTGCGTCACCGGGCTTTCGACGTGGGCCTTTTTCTTCTTTTTCTTCTTGGGCGCATCGGCGGCTTCGTGCTCGTCGTCCTCATCGAGCTCGATCCCCATGGGGCGCACCGACTCGCGCATGATGTCCTTGGCGAGCTTGTCCTTGCCCTCGCGGGTCAAGAGCTCGGCGGCGGTCTTGTGCGCCAGCACCATCAGCACATTGCTGCGGATGGCAGGCATGTAGGCCTTGATCTGGTCGGCGAACTTCGGGTCTTCGACCTGCAGCGTGATGCCGATCTGGGCGAAGCGGTCCACGTCCTTGTCCGCCAGGTTGACCGTGAAGGGGTCCAGCGGCACGAAGGTGGGCGGGTGGTCGCTCTTGGCGTGGGCCTTGGGCTTGGCCGGGCTCTCGGTGGTGGCTTCGGCGCCGTCTTCACCGTCCTCGGCAACGGGCTTCTTCTTGAGCAGCATGACGGCCGCGCCGCCGCCCACCAGCACCAGCACCAGCACGGCGGCGAGGATGATGATGAGCTTCTTGCTGCCGCCCCCCTTGGGCGCGGCAGTTTCCGCAGCAGCCGGCGCAGTCGCCATGAGCACTCCTTGAGACGTCCATCGCCCAGGCCAGCCACTGCAGGCCGTGGGCACATGCGCTGGATTATTGACCCCGGGCCCGCCGGGCAAGCGCCGATTAGCTGGAGCGAGGTGTGCCTATTTCCGCTTCAGCTTCAGGCAAATGTGTCGAGCAGGCCGACGGCGCGCCGGGTGGGTGCTGCCGCGGTGCCGGCGGCGATGCGCCCGCCGCCGGTCGTTGTGCGCGAACTGCGGTCGTCACCGCTGTTGCCGGCGTCGGCATCGCTGCCCCTGGGATCCTTCTGATCCTGCTGGGTTTGCTGGAAGACGCCCCCTCCCGACAAGGTCAGTCCCTGGCTCTGCAGCGCGGCTGCCAGGTCGGGCAGGCTCTGCTCCAGCGCCTGGCGGGTTTCGGCCTGGGCGGCATGGAAGGAGACCTGCGCCTGGGAGCCGTCGATGACGATCTGCACCGCCACCGGGCCCATGTCGGCCGGGTTGAGCTGCAACTCGGCCTGCTGCACACCGTCCACCGCCAGCAGGCTGACGCGCGCGCCAAGCTCGGGCGCGAAGGCATTGCTGTGAACGGCGGCCTGCACCTGGCCACTGGCGCTGACCGGTGCGGTGTCGGCCGCGGCCGCCAGGGCCGGCATGGCCTGGGCGAGCACCGCGGCGAAGCTGGTGGGGAGGGCATCAGGCGAGGTGGCCGCGTGAGCCGTGCTGGCATCGCCGGAGGAGGCGGCTTGCAGGGCGTCACTGTGGATGGCCGCGCGTGCCGCCACCTTGTCGGCGGCAATGGCTTGTTCCACGCCCTTGGCGCGAGGCGCGACGTCCTGTGAGGTGGCGTCCGCCGGGCGGCGCTCGAAAGCTCCAGCCGAAGCGGCATCAGCGCCGGTACTGGCGCGGGCGGTTGATGTGCTGTCGTCGTCGGCCAGCCGGTTGATGCGGCCGCGGGCGACATGCTTGCCGCCAGGCGTGTCGTCTGCCGTGGCCTCGGCGCCCGGCAGCGCGGCCGCCTGGGCGGGCAAGGCCGGCGGCGTCAGGCCGATGAGCTGGGTGAACTCGGCCAGGCCGGAGGTTTCAAGGTCTTGCGCGCCGTCGCCGTCGGTCGTAGCGACGGTGCTGTCATCGCCTGCCTCGCCGCTGACGGCTCCCTGCTCGGGTTTGGCCGAAGCTGCAGCATCGGGCGTGCGGCCCTGCGCCGGTTTGGCGGGTGCAGGCGCGGCAGGGCGGCGGGTTGTGGCTGTGGCGGCAGCCGGCGCGGGCTCGTGGGTCGGCGACTCTGGCTCGCGCGGCACCGGATCGGCGTGGGCCGGCGGCGTCGGTAACCCAGGCTGGTCGTTCAGGAATTGCGCAAAGCTCGGCCCGCCGGCCGAACCGCTGCCGGGCAGGGCGGGGTGGGCGGGCTGAGAAGCTTGAACGGAGGGCAAGGCGGCCGGCTTGGGAGCGATGGTCTGCGAGGATGCGAGCATGGTGGCGGCCTCCTCAGGCGTGCGCCATGCGCCGCAGGTGGGCGCGGGCGGCAAATTCGTCGGTGGCGCGCTGTTCGCTGCGCTGCACCGCTTTGGCGGCTTCGGCCTGGCGGCGGGCGATCAGCTGGCGCAAGGCGGCGACGCGCATCTCGGCTTGGCCGAGGGCCTCGCGGGCGCGCACCTGGCGCTGGTCGGCGTGGCTGGCGACGTGGCCCTGCGTGTCCACGGCCTGGTCGATGCGGCGGCCAAAGCTCTGGTAGCAGCCGACGATGTCCATGGTCGTGGCCTGGGCGAAGGATTGCGTCCAACGCTGCTGGTAGTCCTGACGGTAGCCGGACAGCTCGCCATGCTGGGCGCGGGCGGCCTGGGCCTGGGTGCTGGCGGCATGCAAGGCCTGAGCGGCGGCGTCGCGCTCGTTCTCGGCGCGTTCCAGCAGCAGGCTCAGTGTGTCTTTGGCGGGTGCACTCATCTCAAACTCCAGCACAGCGCCCGGCGACCCCGACAGGGGGCCCGGCGCTCAGTCGATATCGGCGGCCCGACCCGAAAGGTTAGGCGCCTTGGACCACGGCCTGCAATTGGCTGACGCTGGCGTGAAGAAGTGCCGGGCTGTGCATGTCCTGCTGCAGCAGCCGCGTCATGTCGGCATGCAGGCGTACGGCCAGGTCCAGCTCGGGGTCGCTGCCCGGGGCGTAGGCGCCGAGCTGGATGAGGTCGCGGGCCTTGTTGTATTTCGCCAGAAGCTGGCGGAATCGACGCGCGGAATCGACCTGGTTTTGGGGTGCAACACTGGTCATCACCCGGGAAATGGAGCGCTCGATGTCGATGGCCGGGTAGTGGCCGGCCTCGGCGAGGTCGCGCGACAGCACGATGTGGCCGTCCAGGATGCCCCGCGCCGCGTCGGCGATAGGGTCCTGCGGGTCGTCGCCCTCGGTCAGCACCGTGTAGAAGGCGGTGATGGAACCCTCGCCCGGCAGGCCGTTGCCGCTGCGCTCCACCAGCTGCGGCAGCTTGGCGAAGCAGCTCGGCGGGTAGCCCTTGGTGGCCGGCGGCTCGCCGATGGCCAGGGCAATCTCGCGCTGGGCCATCGCATAGCGGGTCAGCGAATCCATCAGCAGCAGCACGTGGCGGCCCTGATCGCGGAAATGTTCCGCAATCGCCGTGGCGTAGTGCGCGCCCTGCATGCGCATCAGCGGCGGCGAATCGGCGGGTGCGGCGACGACGACGCTGCGCTGGCGGCCTTCAATGCCGAGGATGTCCTCGATGAATTCCTTGACTTCGCGGCCGCGCTCGCCGATCAGGCCGACGACGATGACATCGGCCTGGGTGTAGCGGGCCATCATGCCCAGCAGCACCGACTTGCCGACGCCAGTGCCGGCGAACAGCCCGAGGCGCTGGCCCCGGCCGACGGTCAGCAGTGCGTTGATGGCGCGAACGCCGGTGTCCAGCGGGATGCGCACCGGGTCGCGGTCCATCGCGTTGATGGGGCGCCGCACCATGGGTTCGTTGTGGATGTCGGCCAGCTCGYCGCCGCGGTCCAGCGGGTGGCCGTGCGGGTCGACGACGCGGCCGAGCAGGCCGTCGCCCATCGGCAGGTGCAGGCCGCGATCCTCGCCACGGCGCCAGGGGTGCAAGGGCTGGCCGAGTTGGGGAGCGAGCGGCGGCAGGTGGCGCGGCACGACGGTGGCGCCGCTGGACAGGCCCTGGACCTCGTCGGTGGGCATCAGATAGGCGCGGTCCCCCGAGAAGCCGACGACCTCGGCATTCACTGGCGCCGAGCCGCGGCGCGGGCTGTTGCCGCTGCTGGGCATCTGGATGCGGCAGACCGAGCCCATCGGCACCTTGATGCCGGTGGCTTCCAGCACCAGGCCGGCCACGCGAACCAGCTTGCCGTGGGATTCCAGCGGCGCGGTGTTGGCCGCCAGCGTCTCAAGGTCGGCGAGATAGCGCTGCCAGCGATCGGTGCGCGCCGAAGTCATTCGTCCTCCGTGCGCCGGTCTTCCCAGATCGATTGCTGGCCGATGGCCGAGACGGCCTGTTGCCAGCGCGTGGCAATCGTCGCGTCGACGCTGGCAATGTCGGCATCCACCTTGACGCCGCCGCGCGGCACCTCGGGATCGGGGATGAGCTGCGCCTCGCGGGCCTGCAACTCGTTGCCGGCGCCTTCCTGCACCAGGGGGTGGTCATCGGGGTGGACACGCACGCGCACGTGGCGCGCCGACAACTGCAGGGCCTCGACGGCGTCGTGGGCCACACGGGCGATCAGCTCGGGGCGTTGCTCAAGCTCGCTGCGCACGACCTGGCGGGCCAGCTCGACGGCGATACGGGCGATGGACTGGGCCATCTCGTCTTCCAGCGAGCGCATCTCGGTATCAAAGCCCGTCACCAGCGTGCCGAGCTGCTTGCTCATCTGCTGGGCAAAGCTCTGCTTGAAGGCGTCCAGCGCGGCCATGCCATCGCGGTAGCCGTCCTGATAGCCGCTCTGGCGCGCGGCGTGTAGCAGTTCCTGCGCGCTGGGTTCGGGCGGGGGCGGCGGCTCTACCGGTGCGGCGGCGGTGGGTGTGGCCGGCGGGTTGCCGGGGCGCATCGGCGCGAAGGGCGAGGGTGCGGCGTTGCCCAGGTTGTCGAGGTTCCAGGCCTTGGCGCCCTGGAGTTCCTCGCCAGGAATGAAGCGGGCATAGCTGCCACGCCGATCAGTCTCACGGCGATCGGGCGGCGGGACTTGCCGCGGGGGTTGGCGACCGGTGGCCATGTCAGTTGCTCCAATGTGCGTCGTTGCGCACCAGGGATTCTGCGGGCCGAGCGCAGGGCCGCTCCCAAGCCGGCCCGCCATGGCGATGTGCTTGCCGGTCAATCCGGCAAGCATCGCCGTCCCCTCGGGGGCTGAGGCCGGACACATTGCGCCCAGTGGGCGCGATGTGCCTGCCGAAGAGCTGCGGCACATGCCGCAGCGCGGTCTGCAAGACCGGCCAAGGTACTCCTTGGACGAGGGGCTTCATGATTAAACGAATTGGTCGTCGCCGCCGCCGACCAGGACGATTTGGCCCTCGTCGACGAGGCGGCGCACGATCTTGAGCATTTCCTTCTGCTCGGCCTCGACCTCGGACAGCCGCACCGGCCCGCGGGTCTCGAGGTCCTCGCGCAGCGTCTCGGCGGCGCGGGTGGACATGTTGCGGAAGATCTTTTCTCGCAGCTCAGCGCCGGCGCCCTTGAGTGCGACGATGAGTGCCTCGCTCTGCACTTCCTTGAGCACGGCCTGGATGCCCTTGTCCTCGATCTTGTTCAGATCGTCGAAGGTGAACATGTTGTCCATGATCTTCTGCGCCAGGTCGGAGTCGGCCTCGCGGATGTAGTCCAGCACCGAGGCCTCGACGCTGGAGCCCATCATGTTGATGATCTCAGCGGCCGTCTTGGCGCCGCCCAGCGAGCTCTTCTTCATGCGCTCGCCGCCGGCCAGGATTTGGCTCATCACTTCGTTGAGGTCCTTCAGCGCCGTTGGCTGGATGCCGTCCAGCGTGGCGATGCGGATCAGCACCTCATTGCGGCCGCGTTCGGTGAACATCTTCAGCACCGAGCTGGTCTGGTCGAAATCCAGGTGGGCCAGGATGGCCGCGATGATCTGCGGGTGTTCGTTGCGCAGCAGCTCGGCCACGCTGGCGGCGTCCATCCACTTCAGGCTTTCGATGGAGGAGACGTCGCTGCCCTGCAGGATGCGGTCCAGCAGCAGGTTGGCCTTGTCCTCGCCGAGGGCCTTGCGCAGCACGGCGCGCACGTACTCGTCGGTGTCGGTGACCAGGGTGCTCTGGGTCTCGGCGACGGCGTCGAACTTGTCGAGCACGGTCTCGACCTGGGCCCGCTTGATGACCTTGAGCTTGGCGATCTGCTCCCCCAGCGCCTGCACCTCTTTGGGCGACAGATGCTTGAAGACCTCGCTGGCTTCTTCTTCGCCCAGCGACATCAACAGGATTGCAGCGTTCTCTATGCCCTTGTCATCCATGGTTCAGCTCTGAATCATGCAGCCGTCTCGCCGGCCATCCAGTCGCGCATGATGTTGGCGACCGCTACCGGATTGTCGCGGGCCAGGGCGCGGGCACGCTCGAGTTTTTCGTTATGAATCGGCGCTTCAAGGCGCGGCATGCCGGCGCCCCCAGGCAGCAGCTCTTCGTCATCGACGACTTCATCCACCGTCTCGGCCTTGTCCTCGGGCGGCTGCGGCGCCGCGGCCTTGATGGCGGGGCGGATCATGCCGAAGACGGCGATCAGCGCGATGGCGACGAAGGCCAGCGGCACGATGGCGCTGCGGGCAACGTCCAGCAGCCAGGGTTGCTTCCAGATCGGCACATCGGCCGGTTCGGTCTTGTCGACGACGAAGGGCGCACTGATGACCTTGACCGAGTCGCCGCGCTCGGTGTTGAAGCCCATGGCTTCCTTGACGAGGTCGGTCAGGCGCGTGATCTCTTCGGTCGGCACGGGCTGCTGCGTCGTCTTGCCCTTGGCGTCGGTCACCGAGCGGTGATTGACGACGATGGCTGCGTTCAGGCGCTTGACGTTGCCGACCGCGCCGCGCGTGACGCGCACGGTCTTGTCGACCTCGTAGTTGGTGACCTGCTCGCGGCGGCTGTTGCCGCCAGCCCCCGCTCCTTGTGCGGCCTGCAGCGGGGCGCTGGCGCCATTGACCGGGGCGGTGGCCGGCACAGGCGGTTGGTTGGTGGCAGCACCGGGTACGCCGGTGGGCGTGGCATTGCTGGCGTTGTTGCTCTCGTTGCTCTGGCTGGAGCGCACCGCAGCCTGGGCGTTCGGGCCCTGGTTGGGGCGGTACTCCTCGGCGGTGGCCTCGGTCTGGGAGAAGTCCACGTCGGCGGTGACGGAGGAGCGCAGGTTGTCGCGCCCGACAACGGGCTCCAGCAATTCGAAGATGCGCTTGTTGAAGCCGGCTTCGACCTGCTGCTTGTAAAGGAGCTGCTGGCTGTCGAGTCCGGTGGCGGTGTCCGCGCCGGTCTGGGAGATCAGGGCGCCGGTCTGGTCCAGTACGCTGACGGCCTTGGGATTGAGCTCGGGCACGGCACTGGAGACGAGGTGCACGATGCCGGCGATCTGGTTGCGATCCAGCGTGCGGCCGCCGCGCAGGGTCAGCACGACGGAGGCGCTGGGCTTTTGCTGCTCGCGGAAGAAGCCGTTCTGCTGCGGGATGGCCAGGTGCACGCGGGCATCGGCCACGTCCGACATGGCGGTGATGGTGCGTGTCAGCTCGCCTTCCAGACCGCGTTGGAAGTTCAGGCGTTCGTTGAACTGGGTCTGACCGATGCTGGACTTGTCCATCAGCTCGAAGCCGACGGCGTTGCCGGTGCCGCCCTTGGGCAGGCCCATCGCCGCCAGCTTCATGCGCAGCTCGTAAACCTGGCCGGCGGGCACGAGGATGGTGCCGCCTGCCTCATGCTTGTAGGGCACCTGCAGGGCCGACAGCTGGCCGATGACGGCGCCACCGTCCTTGTCGGCCAGTCCGCTGAACAGCGGGCGGTAGTCGCCCTGGCTGGACCAGAGCGTGATAGCCAGCACGGCGCCGGCCAGCGCGGCCAGGCCGGCGCCCATGGTCAGCTTGCTGCGCAGCGGCAGGCCGTTCAAGCGCTGCACGAAGTTGGGCTGGGCGTTGATCGGGGTGATCATCACCGGGGCGGCAGCAGCAGAGGCGCTCAGGGCGTTGTCCATCGGATGGGCGAGTACAGCGGGGGCCGGGGAATCCGGCGATGGCGCAAATTATTCGTGCCAGGCCCCTAAAGAAAGCGCCGAAGTGGCCGACTGAGCCCGCGCATCTCCGCCCTTAGTGCGCGTGACTTGCTGCCAAAGTCCTGCCCCATGGACATGAAGTTGCGCCCCTTCGACTTTGCACAGGCCGCCGCCCGAGCGGGCCTGGCGGTCAATGGCACGCCGCTTGCGCCCAAGCCGGCCGCCACGTCAGGCGCCAGCTTCGGCGACGCGATGACGCAGGCGCTGAAGAATGTCAGCGCCTCGCAGAACGAGGCCGCCCGCCTGCAGCGCGAGGTGCAACTGGACAACCCGACCGTCAGCCTTGAAGAGACCATGGTCTCGATGCAGAAGGCGCAGATCGGCTTCCAGGCCACGCTGCAGGTCAGGAACCGCCTGGTCTCGGCCTACTCCGAGATCATGAACATGCAGATCTAGCGGCTTTCGGGCCGAGCGCTGGGCCGCTCCCGAGCCGGCCCGGCTTGGCGATGTGCTTGCGGCTCAATGCCGCAAGCATCGCCGTCCCTTCGGGGCTGAGGCCGGACACATGGCGCCCAGTGGGCGGCATGTGCCTGCCGAAGCGTTGCGGCCTTAGCCGCAGCGCGGTCCCGACCAGACTTGCCCGCGTCCAGCGCGGCAAGGCTGGGCGAGGGGCACCACTCAGCAAGCGCCTTTTCGTGCGTCTGCTCCGCAGATCGCTGGCCGGCCCAACGGGTTCAAGTCCAGATACAGCTGCTGATTGCGGTCGTTGGAGATGCCGATGCGCGTCCATTCCAGCGCCCGGCCCATGCCGGCCTGGAAGGTGACGCTCTGGCCAGACTGCAGCAGCGTGCCTTTGTGCTCGCGGGAGTTGATGGCGCCGAGCTCGCAGCGCGGCACGCCTGTGGCGCAGTCGCAGGGCGCGGTGCGGCTGGTGCCCCAGCACCATTGCGCGCCACTGCTGAAGCTGACATAGATGTTGCGGCCCTCGTCCACGCTCAGGCCGCGGGCGCGGCGCAGGTCCTGCTCCAGCATCTCGGCCACGTGGCGCAGGCGCTGGCGGGCCAGATAACTCGCGTAGCTGGGCACGGCCGCCGACAGGATGATGCCCAGCACGGCCAGCACGAAAACCACCTCGAGAAGCGTGAAACCTTGCCCCTCGGCGCGCGAGTACGCGCACCGGTCCCCCGAGGGAACGCGGGCTGGCTTGGGAGCGGCCCTGTGCTCAGCCCGTCCGCCGGCCGCGTTCATGGATCCAGCTTCAGCAGGCGACGGCGCTTTTGCGTCTGGTCCACATAGACCTGCAGCGAGCGGCCGGCGTTGGCATCGAGGTCGACGAAGGAGCATCCCAGCTGCTGCATGCCGCTCGTATCGCCGGCGATGGGGCTGACATGGTGGGGCAGCAGGGTGACGCGCAGGGCGCTGATGCGATCCAGCTCGAGCACCAGGCCGTCGCTGACCTCGCCCACGGGCAGGGGGCTGAAATCGGGCGGCAGGGCCAGCGCGAGGCCGCCGATGCTGAGGTCCAGCACGCGCAGTGCGCGGCCGGGTTGCTCGGCGCCAGGCAGCACGATGCGCGGATAGGCACTGCCGGCCGGTTGCACGCGGAAGGACTGACGGCGCTGGAAACGGTACAGGCGGGCTGGCAGCGCGCTGCGCAGCACCGTGCCCTGTTCGCCGCTGACGAGGACGGGGCCCTCGAGTTCGAATTGCAGCTTGATGGCGCCGAGGTAGGCGACGGCGGTGATCTCGCCCTCGGCCACCAGGGCCTGGCTGATGCCGTCGGGATCGGTGCCGATCTCCAGGCCGATGAGGTCGGCGTCGGCGTCCAGCGCGACGATGCGGCTGGACAGGCTCTGGCCCTGGGGGCCGCTCAGCAGCACGCCGGAATTCTCGCGCTGCAGTTGCTGCAGATACGCCGCGATCTCGGCAGTGGAGGCGACGCGCAGTTCCTCGGAGGTGGGTTCAGGAGCGCTCATGCCAGGATGGTAGCTGCGCGGGTTGGTTTTGCGGGCCGAGCGCCGGGCCGCCCCTAGCCKGCCCGCCTTGGGCGATGTGCTTGCGGCTCGACGCCGCAAGCATCGCCGTCCCCTCGGGGGACCGGCTGGACTCGCCCGCGTTCAGCAGGGCGAGACCGGACGAGGGGCTCAATGCACCATCCTGCTCTTGCCCTTCATCACATGATCCAGGTCTTCCAGCCAGGGTTCGGCCAGATGGCGAATCTCGGCGTCATTGAGCAGGATGCGCTGCATGATGCGGGTCTTCAGCGCCGATTCACTCGGGGCCAGCTGGGACTGGTTGGCGGCGGACTTGAGCTGGGAGATCAGCAGCACGCAGGCGCCTTCGAGCTTGACGACTTCATCCCAGTTGCCGGTGCGGGCAGCTGACAGCATGTCGGCGCTGGCTTGTTCGATGGCCTCGTAATAGTTGAGCAGTTCGGAATTCATGGGGGCGTACCGGAAAGCGTGAGCAGGGCGGGGCGGATTGGGCGGATCAGGCGGCCCTGGGCGGGCGCACTGCGGGGTTGTCGGCGATGGCTTGCCAGGCGTCACGTACTGGCGCCAGCAGACGCTTGCACTCCTCGATGGCAGCGACGTCGCTGTGCAGGTTGGCTTGGGTCAGCCGCATGCACAGATACGCGTAAAGGTCGCGCAGGTCGTGGGCCAGCGGGGTGGATTCGAGGTTGAGGGCAGCCTTGAGACCTTCGTCCAGGATGCGCACACAGCGGCACAGTGAGTTGTTCTTGACCGGCGTGTTGCCTGCCTGGATCGCGGCCAGGGCCATGTTCATGCCTTCCATGACGCCGTCGAACAGCAGGGCGACGAGGCGGTGCGGGCTGGCGCTGAGGACATCGGTCTCGACGCCGACCTTGCCGTAGGCGGAGCCGGCGCGGTGAGCTCGGGAAGCAAACGGGGAGGAGGATCCGTACATGGGGGCTCTCTGGGCTGGATACCTTCAAATTTCGGCGCCCGGCCGGGGAACTTGAGGCGACCACCCCCCGCCGGCGGCATGAAAAAGGCGCCCTAAGGCGCCTTGTTTGCAATTCTTCACGGGCTCAGCTCGACGAGGTGCTGCCGAACTGCTTGTTGACATAGGACGACAGCGCGCTGAGCTGGCTCATCTTGGTGTCCAGCGCGCTGTACTGCGCGCGCAGGCGCTTTTCGGTCAATGTCAGCGAGTCCTGCATGTGGTCGATCGTGGCGTCGTTGCTGGCGATGCGCTTTTGCAGGCTGCTCTGGCCGTTGGTGATGGCGCCGTCCGTGCCCAGGATCTGGGTGGCAAAGGTGTTCCATTGCAGAGCGAAGCCCCGGTTGCGCGGCGTGGCGGCGTCCGGCGCGGCGAACAGCTTCTTCAAGTCCGTGAGATTGGTCAGCGCCTTGTCGAGCTTCGTCGAGTTGACCGTCAGCGTGCCGTTCTGGCCGGGTTCCAGGCCGATGTCGGCCAGGCGGCCGAAGGCGCCGGCGAGTGTCGTGCTGCCGCCGGTGATGCCGCGCAGCATCTGTTGCACGGAAACTGCCTTGCTGTCGCCCTGAAGCACACCGGCGGTCTTGGTGCCGGCGTCGTACTTGGTCTGGTCGCGCATCAGGTTGAGCAGCTTGTTGTAGGAGTCTGCGAAATCCGTGATCGCCTTCTTGATGCTGGTCGTGTCGTTGCTGGTGCCGATGCTGATGGCGCTGGCCGTCGTCTTGAGCAGGGTCACGCTCATGCCGTCGGTGATGCCGGTCAGCGTGTTGCTTTCGGAGGTCAGGTCCAGCCCGTCCCAGTTGAACTGGGCATTGCTGGCGGCCTGGGTCTGGGCCATGCCTGCGCCGCTGCCGGGATCGTAGGTCAGGTCGGCCAGGGCGGCATCGGGGCTCGTGATCTGGAAGGCCTGGTTCTCGCCGGTGCTCAGCGACCGGATGACCAGGCGCGTGCCGGCCGCGTCGTTCACCAGGCTGGCGTTGACACCGACATTGGCGGCGTTGATCTTGTCGCGGATGCTGGACAGCGTGTCGGTCGCACTGACGGTGATGGCGGCGGGCGTGCCGCTGCCGGCGGTGAAGACCGGCGGGTCACCGGCCCAACGGCCCAGGGCGATGGTCAGGGTGCCGTCACCCAGGGTTTCGCTGCCACCAGTGAAGATGCGGCTGGCCACAGACTGGGCCGAGGCCAGCTGGCTGACCTTGAGCAGATGGTTCTGGCTGCCCGCGCTGCTGGCGCTGACGGTGGCGACCGAGCTGTCCGACACGCTGACCGTGGAAGCGTTCCACAGGCTGGCGTCGGACAGCTTCTGAGCGGCCGTCTGCATGCTGGATACGGCCGACTGCAGCTGGCCGTAAGCGGAGATCTTGGTCTGAAGCCTGGCAGAAGCCTGCTTGATGTTGTTGATCGGCTGCTGCTCGATCGACATCAGCTTGCTGACCAGGCTCTCGACATCAAGACCACTGCCGATACCGAGCGATGAGATGGTGGCCATAGCCCTTTCCTGTTAAGACCCGTTCCGTAACGCCTTCGGCATGCCGGTGGCGAACTTTAGGAAAACTTTCGCGGGGCCGGCGCTGAAATGACAACGCCGGGACTTCCGACACGCGGATCCCGGCGTTTTTGGGTGCGGCGGGCGACTCAGCCCTTGAGCAGTTGCAGCACCTGCTGCGGCAGCTGGTTGGCCTGAGCGACCATGGCGTTGCCAGCCTGTTGCAGGATCTGTGCCCGCGACATGTTGGACGTTTCCTGGGCGTAGTCGGCATCCATGATGCGCGAGCGGGCTGCAGTCTGGTTCTCGACGGCGACCTGCAGGTTGGCGATCACCGAGTCGAAGCGGTTCTGCGTCGCACCGTAGGTGGAGCGGGCCAGATTGACCTGGGCGAGGGCGAAGTCCAGGAACTGGACGGCCACCGACGGGTCACCTTCGTCGCCGTTGGCGCCCGTCAGGGCGGGCGGCGCGCCAGCGGCGGAGAAATCCACCGCCGCGGTCGGCGGTACGCCCCCTGTACCGCTGCCGGAGGCGCCAAGAATGTTGATCTTGGTGCTGTTGATGGCAGCTTCCAGGGCGCCGTCGTTGCCGTTGGGCGTGCCGCTGGTTCCCAGGGTCGTCGTCAGGATGTCGCTTTGGGTGATGACGATCTGGTCATCCACCGTGGCGTTGGCGCCGACCTGGAACGTGAACGAGGTCGCCGCGCCGGTCAGGATCTGCGAACCGTTGAAGTTGGTATTGCGGATCAGCCGCCCCACTTCGGTCTGCAGCTGCGTGAACTCGTTGTTCAGCGCCGCGCGGTCCTGCACGTTGTTGGTGCCGTTGGCGGCCTGCACGGCCAGTTCACGCATGCGTTGCAGCATGTCGCCAACCTTGCCGAGCGAGCCTTCAGCCGTCTGCGCCAGCGAGATGCCGTCATTGGCATTGCGCATGGCAACCGACATGCCACGGACCTGGGTGTTCATCCGTTCGGCGATCGCCAGACCGGCGGCGTCGTCCTTGGCGGAATTCACACGCATGCCAGAAGACAGGCGCTGCATCGACACCGCCAGCAGCCCTTGGGAACTGTTCAGGTTCCGCTGCGCGTTCATCGATGCGATGTTGGTATTGATCGTCTGGGGCATTTAAGCACTCCTGCAACAGCCCGGTTGATTCCGGTGTCCGCGCCGCAGAAGTCAGCGACGCGATGGAGTGAATTGTGTTGGTGCCCTGCGCAGGTCAAACCCGCGAACAACGGTCAAAACCACGGCTATTAAGGAAGCGTTGTTCAACGCTTCTCAAGCCCGTGCCGGCGGTGCCCCACCGCCGGCGGCCTTGCTTCTATCAGCCGCCGCGCAGCAGCGTCAGCACCTGCTGGGGCAGTTGGTTGGCCTGCGAGATCATCGCCGTGCCGGCCTGCTGCAGGATCTGCGCACGGCTCAGATTGGCGGTTTCGCTGGCGTAGTCAGCGTCCATGATGCGGCTGCGCGCGGCCGACTGGCTTTCCACCGACACCTGCAGGCTGGAGATGACGGCGTCGAAGCGGTTCTGGGCGGCACCGAAGGTGGAGCGGGCCGTGTTCACCTGGGACAGCGCCTGGTCGATCTTGGCGACCGAGTCCAGCGCACCTTTGGTGCCTGTGCCGGTGTAGAGATCGAAGGTGGCGCCGGTACCAGCCGCGCCGACCAGCAGGATGTCGGTGTTGGTCGTGTTGGTGACCTCGGCCAGGGCGCCCTGGTTGGTGCTGGCAGCGGTGGCGGCATTCAGGATGTCGGCACCGGTGATCGTGATGGTGTCGTTGGCCGTCGCGTTGGCGCCCACCTGGAAGGTGGTGGCTGCGGAGCCCGTCAGGATGGAGTTGCCGTTGAAGTTGGTGTTGCTGGACAGGCGCGTGATTTCGGACTGCAGCAGCGAGAATTCATTGTTCAGCGCAGTGCGGTCGTCGATGTTGTTCGTGCCGTTGGCTGATTGAACGGCCAGTTCACGCATGCGCTGCAGCATGTCGCCGATCTTGCCCAGTGCGCCTTCAGCGGTCTGCGCAAAGGAGATGCCATCGTTGGCGTTGCGGATGGCCACGCTCATGCCGCGCACCTGGGTGTTCATGCGTTCGGCGATGGCCAGGCCAGCGGCGTCGTCCTTGGCCGAGTTGACACGCAGGCCCGACGAGAGGCGCTGCATGCTGACCATCAGCGAGCCCTGCGAGGCGGACGTGTTGCGCTGAGCGTTCAGCGAGGCGAGGTTGGTGTTGATGATTGCGGACATGGCGCGTTCCTTTCAGTGCCAATAGGTTGAATCCGAGCCCTGGGCAGCCGGCGCATGGGGCCTTGTGGCCTGTTGCTTGGGCTGACGAGCTGGGACCCGTTGAAACCGTTATCGGACCGGTCGGGGGAACGCTTGAGAGTGATCCTTTGTAAAACGGGCCGCTCAATCTCGCGAATTGCGGGGTGATTGGCGGCCTTTTAAGGTGCTTGAGCTGGCGGGCTTTGCCCTCGGGGGTCGACGACGACGGCTGTCGCGTCGGAGCTCAGGGCCAGCGTCGAGGCTGGCCCAGGATCATCGAAGAAGCGACAGCACTTGCTGCGGTTGCTGGTTGGCTTGGGCAATCATGGCCGTACCCGCCTGCTGCAGGATCTGCGCGCGGCTCAGGTTGGCGGTTTCCATGGCGTAGTCGGCATCCATGATGCGGCTGCGGGCGGCGGACTGGTTTTCGACCGCGGTGCCCAGGCTTTCGATCACGGCGTCGAAGCGGTTTTGGGCGGCGCCGAAGGTCGAACGGGCCACGTTGACCTGGGCGATGGCCTGGTCGATCTTGGCGATCGAATCCAGGGCGCCCTTGGTGCCGGTGCCGGTGTAGGCATCGAAGGTCGCGCCGGTGCCGGCCGCGCCGACGTTCGAGATGTCGGTGTTGGCTGCGTTGGCCACTTCAGCCAGTGCGCCGTCGTTCTTGCCGGCGGCGGTGACGGTGCCCAGCATGTTCTGGCCGCTGATCGTGATGGTGTCGTTGGTCGTTGCGTTGGCACCGACCTGGAAATTGAACGCCGTCGTGTTGGTCAGCACGGCCTGGCCGTTGAAGGTCGTGTTGTTGCTCAGGCGGGTGATTTCGCTCTGCAGCTGCGTGAACTCGTTGTTCAGCGYGGTGCGGTCGTCGGTGTTGTTGGTACCGTTGGCGGACTGCACGGCCAGTTCACGCATGCGCTGCAGCATGTCGTTGACTTTGCCCAGGGCGCCTTCAGCCGTCTGCGACAGCGAAATACCGTCGTTGGCGTTACGGATGGCCACATTCATCCCCTTGACCTGGGAATTCATGCGTTCCGCGATGGCCAGGCCGGCGGCGTCGTCACGTGCGGAGTTCACCCGCAGGCCGGACGACAGACGTTGCATGGAGGTGGCCAGCGAGCTTTGTGCGGAGCTGGCATTGCGCTGCGCGTTGAGCGACAGCAGGTTGGTATTGATAACTGCGGGCATGATGCGCTTCCTTTTAGCTAGAGATGACCCGGCAAAGCGCCGGCGAAGACCCGAGTGCCCGGGTGAGGCACCCGTGCTGCCCACGCAGACTCGCCTTACTAACTAATAGGCAAGCCCTTGTGGCTACGCCCGACGCCAGTCAACCGTTGAAGCTCGTCCGCCGCCTGAGCTTTGGACATCGCCTCGGCTTTCCAGCCGGACCACGGAACCGTTGCCGGCGCCGTTGCAATGGCTATCGGACGGGCTGACACGTTTCTTGAGTCGCTTTTGTCAAGGGGTGTGATCTTTTGAACAGAGGCATCTGCAAAGCCTTGTTCATCGGATCAGCCGGATGAAGATTTTTTGGCCTGCTCGGGCCTGCCTTTTCCTTGGATCGGTCGTCTGAGGCCTGCCTAAAGTCCGCTCCATCCCGGCCGAACCCGCACGCCGGACTGGAGCCTGCGATGCCCGCCTTGTCCGCCTCGACCCGTCAAAAAGCTGTTCACCTTCCCGCCGCCGCCACGCCGCCGGAAGAACCCCTGATGCTGCTGGCCCGCGCCCRCAATGCTGCCTTTGCCGAGGCCGCCCGGGGCAACCTGGGCCAAGGCCTGGGCATCCTGCAGGACGCCCTGGCTGACGAGCCCATGAGCCACGAGCTGCTGGCCGACATGGGTGCGCTGCTGCTCGTGGCCGGCCGCCACGACCAGGCCGCTGCCAGCGCCGAGCGCGCGCTGAAGATCCAGCCCGATCATGGCCCCAGCCTCTACACCCTGGGCTTTGCGTTGTCCGGCCGCGGTGAGAAGAAGCGGGCCATCGAGGTGCTGACTGCGCTGCAGTCGGGCCCCGGCGCTGACAGCCTGCGCGCCGAGTCACCAGAACTGATGCCGGTCGCCATGATGGAATTGCACCGCTTGCAGCGCGACTGACGCGACTAATTTCACACCTTCAAGGCCCCGGCCAGCGCGAGCTGCCGGGGCCTTGGTTTTTGGGCGCCGGCAAGCCCGACGCGGCTGTAGGAATTTGGCTGACAAGGGCTTCCAGAAAAGGTGACGTGGCGCACCGACGCAGCCTGATATCGCGAAAGAAGAGGGGTCAACACAATCCGTTTCACTGATCCGCAACACCCCATCACCTCTGACGGAAGCCGCCATGAACACCGACCAAATGCTCGCCGAGATCCGTGAAGCCAACCTGTCCTACCTGATGCTGGCCCAGAGCCTGATCCGCGTCGACCGCGAACAGGCCTTGTACCGCCTGGGCATCAGCGAGGACACGGCCACGCTGATTGGCACGCTGAGCCCGGCGCAGATCATGAAGATCGCTTCCGGCAACACGCTGCTGTGCGCCTTCCGCATGAGCGACGACCTGGTGTGGGGCCTGCTGACCAACCACAGCAAGCCCGGTGCGAACGAGAGCGTCAGCCGCCTGCACGCCTCCATCCTGATCGCCGGCCGCCACGAGCACGCCTGATCTAGAACCGCCCTTACTGATTCCGGAGCCACACCATGCGCGTCAAAAGCATCCTCACCGAAGCCAAGCAGATCGACCGTGCCGTTCAGCTGATCCACCTCGGTGCCCGCCTGCAGGTGCTGGAATCGGAAACCGACCTGTCCTACGAGCGCCTTCTGCGCCTGTACAAGGAAGTGAGCGGCAAGTCGCCGTCCAAGGGCCAGTTGCCCTTCTCGACCGACTGGTTCATGACCTGGCAGCCCAATATCCACGCCAGCCTCTTCCTGAACATCCACGAGTACCTGAACAAGGCCGCGGAGATGGACGAGATCGACACCGTCATCAAGGCCTACCAGCTCTATCAGGAGCAGACGACGGCCCAGGGCCTGGAAGCCATGCTGTCGGTCACGCGCGCCTGGCGCCTGGTCAAGTTTGTGGACAACGGCATGCTGACCTTGACCAAGTGCTCCAAGTGCAACGGCCACTTCGTCACCCACCCGCATGAAGTGGCGCGCCACTACGTCTGCGGCCTGTGCAATCCGCCGGCACGCGCTGGCAAGGGCCGTGCGCAGGGCTCCATCCAGATGCATTGAATACAGGGCGACACTGTTCGCCATGTGGATCACCCGTTGGCCGCTGCCGGCTCTGTTGAGCTGGCTGGCGGCCTGGTTCATTTATGCGGCCGCGCTTTTTGCCGGCCTGTCACCCGGCCCGGCCTTGGCGCTGGGTGCAGCCGTCGCCGCAGCCTTGGGTTGGCTGAATGGCGAGCGCTGGCGCCGCCTCATCGTCGCCCTGGGCTTCCCGGCCTCCGTGCTGGCCCTGGGCTGGCAGGGCGGCGCGTCTGGCCTGCTGTGGCTGGCGCCGCTGGTGCTGCTGTGGTGGCTCTACCCGCGCCGCAGCTGGTCCGAGGCGCCCCTGTTCCCGACCCCCCGCGGCGCGCTGGCCCGTTTGCCGGCCCTGGCGCCCCTGCCGCCGGGTGCGCGCGTGCTGGACGCCGGCTGCGGTGTCGGCGACGGCCTGCGTGAATTGCTGCACATCTACCCACAAGCCCGCGTCGAGGGCGTCGAATGGAGCCGGCCCCTGGCCTCGCTGGCGCGCTGGCGCGTGCGCGGCGCCACGGTGCGCCAGGGCGACCTGTGGGCCGACGACTGGGCGCCGTTTGCCCTGGTCTATGTCTTCCAGCGGCCCGAGTCCATGCCTCGTGTCTGGGCCAAGGCCTGCGCCGAGCAGGCGCCGGGATCCTGGCTGGTCAGCCTGGACTTTGCCGTGCCCGATGTGGTGCCCGTGGCCAACTGGCAGCTGCCGGGTGGGCAACCCGTATGGTTGTATGCAACTGTAGGGAAAGCCGTCTCAAAGGGGCCCAATTGAAAGTACTGCCGCAACTGACGCGCGGCATACTTGCTCAAGCCCCCCGGCTCCGGGCCGATATGGCCTGAACACCCCAAACTCAACCGCGCATGTTCGTCATCATCGGCTGGGCCATCTCCATGGTCTGCATCTTCGGCGTGTTCATCGCTCACGGCGGGAACATCGGCGTCATCCTGCACGCCTTGCCCTTCGAGATGATCACCATCTTCGGCGCGGCCATCGGCGCCTTCCTGGCCAACAACCAGATGAAGGTCGTCAAGGCGACGGCCGCCGGCTTGGGGCTTTGCTTCAAGGGCAGCAAATACAGCAAGGCCCGCTACATGGAGCTGCTGGCGTTGATGTACGACATCCTGCAGAAAGCGCGCAAGGAAGGCCTGATGTCCATTGAGAAGGACGTCGAGGATCCGCACAACTCGCCGCTGTTCCAGAAGTACGCGGTGGTGGGCAACGACCACCATGTCACCGAATTCATCACCGACTACCTGCGCATGATGGTGTCGGGCAACCTGAACGCCCACGAGATCGAGTCGCTGATGGACAGCGAGATCGAGACCCACCACCAGGAAGAGCATGCGGCGGTTGCCGCGCTGCAGCGCCTGGCGGGCGGCCTGCCGGCCTTTGGCATCGTGGCCGCCGTGCTGGGCGTCGTGAACACCATGGGCTCGGTCGGCCAGCCGCCGGCGGTGCTGGGCGGCATGATCGGCTCGGCGCTGGTCGGCACCTTCCTCGGCATCCTGCTGGCCTACGGCTTCGCCGAGCCGCTGGCCGGCCTGCTGGAACAAAAGGTCGAGGACGGCGGCAAGGAATTCCAGTGCATCAAGACGACGCTGCTGGCCAGCATGCAGGGCTATGCGCCCCAGGTGGCCATCGAATTCGGCCGCAAAGTGCTGTTCTCGGGTGACCGGCCGTCGTTCACGGAACTCGAAGGCCACGTCAAGAAGAAATGACCCCCCCCCGAAGCGCCTTCGGCGCTCCCCCCCAGGGGGGCGCACCCAGCGGCCTGGCAAAGCCAGTTCCACGGCTGCCGCTTGAGGGTGGCGGCGCTTCGCGCGCCGGAAACACGGAGACCGTCTGATGGCTGGCGACGCAAAGAAGTTACAGCCCATCATCATCAAAAAGGTGAAGAAGGGCGGCCATGCGGTGCATGGCGGTGCGTGGAAGATCGCGTATGCCGACTTCGTCACGGCCATGATGGCGTTCTTCCTGCTGATGTGGCTGCTCGGCTCCACGACCGAGGGCGACAAGAAGGGCATTGCCGACTTCTTCCAGTCGCCCCTGAAGGTGGCGATGCTGGGCGGCTCGGGCTCGGGGGACTCCTCCAGCGTCATCCGTGGCGGCGGCAAGGACCTCACGCGCGAGACCGGCCAGGTCAAGGAAGGCGAGAGCGCCGCCAAGCGGGCCAGCTACACCTTGCGTGCGCTGAAGGAAGAACAGCGCAAGGCCGAGAAGGCGCGGCTGGAGCAGCTCAAGACCAAGGTCGAGGAAGTGCTGGCCGAGAACCCCAAGCTCGCCGCTTTAGGCGGTCAGATCCGCCTGGACATGACCAAGGAAGGCCTGCGCATCCAGATCGTCGACGAGGGCAACCGGCCGATGTTCGACAGTGGCAGTGCCGTCGTGAAGCCCTATATGCGTGAACTGCTGCGCGAGCTCGGCAGCGTGCTGACCGAGGTGCCCAACCGCCTGACGGTGGAGGGGCACACCGACGCCCAGGCCTTCCCCGGCGGCGACAAGGGCTACAGCAACTGGGAGCTGTCGGCCGACCGCGCCAATGCCTCGCGCCGCGAGCTCGTCGCGGGCGGCCTGTCGGAGGCGCGCATGCTGCGCGTGCAAGGCCTGGCCGCCAGCAAGCTGCTCGACGCCAAGGACCCCAACGGCGCGCTGAACCGGCGCATCAGCATCATCGTCATGAACCGCGACGCCGAAGACGCCGTGCTGAAGAACGTGCCCGACGAGCCCGAAGCCGACGCAGCGCCTGCGCAGACCGGGTCCACGCAAGTGCCGCAGAACGGAAAAATGCCGCAAACTCAATCGTCGGCGCCGGCCCGCTAGAAACTAGACTGCGTGCTGACCCTGAAATACCGCCTGCACCCGAGAGAGGATCGCCATGAGCACTGATATGAAATTCCTGGTCGTCGACGACTTCTCCACCATGCGCCGCATCGTGCGCGGCCTGCTCAAGGAGATTGGCTACAACAACTGCGAAGAGGCCGAGGACGGCGTCGAGGCGTTGAACATGCTCAAGGGCGCCAAGTTCGATTTCGTCGTCAGCGACATCAACATGCCCAACATGACGGGCTTCGAGTTGCTGAAGGCCATCAAGGAAGACCCCAACCTCAAGCACCTGCCCGTGCTGATGGTCACCGCCGAGGCGCGCAAGGAAGACATCGTGCTGGCCGCCCAGTCGGGTGCTGCGGGCTACATCGTCAAGCCTTTCACCAAGGCGACGCTGGAAGAAAAAGTCCTCAAGATCATGCAGAAGCTGGCCGCCGCGGCCTGACAACACCAAAAGGGGACTGTCATGTCGATGGATCAACTGGAGCAGTTGGGCAAGGCCCAGGAGCCGCTGCTCGTCTCGCCCGAAGTCTTTCAGCAACTTGGCACCATCACGCGCACGCTGCACGACACCATGCAGCGCCTGGGCGTCATGCCCAAGCTGCAGGTGGCCACCGACGGCCTGCCCGATGCGCGCAGCCGCCTGAGCTACATCGCGGAGAAGACCGCCGCCGCCGCCGAAAAGGTGCTGAACTCCGTCGACCAGGCCAAGGGCGAGCACGCCGGCATCAGCCGGGCGACCAAGGAATTGGCTGCTGCCATCGTTGCCGATCCGGTGCGCGCCGTTGCCAGTGGCGCCGTGATGAACTTCGTCAAGGATGTCGAGAACCGCACCGCGAGCATTGACGGCCATCTGACGGACATCATGCTGGCCCAGGACTTCCATGACCTGACCGGCCAGGTGGTGGCCAAGGTCGTGAAGCTGGCCAACGACCTGGAAGACAGCCTCGTCAAGCTGCTGGTGCAGGTCGTGCCGCCCGAGCAGCGCGAGAAGGTCGACCCGACCATCCTGCAGGGCCCGGTCGTCAACGCCGAGGGTCGTACCGACGTCGTCACGAACCAGGGCGAGGTCGACGATCTGCTGGCCAGTCTCGGCTTCTGAAGCGCTTCGCGCGCCCCGCATCAAGCCCGCCATTCGGCGGGCTTTTTCTTGTCCCGAAATGGGTGATGCCGCTCGCTGGGTGGGCGGCAGGCTTCTGCTACAAACGCCGCCGCGCCCGCAGACGGGCGGGCATCAACAACATCAGGGAAGTCAAATGATCCGAATCAAACAGGGGGCTGTCGCCCTGGCGGCCGCCGTGCTGGCCGTCGCATCACCGCTGGCCCAGGCTCAATCCAGTGCGCCGGACTCGCGCATCGGTTGGTACGGCGACGTTGCCGTCGGTGGCACCCACTATGAGTCCGAACCCGGCTTCATCCTCTGCCGCTGCCGCAAAGGCAGTGCCACCTCCATCAAGGTCGGCGCCGGCTACCGCTTCGGCGTCTCCGCCGTCGAGGCTTGGTACGTGGACTTCGGCAAGGCAAATTTCGGCGCCGACTTCTACGGCCCGGCCACCTCGGCACATTTCCGTGCTGCTGTACTGGGCGGCGCCTGGGCCGTGCGGTGGGGGCAGCATGTCGAGGCCACCTGGCGCGCCGGCGCCGCCTTCGTCAATGCTTCTGCCGGCGGCAGCACCAAGCATGACGTGCGGCCCACGCTGGGCTTTTCCATCGGCTGGCGCACCACCGAAACCGCGACGCTGGAATTGAGCTGGGACTATCTTCGCGCCAGCGATGCCAGTGGCGCCCGTACCGACGCCGTGCCCATCACGCTGGGGTTCCGCCAGCGCTTCTGAACGCGCCAGGGCCGCCCGGCTTTTCTCTTTGGCGCCTCAGTCGGCCTGCGCTTCGGGCGGCAGCTCGCGGATGGCCTGATTGAGCTTGTCCAGCGTCTGTGACTTGACCTGCAGGGAGCAGGCCAGGTAGCGAAGCTCCCCGCGCGGCATGTCGGCGAACTCGACGCGCACCAGGGGCAGGGGGGCGAATTCGGGGTCCTTGCGCAGCCAGTTCAGGTCTTCCTCGTCGATCAGCATGTAGTCGGCGCGGCGGACTCCCACCATGCGCGCCAGCTGCAGTGGCGCCAGCTGGGCGCGCAAGGGCGGCTTGGCCGCCGTGGCGAGGAACTGGTCCAGCTGCGGGCCGTAAGACACACCATCCAGAACGCCGGGTTGCAGCGAAGCATCGGCAAAAAGCTGGGCGACGCGCGGGATGGCGCGGATCTGTGCCGCGACGCTGGCATGGGCCAGCACGACATGCGGCCGGTCGCGGTGGATGGGCAGGGAGAAGCGGGCAAAGGCCTCGCGCTCGGGGTTCTTGTACAGGCCCGGTGAACACAGCGCCGCCAGGTTGGCCTGCAGATTCTGAAGCGTGCGGCGGATCGGCACCTCGGCATAACGGGCCTCGATGCCGGCGCGCTTGAGCAGCTTGGCGGTGCGCTCCATCAGGAAGCCGGCCGGCTTGCCGTCCACCGTGTAGCTGTAGGGCGGCTTGTCGCGGTACTCGATGGCCAACGGTTCCGCCTGGGCCAGGGCTGCGCCGGCGCAGGACGCGGCCAACAGCGTGAGCAGGCGGGCAGAGCGGGGCACGGCCCGAGATTAGCGTGAGCCGCGCCGGCCTCGCCACCCTGGCGGCGGCAATCCTGCACACCTGGTCCGGCGCGCTGCGGCCCGGCTGGGATTAGCCGGGCATCCACCCTGCTTTTCTCGCTCAAGTTTCAGCGGCTGCCTCGAACAATTCGGTTCAGCTGCAGCACCACCATGGCCGACCACGACGCACAGGATCGCAACTTACCCGCCTCGCCCAAGAAGATCGAAAGATCCCGGGCCGAGGGCCAGTTGCCGCGCTCGCGCGACCTGCCGCATTTCGCCATGATGGTCGCTGGCGGCGCCGTGCTGTCGGTGGGCGCGCCGCAGATTGTCGAGAAGCTGCGCCAGATGCTGATCAACGGCCTGCACTTCGATGCGCGCCTGCTGGCCCAAAAGGGGTTCATGGGTGAGCGGCTGGTCGAGATGACGCTGGCCTTCGCCGCCGTCATGGGACCGATCGCCGCCGTGCTGGTGATCGTTGGCATCGCCAGCAACCTGGCCAGCGGCGGCTGGAACTGGACGATGAAGCCGCTCGCGCCCAAGTTCAGCCATCTCAACCCCCTCGCCGGCCTGGGCCGCTTGTTCACCGGCCAGGGGTTCGGCTCGGCCCTGAAGGCCGTGCTGCTGGCCCTGGTGCTGGGCATCGTCGGCGCCATGGTGCTGAAGGACCGCCTGGCGGCCTATGTCGGCATCATGTCCGTGCCGTTGCCCTCCGCCCTGGCCTACGCGGGCCAGCAGCTGATGGGGGGCCTCGGCCTGCTGGCTGTGGCGCTGGCGGTGTTTGCCGCCATCGACGTGCCGCTGCAGCGTCAGCTCTGGCTGCGCCGCATGCGCATGAGCCGCGAAGAGGTCAAGCAGGAAATGAAGGAGGTTGAAGGCAACCTCGAGATCAAGGCCAAGATGCGCGCCATCATGCGCGACATGGCCAAGCGCCGCATGCTGGCCGCCGTGCCGCAGGCCGACCTGGTCGTCATGAACCCGACCCACTATGCCGTCGCGCTGAAGTACGAGGAAGGCAAGATGGCCGCGCCCAAGGTCATCGCCAAGGGCGCCGACCTGCTGGCCATGAAGATCCGCGACCTGGCCAAGGAGAGCAAGGTGCCGGTGCTGCAGCAGCCGGTGCTGGCCCGCGCCCTCTACGCCCATGCCAAGGTCGACCACGAGATCCCCGCCGCGCTGTTCGGTGCCGTGGCCCAGGTGCTGGCCTACGTCTACCAGCTGCGCGCCGCCCTGGCGTCGCGCAACATGGCCCGCCCGGAT
The DNA here is from genome assembly GCF_054049335.1 of Roseateles sp. P5_E1. Classification (NCBI taxonomy): domain Bacteria; kingdom Pseudomonadati; phylum Pseudomonadota; class Betaproteobacteria; order Burkholderiales; family Sphaerotilaceae; genus Roseateles; species Roseateles sp. P5_E1. The sequence goes on from NZ_JBFUMN010000035.1 coordinate 32,150, forward strand.
GTGCCGCATCCGCATGTGCCGCCGGAGCTCGACCCGCACAACAAGCCGGGCTGGGCACCCGAGCCCGAGGAAGACTTCACAGAGTGAGCGCTGCGGGGCGCCTCGGGCGAGAACAGCCCGGTTTTCCCGCCGTTTCTCCGGCTCAAGTTTTCCGAGCCGCCGCGAAGAATGCAGGTGAGACCAGACCCGCCGCATGAACCAGCTCACCGCCAAACTCCAAGCCCTGCTCGGCCCGCGCGCGGGCATCATCGCCGCGCTCGGCGCCCCGATCGCGGTGCTGCTCGTGCTGTCCATGATGGTGCTGCCGCTGCCGCCCTTCGCGCTGGACCTGCTGTTCACCTTCAACATCGCGATGGCCGTGATGGTCATGATGGTCGCCGCCCACATGGTGCGGCCGCTGGACTTCGCGGCCTTCCCGACCGTGCTGCTGCTGACCACGCTGATGCGCCTGTCGCTGAACGTCGCCTCCACGCGCGTGGTGCTGCTGGAGGGCCACACTGGCACGGGCGCCGCCGGCAAGGTCATCGAATCGTTCGGCCACTTCCTGATCGGCGGCAATTTCGCGGTCGGCCTGATCGTCTTCGCCATCCTGGTGGTCATCAATTTCATCGTCGTGACCAAGGGCGCTGAGCGCATCGCCGAAGTCGGTGCGCGCTTCACGCTGGACGCAATGCCCGGCAAGCAGATGGCCGTGGACGCCGACCTGAACGCCGGCCTCATCAACGAAGCGGAGGCCAAGCGCCGCCGCGTGGAACTCTCCGACGAGGCCGACTTCTTCGGCTCCATGGACGGTGCCAGCAAGTTCGTGCGTGGCGACGCGGTCGCCGGCATGCTGATCTTGGCCATCAACATCGTCGGCGGCTTCATCATTGGCGTGGCCCAGCATGGCCTGTCCGCCGGCCAGGCCGCCGACAGCTACATCCTGCTGGCCGTCGGTGACGCGCTGGTGGCCCAGGTGCCGGCCCTGCTGATCTCGGTCGCGGCTGCCATGGTGGTGTCGCGCGTTGGCACGGACAAGGACATCGGCAGCCAGATCGGCAAGCAGGTGTTCGGCTCGGCCAAGTCGCTGGCCATCACGGCCGGCGTCATCGCTGCGCTGGGGCTGATCCCGGGCATGCCCCACGTCGTCTTCCTGCTGATCGCCGCCGGCCTGGGCTACCTGGCCTACTGGCTGCGCAGCAAGGAGCAGGCACTGGAGGCCGCCAAGGCCGTCAAGCCCATCATGCCCAGCAGCGAAGGCGCCGGCGAAGCGAGCTGGGAAGACCTGGTGCCGGTCGACACCCTGGGCCTGGAGGTCGGCTACCGCCTCATCACCCTGGTCGACAAGAGCAAGGAAGGCGACCTGCTGAGCCGCATCAAGGGCGTGCGCCGCAAGTTCGCGCAGGAAGTCGGCTTCCTGCCGCCGCCGGTGCACATCCGTGACAACCTGGAGCTGCGCCCCAGCCAGTACCGCATCTCGCTGCGCGGTGCCGTTGTCGGCGAGGCCGAGGCCTTCCCCGGCATGTGGCTGGCCATCAACCCCGGCCATGCGACGCAAAAGCTCATCGGCACGCCGACGACCGACCCCGCCTTCGGCCTGCCGGCCGTGTGGATCGAGGAGCGGCAAAAGGAGATGGCCCAAATGAGCGGGTTTACGGTCGTTGATTGTTCGACCGTGGTGGCCACCCATCTTTCACACTTGATGCAAGTGCACGCGGCCAAGTTGTTGGGCCGCGTGGAGACACAAGCCCTGGTGGAACACCTCACCAAGCAGGCGCCGCAATTGATCGAAGACGTGATTCCCAAGATGGTCAGCATCGCCACACTGCAACGCGTTCTCCAGCTGCTGCTGGAGGAGGGCGTGCACGTTCGCGACATGCGCTCCATCGTCGAATGCCTGGCCGAGCATGCCGCCGCCGTCACCGACCCCGTCGAGCTGGCCCGCCGCATCCGCACCCATATCGCGCCGGCCATCGTGCAGCAGATCTACGGCTCCACCAAGGAGCTGGACGTCATCGCGCTGGAGCCCGAGCTGGAGCGCCTCGTCACCCAGGCCCTCAATTCGCCGCACGGCGCAGCACTCGACCCGGGCGTGGCCGACACGCTGGCGCGCAGCGCCGCCGAGAACGCCCAGAAGCAGGAAGACCGCGGCGTGCCCGCCACGTTGCTGGTCCCCGACCTGATCCGCGCGCCCATGGCGCGCCTGCTCAGGCGCGCCGCGCCCCGCCTCAAGGTGCTCGGCCACAGCGAGATTCCTGAGACCCACACCATCCGCATCGGCTCCATCATCGGAGGCACAGCATGAACGTCCGCAAATTCACCGCTCGCACATCCCGCGAGGCGCTCGCGCTCGTCAAGCAGGCGTTCGGCGCCGACGCCGTCGTGCTGTCCAACAAGACCGTGCCAGAAGGCGTCGAGGTGCTGGCGATGGCGCCGGAAGGCATGGGGCAGATCGAGCAGATGGCCCACAGTGCGCCGCGCAGCCAGACCCGCCCGCAGGTGCCGCCGCCCACCGTGCAACCGCAGGCGCCTGCCGCCCGTGCCAATTTCGCCGACCGCTCCCGCATGGAGCCCAGCTTCGGCAGCCCCGAGGTGAGTGGCGACGTCGAGCAACTCGCCATGAGCACGCTGAGCTTCCAGGACTATGTGCGCGAGCGCGTGCTGCGCCGCCGCCAGGCCGAGATGACGGGCCAGCCCGATCCCATCGCAACGGCAACGCGGATCGCCCCGCCGCCGACCCAGCCGGCGGCTACCTCCCTGGACGCCGCCCGCCAGCAGCGCGAGCGCCGCGCCGCCGAGGCTATTGCCGCGCTGGCACCCAAGCGCGCCGCTGCACCGGTTCAATCTCAGCCTCAGCCTAAACCTCGCCCGGCGCCGCCCGTGCTGCGCGACGAGATCCGCATCCCGTCAGCCAGTTCGCAACGCGCGGTGCCGCAGCTCAGCGACATCGGTGCCGTGGAGCCCATGCCGCTGCCCGGCCAGCCCAATGCCAGCCAGCGCAACCAGATGGACATGGCTTCCGAGCTGCGCCAGATGCGTGGCCTGATCGAAGAACGTTTTTCGTCGCTGGCCTTCATGGAAAAGCTGCAGCGCCAGCCCGTGCAGGCGCGTCTGACGCAAAAGCTGCTGGAACTGGGCTTCAGCCCGGCCCTGGTTCGCAAGCTGGCCGAGAGCTGCCCGTCCGAGTTCAAGCCCGGCTCGCCCGCCGACCCGGCCGACGAGACCGCCTGGGCCGCCCATGTGCTGTCACGCAACCTGCATACCGATGAGGCTGCCCCGGCCATCGAGGACCGCGGCGGCGTGTTCGCGCTGATCGGCTCCACCGGCGTCGGCAAGACGACGACGACCGCCAAGCTGGCTGCCCACTTCGCCACCAAGTTCGGTGCCAGCCAGCTCGGCCTCATCACGCTGGACGCCTACCGCATCGGCGCTCACGAACAACTGCGCGCCTACGGCCGCATCCTCGGTGTGCCCGTGCACACCGCGCATGACCGCGCCTCGCTGGACGACCTGCTGGACCTGCTGTCCAGCAAGAAGCTGGTGCTCATCGACACCGCCGGCATGGCCCAGCGCGACAGCCGCACCCAGGAGCTGCTGGAGATGCTGGCCCACCCCAGCATCAAGAAGCTGCTCGTCATCAATGCCGCCCAGCAGGGTGAAACCATTGAAGACGTCGTCAACGCCTGGAAGGGCGCGGCCTGCGAAGGCGTCGTGCTCAGCAAGATCGACGAAGCCGTCAAGCTCGCTCCGGCCCTGGACACCCTGATCCGCCACAAGCTCAAGGTGCTGGGCGTGGCCAACGGCCAGCGCGTACCGGAAGACTGGCATCGCCTGCCCAGCGTCGGCCTGGTGCAGCGTGCCCTGAAGGGCGCCGCCTCTGGGGCCTGGCGCATGGACAACACCGACGTCAACCTCATCTTTGCTGGCGCGCCGCTGACCGAAGGCATGAGGGCAGTCCACTGATGTCCATCATGCAAGACCAAGCCCACGGCCTGCGGCGGCTGTTCGCCGCTTCCAAGACCCGCTTCGTGCCGGTCGTCAGCAACCCGCGCGTCATGGGGGCCGGCGTGCTGCTGGAAGGCCTGTGCGCGGCCTTTGCCGAACTGAACCTGAACACCCTGGTCGTCGACGCCGGTGAACACTCGGCCAAGCCTTCCGAGCTGGCCAGTGTGGATTTGTCCAACTGCATCGAACGCCTGTCGCCCAAGGTGTCCTACCTTGCCGCGCGCGGGCTGCCGCTGCGCCACATCAATGCCCATGGCTCGGCGGCTTCCTTCCTGGAGGCCGTGGCCGACGCCGCGCCCGACGCCGACGTCATCCTGCTGCACGCGCCAGCGGCCGAACTCGCCCGCATCGTGGCCCTGCGCGAGGTGCGCCCGCTGCTGCTGGCAGATACCGAGCCCGCGAGCGTCACGGAAGCCTACGCGGGCATGAAATGGCTCACACAACGAGCGGGGCTGATGGTCTACAGTCTGCTGATGGCCTGCCACCCTCAGCTGCGCGTGGCCACCCGCATCGCGCAACAGCTTCATTCCTGCGCCGACGGCTTCCTCGGCGCGGTGCTGCGCGATTGGGCCTGCCTGGACCCAAGAGCCTCCCAGCACGCACCACTCACGCCTGAACTGCGCCATCTCGCCCGCGAGCTGCTGCTTGCAGCTCCCCCGGGAGCGGCCGTTGACGCCGCCTCCGACGCGACTCCGCTGCGCCCGGCGCGCAAGGCGTCTTCCCCGTTCATCGCTGCGCATTGATCTCGCCGGAGACCAAACATGATGCCCCCACGCTCACTGCGTTCGCTGCCCCCCGCGGGGGCGCTTCAGCCCCTTCGGGCGGCCGTGCGGAGCTGACCATGTACACACCCAAAGGCCGCCTCGACAACAACACGCTGATCAAGCAGTACAGCCCGTTGGTCCGACGCCTGGCGCATCAGATGATTGCCAAGCTGCCGGCCAATGTGGAAGTCAATGACTTGATCCAGGTGGGGCTGATCGGCCTGAACGATGCGCTGTCGCGCTTCGATGCCGAGCAGGGCGTGCAGTTCGAGACCTTCGCCACCCAGCGCATCCGCGGCGCCATGCTCGACGAGTTGCGCGGCGGCGACTGGATGAGCCGCGGCACGCGCCGCCAGCAGCGTGAGATCGAAGTCGCGGTGCACAAGGTCGAGCAGCGCCTGGGTCGCGCGCCGCGCGAGGATGAGATTGCTGCCGAGATGGGCCTGCCGCTGGCTGAATACCAGGAGCTGCTTGGCAAGGTGCGCGGCACCCAGCTGGTCTATCTGGAAGACATGTCGGGTGCCGACGGCGACAACGACTATCTCGACCGCCATGTGGCCGACGAGGGCGCCAACCCCGTGGCCCAGCTGCAGGACCACCGCATGCGCGAGGCGCTGGTGGCCGCCATCAAGAACCTGCCCGAACGCGAGCAGTTCGTCATGAGCATGTACTACGAGCACGACATGAATCTCAAGGAGATTGCGGCCGTGCTCAAGGTCACGGAGTCCCGCGTGTGCCAGTTGCACAGTCAGTCGATTGCAAGGTTGCGCGTTAAGCTGCGTGACTGGTAATTTACGGGGCCACTTCTTGCCGAGCCCCGGCCAATAAGCGGGGACAAATGCATGTTCAAGTGGCCCAAGGGCGGAGGTTCTTCCCCCGCCATCACTCGGGACGAGCCCGTCCGGCGAGATGACAGTGCGGCGTTGAATGTCGTCAAGCGGCTGGCCCGCTCGATTTCCACGGTCGGCAAGGATGCCGCGGAAGTGCGCGGTGCCCTGGAAGATACCCAGCGCATCGTCCAGGCCCAGAGCCAGGCCATGCAGGCCCTGGCTCAGCAGCTCAACCAGATCGGTCAGGCGCAGACCGCCATCACCACCGCCACCGCCCAGAGCGCTGCCGCCGTGCAGCGGGCCCKCGGCGCGCTCGGCGTCGTCGGTGGCGAGGTCGTTGGCATGGCGTCCACGCTGGCCCAGGTGTCGGGCGCCGCGGCCGAGATCACCAAGATTTCCCTGCAAACCCGCCTGGTCGCCTTCAACGCCGCCGTCGAAGCCAAGCACGCGGGCGATGCCGGGCGCGGTTTCGCTGTCGTCGCCGAGGCCGTCAAGGCGCTGGCCGGCCAGGTCGAGGCCTCGTCCAAGGCCATCGTCAGCGCCATCGCCAGCCTGCAGGAGCGCATCGATCGCTTCAGTGCCGAGCTGACCGAGAACCCGGCCAAGCCCAGCCAGATCCACGCCGCCTTCCACGAGGTCGAGCAGGACGTGCAGCGCATCTCCGCTTCGGCCGGCGAGAGCAGCCAGCAGATGAGCCTGCTCAACGAACGCGCCCATGAGCTGGAGCGCGAGGTGTCCCAGGCCTCGCACGGCCTCAAGGTGGCCTTCGACGGCAGCGACCGTTTCCTGCGCATGTCCGAGGAACTGGTCGAGCAGATCGCCGAGAGCGGCGTCGAGGTCGACGACATGCCCTTCATCCGTACTGCGCAGCAGGCCGCCGCCGAGATCGGTGCCCTGCTCGAAGAGGCGCTGCGCGGTGGCCAGATCAGCCAGGCCGATCTGTTCGACGACAAATATCGCCCGATCGAAGGCACGGCGCCGCAGCAGCACACGACGCGCTTTTGCCAGCTGACGGATCGCCTCTTCCCCACCGTGCAGGAGAAGATGCTGGCCTTCAGCGACAAGGTGGTGTTCTGCATCGCGGCCGACCGCAACGGCTATATCGCGACGCACAACCGCAAGTACTGCCAGCCGCAGCGCCCGGGCGACACGGTCTGGAACACGGCCAACAGCCGCTACCGCCGCATCTTCAACGACCGCACGGGCCTGGCCTCGGCACGCAACACGCGGCCCTTCCTGCTGCAGACCTATCGGCGCGACATGGGCGGTGGCCGCTTCGTCATCCTGAAGGAGGCCGCGGCGCCCATCATCGTCGCCGGCAAGCACTGGGGCGGACTCCGCCTGGCTTTCAATTTCTGATCGGGAGCTACTGCACGGTGACGAAGAAGCTCGTGGCATCCTGCCCGGGCGCCACGGTCGCCCCATTGCTGCTGATCGAGCTGAACGCACCGCTGAGGCCACCGGTGGCCTGGATCAGCACGAGCTTCTGCCCCCGGGCGTAGCTGCCGCTGAAGTTCAGCACCAGGCTGCCACCGAGCATGGCAGGCCCGGCTACGCTGACATGGTCGTGGGTGACGCCAGGTGCGGTGCCGGCGATGGAGAGCGTGAGCTGGCCGGTCGCGCCCTGCCGGAAGCTACCCCCCAGCGCCAATTCATGTTGGCCGCTGGCCAGCCCCAGGGCCGCGTTGTTGACGACGTCGCCCGTGCCCATCGCGTTGGCGCTGCCGGCCCAGGTGGTGCCCCCATTGAGCAGCGTGGCACCTCTGTAGCTGTTGTTCTGCAGCGTGAGCGCAGCAGCGCCGTTGTGAGCGAGGCTGCCACTGCCGCTGATGTTGGACAGCGTGATCGCGGTCGTGGTGTTCTGGACGATGAGCTGGCCGTCGTTGACGATGGCATTGCTCGCCACGCCATTGGGCGACTCGGCCGTCAGCAGGCTGGCGTCACCGCTGTAGGTGGCCTGCAGGAAGGTCGATTTGCCCTTGCTCGCATTGACGGTGATGTAGTTCAGCGGCACGGGCGTTCCTGTGCCCAGGCGCAGGATGGCGTTGGCGCCGATGGTCGTGGTGCCGTTGTAGTTCTGCGGTTGGGCGAAGGTCACGTCGTTGCCCGGCGTCGGCATGACCTTGACGTTGCCCGTACCGACCGCGCCATCCCGGTGCGGGCCGCCCCCGCCGCCGGTGATGCCCACGTGCAGAGTCACCGGTCCGTTGTAGTTGAAGGCCAGCGTGCCGCTGCGCAGGTTGATGTAGGCGTTCTTCTTGCCAAGCGTCGGGTAGGGGGCGGCCGGCGACGGCGCCGACGGCAGAAAGAAGTTGGCGTGTGTGCCGTCGCCCCATTGGACGACGCCGGCGCCGCGCTCGATGTTGATGCCGCGGTAGCTGCCGTCGTTGCCGTTGACGTCGTTCGCGCCGCCGCGGTAGATGACCTTGGCGAAGTTCAAACTGAGGTCGCTCAGGCCCGGGTTGACCAGGTTGGGATGGTTGTGCGGGCTGTTGTCGGTGTGGCTGTAGACGCCCGACATGACGATGGTCGACGGGCCGATGGCGTGGAAGTTGATGTCGTTCCCGTAGGCCGCTTCATAGATGTTCTGCGTCACCGTGACGACGCTGCCTGGCGGGCTCCAGACCAGCCATGAGCCTTCGTTGAGGACCGCCTTGGCATTGGCCAGCGATGCAGCGACATGGTTGCTGCCGAAATCCTGCCCGACGGTAAGAGCGAGCACACCCGAGTAGGTATTGACGCCACCCGATGAGTTGCCGCCCCAGACGTCCGGGGCCTGGACGATGCTGCCGCTGCCACTGATCTGGCCCAGCAGCACGAACTGCGCACTGCTGAGGATGATCGTGCCGTTGTTCAGGATGTTGTTGAGGTTGATCTCCCGGTTGATCAGGCTCGCCTCATTCTTGCTGTCGGACGTCGCGATGATGTTGGGCGAGCTGTCGGCGCTGGTGTTGGTGCCGATCTGGAGCGTGGCGCCGGGATCGATGGTCAGCACCGGCGGGTTCAAGCCGGTGCGGGTCAGCGCATAGCCTGCGCCGGGATAGATTGTCTTTTTGACGACCTGGACTTGCTGGGCCGTCGGCAGCGTGAACGTGCTGGTGCGCGTGATGGTCAGCGTGCCCGTGCCGGCGGCGGGCATGAGGCGCAGCGTGCCCTGCCCGCTGATGACGCCGGAATAAGTCGTCGTGCCCGCGGGCAGCTTGATGACGGCGGTACCGTCCAGCGTGATGTCACGATTGGCGAGAACGTCCGCTGTGATATCCCTGGCAGCCTGGACCGCCAGGGCGGAGGCGTCCGGTGTCGCGCTCGTGCTGGTGGCGTCTCCACCGCCGCCACAGGCCGTCGTGAGGACGGCGCAGCCGGCCAATAAAATTCCGCGCCGGCTGGCGCCAGTAAAGGTCGAACGCAAGGAGGCTCCTGCTGGATGATCTGCGAGCGCCGGTTGCCGCGCCCGCGCGCATCATGCCGGCGAGCCCGCTCCCGGCCGGAGTGCCAATTGCAACTTTCCGTTCACCCCAGGGGAACCGCGTCAAAGTTGGCGTGCAGCCTGCTTTGGGACGCGCCCGTGCAAATCACTCCGCGATACACGCCCGGTTCTTGCCGGTGTGCTTGGCCTCGTACAGGGCCACGTCGGCGCGGTCCAGCGCGGCTTCCAGCGTCTCGCCGGGGCGGTAGAGCGTGACGCCGGCCGAGAAGGTCACGAAGACGTCCTTGCCCTCGTGGTTGAACAGCGCACTGGACAACGAGCGCTGCAGCCGCACGAGCACCTGCTGGGCCTCGTCCAGCGGCGTGTTGGGCAGCATCAGCACGAACTCTTCGCCACCATAGCGCGCCACCATGTCGCCAGGGCGCAGCGAGGCCTGGGTGCGCTCGGCCAGCGACTTCAGCGCGATGTCGCCGGCGTGGTGGCCGAGGCTGTCGTTGAGCTTCTTGAAGTTGTCGATGTCCAGCAAAGCCAGGGCCACGCGAGTTGACTCCCGCTCGGCCTTGGCCTGCTCGATGCCGAAGGCCTGGATGAGGCCGCGGCGGTTGGCAACTTGCGTGAGCTGGTCGGTGTGGACTTCGTTGGACAGGCGGCGCAGCTCGCCCTCCAGCTCGTCGACGCGCTGGTTCAGCGCGGCCGCGCGGTCGTGCTCGAGGGTCAGGCGCGCTTGAGTCTGGGACACCAGGCTCTGCACGCTGCGGCTCTCCTCGACCATCTCGCGCACGGTGCCGGTCAGGCTTTCCAGCGAATCGGCCTGCTCGATGGCCTCGGCATAGCGGCCGACGCTGGTCTGGAAGCGGTCGGTGTGTTGGCCCAGCTCGCCGAGTTCGGCCAGCATGCGCTGGATGAGGCCCTTCAATGAGTCTCGCGCCTTGGAGCGTTCCTCGCGCAGCGCGCGCTGGCGCTCGCGTGTGCCCGACAGCAGTTCGGACACGGTGCGCACGCCGCGGCCCGACAGGCCTTGGGCGAGTGCGTTGCTCATCGCCTCGGCCTGGCCTCGGGCCCAGGAATCGTCCTCGGCCAGATCGACGAGGCTGCCGCTCAGCTCGCGGCACAGGCCGCCGAGTTCATCAAAGAGATGGCGGCGGTGGTCCAGCAGATGCCGGGCGCGCAGGCACAGCGCGGCCATCTGCGTGGCGCGGTCGGGGCTGGCGCCATGGGACTTCAATTCGGCCTGGGCGGCGTCGAGCTCGCGCATCAAGGCGTCGGCAGGCGTCGCCTCGGTCTGCGGCGAGCGCAGCGCATGGCGCACCGTGCCGTTCAGTTCGCTGCTGACGTCGGCCCAGTGGGGGCTGGTGTCAACAACCGGCGGCGGCGTGTCGCGCAGGCCGGTGCGGCTGAGTTCACCAAAGCCGGTGCTCTCGCGAAAACGGGACGTTTCGCCAAAGCCCGTCTCGGCAAATGTGCTCTCGGAGAAGAACTGGCTGGGTGTGCCGCCGTCCTCATCCGTCTCCACGCCGCTGCCGTCGCCGTCCTTGTCCCAGCTTGCCACCAGTTGGCCCAGGCGCTTGACGAGCTTGCCGCTGTCGTTGCGGCCCAGCTCCAGCACACGGTTGACGCCGTCCTTCTTGCGCGCCAGCGTCCAGTGCTTGCCGCCGCGCTCCAGGCCGCGCACCAGGCGCTCGATGGCCAGGGCCAGGGCCTCGGCCTGGGCCGCGGGGCCGGCCACGTCGAGCAGCTTGTCGACCTGGCGTTGCAGTTCGTCGAGCTTTTGTTCACGCAAGGCGGTCTGCAGCTCCTGGCGCGTGCTGCCCGAGGGCAGGGCCAGGCTGATCAGCTTGGACATCAGCTGCTGGAGGCGCTCGGAGACGGCGCTGGTGGCGCCACTGGCGGCCTGCGCCGGCTCGCCACCGCTTTCGATGGCGTAGGCGCGGGCGTAGTTCTCGGGTGTGGGTTCCAGCCTGGCCTGGGCGAGGCGCTGCAGCGCGGCCTTGGCCAGTTGGGCCGGCGGTAACTGAGAGCGCATGTCAGCTTTCCATCCGGCAAATGCCGCATATGCGGCACATGAAACATCCGGGCCGAGCGCCGGGCCGCTCCCTAGCCGGCCCGCGTTGGCGATGTGCTTGCCGGTCGAGCCGGCAAGCATCGCCGTCCCCCTGGGGGACCGGCCAAGGTACACCTTGGACGAGGGGCGTCATTTCTTTAACGCTGCCCGCGAGATGTGGCGTCGGTACTGCCGTCGGCCTGCGTGATCCAGGGCGCCTTGCGCGGCAGCACGGTCTGGGCGATCCAGCGCTCCAGCTCATCGGGCGGCAGCGCCTTGCTGAACAGGAAGCCTTGCATCAGCGAGCAGCCCAGGCGGTGCAGCACTTCCATCTGGCGCAGCGTCTCGACACCCTCGGCAATGACGCGCAAGCCCAGGGCCCGCGCCAACGCAATGATGGCCGTGACGACGGCCGAGCTTTGCGGCGTGATGCCGAGGTCGCGCACGAAGGTGCGGTCGATCTTCACTTCCGAGATCGGCAGCGTCGTCAGGTAGGCGAGGGACGAATAGCCGGTGCCGAAGTCGTCGATGGAGATCTCCACGCCCACCTCGTTGAGGCGATGCAGAGACGGGATGACGTTCTGCAGGTCCTTCATCAGGTTGTTCTCGGTGATCTCGAGCTGGATCGACCGGTGCGGCACGCCATAGGCGCTGACGCATTGGTGGATGTGCTCGACGAGATCGGTACGCTCGAACAGCCGGCTGGGCAGGTTGACGGCGATGGAGTCGCTGAAGCCGAACTGCAGCGACCACAGCTTGGCCTGGCGGGCCGCTTCCTTCAGGGCCCATTCGGACAGCGGCACGATGAGGCCAGTCTCTTCGGCCAGCGGGATGAAATCGGCCGGCGGCACCAGCACATTGCCACGCTGCCAGCGCATCAGCGCCTCGGCGCCCACCATGCGGGCGGCGCGCACGTCGATCTTGGGCTGGTAGTGCAGCACGATCTCGTTGCGCTCCAGCGCCTTGTGCAGGGCGCTTTCCAGTTCCAGCTTCTGCTTGCCGTGGCCGGCCAGCTGCGGCGAATAGACGGCCGAGGCATTGCGGCCCTGGCTCTTGACCGCGTACATGGCCACGTCGGAATTGCGCAGCAGGTCGGCCATGGTCTGGCCGTCGCGCGGGTACAGCGCAATGCCGACGCTGGCCGTGACGAAGCATTCCTGGCCGCCGACGAAGATGGGCTCGCGCAGGGCGTCCAGCACGCGCTGGGCGACCCGTTCGGCATCGCGTTCGTCGGCCACCTCGGGCAGCAGGGCGACAAACTCGTCACCGCCCAGGCGGCCCACGGCCTCCAGGCCGCGGTGGCTGCGGTTGCCCAGGCCGTCGAGCACGCCTTCCAGAATCTGGTCGGAATGGCGCACGCAGCTGCGCAGGCGACGGCCGACCTCGACGAGGAGCTCGTCGCCGGCGGCGTGGCCCAGGGTGTSGTTGATGACCTTGAAGCGGTCCAGGTCGATCAGCAGCAGGCCAACCTCGTGGCCGCCGCGGCGCGCGCTCTCGATCGCGCGCTCGACACGGTAGATCAGCTGGCGACGATTCGGCAGGCCGGTCAGCGCGTCGAAATGGGCGAGCTGGCGGATGCGGTCCTCGGCCTGGCGACGGTCGGTCACGTCCTGCAGGATGCCGGTGTAGCCGTTGACACCGCCCTGTTCATTGAATTCGGGCTCGGCCTCGATGTGGACGACGCGCTGGCGGCCATCGGGCAGGGTCAGTGGCAGGTCGGTGACCAGCACCGAGGTGTGGGCGATGACGTCGCGCAGCAGGCGCAGGAAGACATGGCGGTCGTCCGCCGGCACCATGCGCATGACGCCGATGAAGTCCAGCCGGTCCTGTGGGCCGCGGCCGAAGACGCGCAGGCCCTCGGCGGAAATGGCGAAGCTGGCGGCCGTGTCGCGCCACCATTCGAAGCTGCCCATGCGGGCCAGATCCTGGGCGCGCGCCAGCTTGGCCTTGCTGCGCTCCAGCTCAAGCCGGGTGCGCGAGCTGCGCAGCAGATAGCGCAGCCGGCCGTCGAGCAGGCTCCATTGCGGCGACTTGACGAAGAAGTCGGTCGCGCCGGCCTGGTAGGCGCGGTTGATGGAGGCTTCATCGTCCAGGCCGGTCAGCATCAGCACGGGCAGGGATTCGAAGCCGGGTGTGGCGCGCAGCAGCGAGCAGGTTTCGAAGCCGTCGAGCTCGGGCATCAGCGCGTCCAGCACGACGACGTCGGGCGTGCGCGTGGACAGCAGGCCCAGGGCCTCGCTGCCACTGGGCGCTTCGGTGACTTCAAAGCCGCGCTCGCGCAGCGCGGCGGCGGTCAACAGCAGATTGACCTCGTCATCGTCCACCAGCAGCACGCGCGGGCGCGGCGGGAGGTCGTCGAGGGCTTGACCGGTAGGCAGCATGCTTCTCTTAGAGCAGCGCGGCCAACGCCGCGCGTACCTGTTGGATGTCTTGGAGCATAGCGTCCAACTGCTCGGAAAGGCCGTCCACGCGGCCATCGCGCACCATGGTTTCGATGTCGGCGCAGCGCGCAGACAGTGCCATGGCGCCCAGGCTCGCCGACGAGGATTTCAGCGTGTGGCTGACATGGCGCACGACGGCGAGGTCAGGTGTAGCGCCTTCACGGGCGCGGGCGAGGTCGGGCAGCAAACGGTCCAGTGAGTTGGAGAACGCCGCCACGACGCGTTCCAGCAGCTTGTTGCCGCCGCTCGGGTCGAGTTCCCGCAGGCGACGAATCGCCTCGGGATCGAGCAGGGCTGCGGGCTGTGAGGCGGTCATGGACTGGTCTGCGGGTCAGGGACTCGGCACGCCTAAATGTATCTCGGGTGGGAGGGGGGCCAAACGCGAAGGAATGCACACTTTCGGCCGGCTGCGCTGTGGTTATTGACATCGGGCGACGCCGGGCATGCCCAGGCCCTGTTGCTGGGGAAGCGCTGCCTACAATGAAGCGCATGAACAGCCTCAGCGACGACAGCGCGCTCATCTCGCGCCGCCAGGAGCGACGACTGCCGATGCGGCTGCTGATGCTGACCCTGGCCACGGTCTCCATCTTGATGCTGGTACTGGGCGGCCTGGTGGTGCTGGCGTTGATGCGGGTCTGGGGCGGCGAGGTTGGCCTCGTGCACGCGGCCCTGGTGCTGACGGCATTCTTCACCGGCGTCCTGCTGCTGGTTGCGGCTGCGTTGGGCTGGCATGCCGGCGTGCGGCTGACGCGCCAGCGCCTGGCCGAGCCCCTGCGCGAAGTGCGCCAGCAGCTGCTGATGCAGGCCCAGCTGCAGCGTGACTGGCAATGGGCCACCGATGCCGAGCACCGCCTGGTGCGCTGGCAGGCGCCGCAGGGCGCGCCGTCATCGAGCTGGGTGGGTGCGGGCGCCAGCACCCAGCAGCTGTGGGAGCGCTTCGAGGTTGCCGAGCCGGCCGCCCAATTGCGCGAGCGCCTCGGTGCCCACCAGCCCTTTGTCGACTTGCAGCTCGCCGCTGCCGATGGCAGCACCGCCTGGCGGCTGCGCGGCCTGCCCTGTATCGACTCGCACGGCCATTTCGCTGGTTACCTGGGCACGGCCCGCCCCGACGAGCCCGCCGAGGCGACGCCAGCGCCACAGCCGGCGCATGCCGCCGACCTGGCCGCCGAACACGAGTCCTTCAGCTACACGGTCTCCCACGATCTGCGTGCGCCGCTGCGCGTCGTCGAGGGCTTTGCGCGCATCCTCAAGGAAGACTACGGCGCGCGGCTGGATCGCGTCGGCAATGACCACCTCGACCGCGTCATGAGCGCTGCCGCGCGCATGAACAGCATGATCGACGCGCTGCTGTCGCTCTCCCAGCTGTCGACGCGGCCACTGGCGTGCCAGCCTGTCAACCTGTCGCAACAGGCCGGCTATGTGATGGAAGAGATCAAGCGCGGGGCGCCGCAGCGCGAGCTGGTGCTGGACATCGAACCGGGCCTGACGGTGCAGGGCGACCCGACGCTGCTGCGCATGGTGCTGGAGAACCTGCTGGGCAACGCCTGGAAGTACAGCGGCAAGGTCGAGTGCACGCAGATCGGCTTTGGCAGCGTGCAGCAGGGCGGGCGGCGCGTCTTCGTCGTGTCGGACAACGGTGCCGGCTTCGACATGCGCTTTGCCGAGCGCCTGTTCGGCGTCTTCCAGCGCCTGCACAGCGCCAGCGACTTCCAGGGCACCGGTGTCGGCCTGGCCCTGGTGCGGCGCATCGTTCGCCGCCATGGTGGCGACATCTGGGCCGAATCCGCCGTGGGCGAGGGCTCGCGTTTTTATTTCACTTTGGGCTGACGCCCATTGCTTTGCGGGCCGAGCGCCGGGCCGCTCCCTAGCCGGCCCGCCTTAGGCGATGTGCTTGCCGGTCGATCCGGCAAGCATCGCCGTCCCCCTGGGGGACCGGCCAAGGTATTCCTTGGACGAGGGGCTCACTTCTGGCCCGGGCGCGCCAGCAGCTCCAGCGCATCCACGACACGCCGTGCCTGCTCGGGCAGGCTGTGGCCATCGGCGGAGGCCAGGCTCATCAGGCGGGCGAGCGCCTCGTCGCGTGGCAGGGAATAGCGGTGCATCAACACGCCGACGGCCAGGGCCGTCACGTCCATGGACGGCAATTCCGAGGGGGCCTCGAAAGCCTGGGCCATGGCGGCCGGTGCCGCCGGGGCTGAGGTGGCGACGGGGGGCGTCGAACGCGTGGTTGAACGTGCAAAAGCGGCCTCGACGGCGGGCACGATTTGCGAGATGTCCAGCGGCTTGACGAGGTAGGCAACGGCGCCCAGCTCCTTGACCTTCGCCACTGTCGCCTCGTCGGTGAAGGCGGACAGGAACATGAAGGGTGTCTGCAGGAATTCGCGCAGATAGGCGGCCACATCGAAGCCGGTCAGGCCTTCCATGCGGATGTCCAGCAGGGCCAGTTCGGGCCGGTGCTCGCGGGCGAGCAGGATGGCATCGTCGCCGTTGTCGGCGTCGATGACCTCGAAGCCGGCCTGCGTGAGCCCATAGCTCAGCGTCGCCAGTACCAGACGGTCGTCATCGACGACCAGGATCTTGCCCTTGCTCACCGTGCCCCTCTATCCAGAACTTGGTTTTATGGCCGGATTGTGAACCACGCTCGGTGGAATCAGTTCCAGCCGGCAGACGACATCGTCGCCTTGCTGTTCCAGGCTCAGGATGGCGCTGCGCCGCGGCAGCAGGGCGCGCACCAGGCCCAGGCCCGACACGCCGCTCTTGACGTTCTGCAGCGCAAAGCCTTCGGGCAGGCGGCCGGGGTTGGCGATCTCGACGGTGATGCCGGCCATGTCGCAGATGAGCTGGCAGCGCACCTGGGCGCCGTTGCTGTGCCGCAGCGCATTGCCGAGCAGCTCGTTGAGGCTGAGCGCGATCGGGATGGCCTCGGCCTCGGGCAGGCACCAGTCCTCCATCAGCGCGCCGCCCTCGGCGGCCGTGGTGATGACGCGGCCCTGCATGCGCTGCACCGAGCCGACGATGGCGTCGAACACCCGCTTGAGCACCAGCGGCCCGGAGGCGCCGACCTGCAGGCCATAGACCTGGGCGATGGCCTGCACCTGGCCCACGGCCTCCTTCAGCACCCCGGCCACCTCGGGGCGGCGCACGGCGATCTGCTGCAGCAGGCCGGCCACGCCCTGCAGGTTGTTCTTGATGCGGTGGTGCACCTCGCGCACCAACAGCTCGCGCTGCGAGATGGCGGCCTGCAGCCTGGCCTGCTCGGCGGCGCGCTGCTCGGTGACGTCGCTGGCCACGAGCAGCAGCAGTTCGGGCGTGTCGTCGCCGCCGACACCGGCCAGGTGCAGCAGCCGCGCGTCCCAGATGCGCGTCGAGTTGCCGGCCGGCACGTGGTATTCCCGCTGGACGACGGTCTGGGATTCCAGGGCCTCGCGCATGTCGGCGACCACCTGCGCCCCCTGCTCGTCGCCGAAGAGCTGCGCCGGCGTGCCGCCCAGCATCGCGGCCTCGGGCCTGCCGGCGAGCGTGGCGGCGGCGTGGTTGAGCTTGACGATGCGCAGGCTCTGCGCCTCATGCAGCGTGATGGCCAGTGGCGCACCTTCGATGATGCGGGCCAGCGATGCCTGGGCCAGCCGGCTCTGGGCCTCGGCCTGGCGGCGGCGGTCGATGTCCAGCAGGGCATAGGTCAGCTGCTGAGTGACTTTGCCGGGGCCATCCTCTCGCTGCGTCTGCACCGCATTGCCGATGACCCAGAACTCGCGCCCGTCGCGGCCGCGCAGCCGGCACTCGAACACATCGGCGCCGGGCTCCGTGTGAAAGGCGTGCTCGTCATCCTCCGGCGCCAGCACGCCCATGGGCTGGCCCTGCACGTCCTCGAGTTCGCAGCCGAACATGCGGCGCGCGGAGCGGTTCATCCACTCGATGCCGTCAGGCCCGACGGTGACGATGCCGACCAGCACGGAGTCCAGCACGGCGCGTTCGCTCTCGGCACGCAGCAGCAGCGCGTTCTCGGCCTGGGCCTGGGCCGTCACGTCGAGCGTGACGACCGAGGTGGAGCGCCGCCCGCCAGCCAGCAGGCCAGGCGCGACGCGGGTCAGCAGCCAACGCCGGCCGAGCTCGGGGTGGCGCACGGCATAGCGCACCTCGACGGCGTCGCCCTTTTTCAGCGCACGCTGCAGGCGTTCGAATTCGGGCAGGGAGGCGGGCTCGACGATCTCGCGGCTGATGCCCTGCAGCGAGCCGGCCGTACCTGTCGTGCCACCTGGCTGTTTGCTGCCGGTCTTGAAGGGCGAGCCTTTGCGGTGGGCCTTGAGCCAGCCGGCTTCGGGCTGGAAGGTGGCCAGGCCCACCGCGGCGGTGTCCATCAGCGCGTCGAGCTGCTGGTGGGCAAGGTCGCGCTCATGCAGCGTGCTGTGGTCTTCCAGCACGGCCAGCAGCAGGGCGCGGCCGGCATGGCGCCACAGGCGCAGCCGCGCCTGCAGCCAGCGGTGCTGGCCCTGCGGGTCGATGTACTCGGCCTCGGTGATCAGCGGCCCGTCCTGCGGGCGCTGCGCCGTCAGTGCCGGCAGCGGCGTGCCGCGGTGCCAACCCAGCAGGGCCTGCAGCAGATCGGGCAGGTCGTTCAGGTGGCGGGGGGCGCCGGCGTAGAGGCCGGCAAAAGCGGCGTTGTGGCGCAGCAGCGTGCCGCTGGCGGCATCGGCCAGCAGGGCCGGCAGGGGCAGCAGGGCCAGCCATTCGGCCAGCGGTGGCTCGCCAGGGTCGGCTGCGCTGAGGCGCGCATGCAGCACCCAGTTGGGTCGTTCGCGCAGCAGGTGCAGCGTGGCGCGCTGGCCGTCGGCGAGCTTGAGCGGTGGCGCAAGTGGCGGCGCGCGACCGGCGTCGATGGCATGGGCGGCCTCGCGCAGCCAGCTTTCCAGCCGCGCTCCGGCGGCATGGCGAAGCAGCCGCCAGCCCTCGGCGGCGTCGGCGCCCAGCCATTCGCGCGCCGCTGGATTGGCGCGCAGTGCGGACAGATCCGCCCGTAGCGTCAGCACCGGGTCGCCGACGAGGTCGAGCAGGGCAGTGGAGGCGGGCGGGCCGAACATGGCTCAGCCTGGCGAGCCGATGATCCGCAATGGCGCCTTGCTCATTCGAGCTGGGTGGCCTTGTGCAAGGCCCGCAGCACGCAGGCGTTGATCTCGCCGGCGCCGAGCATCAGCGCGTCAGCGCGTTCGCGGTAGTCGAACACGCTCTCGGATTCGATGGCGCGCACCAGCTCCAGATAGGGGTGGAAGGGGCCGCTGTCGTCCACCAGGGCCTGGCGCACACGCTCGGGCACGGGAATGCTTTGCAGCAGCTTCTCGAACGGCGCCTTGAGCATGTGGTCCAGCAGCGAGAACAGGCCACAGATGAACATCTCGTCGCGCTGCTCGCGGTCTTCGATGCTGGCGGCAAATTCCTCCATCAGCAGGCCGCGGCGCACGGCGCCGAACATGATGGGGCGCATGCTGTGGTCCTTGCTGGCCGTCGTCAGCAGCAGGGCCAGCCAGCGTTTCAGGCGCGCATAGCCGAGCAGCATGATGGCGTGACGGAAGCTCGACACCTCGACCGGCAGGCCGAAGGCGGCCGAGTTCATGTAGCGCAGCAGCTTGAAGGCCAGGCTGGGGTCGCGCTTCAAGGTCTGCTCCAGGCGCTCGACGTCCTCGCCTTCGTCGACGCGTGAAATGAGCTCCATGATGACCTGCAGGTCGGCCGCGATCTCAGTCTTGGCGGCGCCGGCGGTCGCTTCGTAAGGGCCGTCCATGGGCCAGCCGATGACGATTTCGGCGCCGGCCTTGAAGCTGGCGTCGATAGCGTCGGCGCCACGCACGCCGGCATGCACGACGGCAACGCCGGCCGGCGCGGCCTGGCCGGGCTCCAGCACCACCTGCCTGAAGGCGGCGCCGACGGCGGCCGGCAGCGGTGCATTGGGCAGGCCCTTGAGCAGGCCCCTGTGGCCAGCCGCCTTCAACGCGGCGATGGCGTCGCCGTGCGCGGCATCAGCGGCGATGAAGGCCGGCACCTCGATCTGGGTCGGCTCGGCCGGCGGCTGGGCCAGCAGGGCGGCCAGCAGGGCTTCGCCCTGGGCGCTGATGACGGCGCCGCCCTGGGGCCAGGTCGCGGCCAGCGCGGCCAGCAGCTCGGCGTGATCGGTCCTGGCATCGGCGCGAAGCGGCACCAGCGTCAACCGTGTGCCGGCGATGTTGCGCTGGCGGTCGATGACGGGGGCATAGCCCAGGGCAACACCGGGCAGGATTGCGCGATCGAGAGCGGCGGGAGAGTTGTCGGACATGGCGCGGCGCTGGGCTGGCGGTGAATGCGGCAGTCTGCCACGAGCGCCGCCGCCCTACCGGGACGATTCGTGACCGAATTCATTCCCGGTGGCGCCACACCAGAGATGGCAGCCGACGGCGCGGCGCCGTCCTGAAATCATGTGCAGCGGGGCGTGCCTAGCCCTGGATGTACTGGAACAGCGTCATGCGCTGGACCATGGCATAGGTCTTGAGCGCCGTTTCGTAGCCGGTCTGCTGGTTCTGGAAGTCGGAAATGCCTTGCACCATGTCCAGATCCTCGGCTGCGCTCTTTTCCTCGGCGCTGTACTGCTTCAAGGCGGCCAGGCGGCTTTCGGTGCCGTCGAGGTTGTTCAGCCGTTCGCCCACCTGGCTGCGCATGCTCTGCATATTGCCCATGACGGCGTCGATGTCGCGGATGCTGGTGGTGTTGGCCTGGGTCACCTGCGTGGGAGTGCGCTGCGTGGTGTTGAGGTCGGCGATGGCCTTGTCGATGACGTCGAAGACCTTGAGGCCGTTTTTGGAGCCGGCGATGGCGAAGGCGTCGCCGTCGACCGGCGTGCCTGAAACGGTGAAGGCCATGCCGTCGCCCGTGATGGCCTGGCCCGGCTTGAAGCTGCCGCTGGAGACGACGCTGCCGAGGTCGGTGTCGGTCAGCGTGTAGGTTTGCGAGGGCGTGGCCCCGGCGATGTCGACACGGTAGTTATGGCCGGTCAGCAGCTTGGGGTCGATGGTGCGGCCGCTGTCGATCCATCCCGAAGCCACGTTGCCGGTGATGCCATTGACCAGCGGGCCGCCGGTGGCGGGGTCGATCAACTGCACGACGGACTTGCCGGTCGTGGGGTCGGTGGTCAGCGTGCGCGGCGCCGTCTCGAAGGAGCCATTGCCACTGCCCGCCTGCTCCCAGGAGGCGCGGCCATCGATGGTCAGCTGGAAGTTGTCGAGGTTGCCGGTCTGGATGTTGCCGGGCACGCCGATGTAGCTGACGCCGCCGGCTTGATCCAGGAAGGGTGGGGTGGAGGCGCCCTGGCCGGAGAAGATGTAGCCGCCGGAGCCGTCGGGCCGGTTGGCGATGGCCAGCAACTGGTCGCGGATGCCCTTGAGCTTGGTGGCCAGCCCCTGGCGTTCGGCGTCGGAATAGCTGGCATTGCCAGCCGAAACCATGGTTTCACGGGCCTGCTGCAGCAGCTCGTTGGCGTCGCCCAGGGCCGATTCGCCCAGGGTCATGCTGTTGCGGCTGGCCTCCAGTGCACGCTGGTTGGCCTCGACGCGGCCGATGGAGGCCAGAGCCCGCTCGGCGCGCGCAGCGCCGGTGGGGTCGTCGCTGGCCAGGGCGATGCGCTTGCCCGAGGTCAGCTGCTCTTGCTGGGTCTGCATCGCGTTCTGCCGGCGTTGCAGATTGGCGATGGACGCGTCGAAGAGGTTGGCGGTAGCGAGTCTCATGGATTACCTCTGCGCAATTCGCATCAGTTCGTCGAACAGGGTCTGGGCTGTCTGCAGCACCTTGGCGGCGGCCTGGTAGCCCTGCTGGAACTGCATCAGCCGCGAGGCTTCCTCGTCGAGGTTGACGCCGGCCTGGCCGGCGCGGCTGGTCTCGGCATCGCCGGCGACGCTGGTGGACACGTCGGACAGGTAGTTGGCGCTCTGCACGCGCGCGCCGATGTCGCTCATCGCCGCGGCATAGGTGTCGTTGATGGTCGAACCCGGCGTGAAGCCGCCGCCAGCCAGCACCTGGCGGCCGACGAAGGTTTCGCTCTGGATGTTGAGGAAGGCCTTGGCGTTGCCGTTGTTCGTGGCGGTGTAGGTCGTCGGGTCGATGGCGATCTTGTCGCCGCTGCGCGGCACGCCGTTGGTGCGCAGCTCGAAGCCGAGGTCGATGCCGGCGGCGGGTTGGTTGCCGATGGGCTGGCCCGAGCTCCAGATGCCGCTGAGCACGCTGCCGTTGGCCAACGTCAGCGTGTACTGCACATTGTTGGCGTTGGCCGGATCGGGCGCACCGAACTGCAGGGTCATGGGCGCCGTGGTCGGGTCGAAGTTCTGGTTGACCGCGTAGATGCTGTCGACGCTGAGGGTGCCGGTGTTGTTGACGTTCGTGGAAGCGGTCAGCGGCGACGCGGCGGCGATGCCCGTGGGGGCGTCCAGCACGCGCTTCATGTTGACGGCGGCGGAACCCACGGGCTCGATGAGGAAGCTCTCACCTGCGGCCGGCGCTGCAGGGGTGAAGACGATCTTGAAGCCATCGATGGTGTCGCCGTCGTTGACGGTGCGCACCAGCCCGTCGGACAGGCGCGTCAGCTCATAGCTGCCGGACGTGCTGGAGCTCAGTTTGTAGCTGCTGGCCTGCAGCTGGCTGGCGTCGACGATGCTGGCCGCGACGCCGTTGGTGAAGCCGCCGCCGGGGTTGCGCTGGTTGCTGGCCGCTGGCAGCACGTTGGGTACGGCGACGCTGAAGATGGCGGCACCCTTGCCGGGCGGGTTGGACAGGTCCAGGCCGAGGGCGTTCTGGTCGTTGACGCGCGTGCCGATGGCGGCTGCGAGCTGGCCCAGCAGGTTCTTGGCGTCCTGCAGATCCTTGTTCTGGAAGCTCAGCAGCGCGGTCATCGAGCCGCCGGTCAGCACGCTTTCGTCCAGCGGCCGGCTCTGGCCGCCTTCGTTCAGGGACACCACGGCGCGCAGCGGGTCGTAGGCGTCGGCCGAGACCTGCAGCGACGAGGCCTGGTTGCCGAGCACAAGGCGCTGGCCGCCGCCGATGAAGACGCCGACGGTGTCGTCGTCGGCGGCCAGTGTCGTCACCGCCACATGCTCACCGAGCTGCGAGATCAGCCGTTCGCGCTGGTCCATCAGGTCGTTGGGTGTGTGGCCGCTGCCGCGGGTCTTGGAAATCTGGTCGTTGATGTTGGCGATCTGCTGCGCGAGCTGATTGACGACGACGACGTTGGCCTTGAGGTCGCTGACGACGCCGGCCTGCAGATCGGTGACCTGCTGGCCGGCGTTGGAGAAGCGCACGGCCAGCTCGTTGGCCCGGCCCAGGGCGACCTGGCGCGCCGAGGGGTCGTTGGGGCGGCTGGTCACGTCGACCATGGCGTTCAGGAACTGGCTGGCGGCATAGCCCAGGCCCTCGGTGCCGGGCGGGAAGATCT